>CAMZNS010000035.1 GCA_947313855.1 uncultured Deferribacteraceae bacterium
TTGGTAAGGATCGAGGGGGTCGGGGGGGACGCTATCCTCAGGCGGGCTACTGCCAATCTTCAAGCCCGATCCACAGGCTGTTACGACTACGAGTGTCAACATCAGCATTAATAGTAATATTGCGATAAGTCTATTTTCTGAGGGTCTAGGCATGAGTTATTGTAACAAGTTGTAACAATAAAATCAACATCTACGAATACACGACCGCACGCACAACCACGCACAACCACGCATGACCGAACGCACAACCACACACAACCACGCATGACCACACACGACCACGCGCACGACCACGCGCACAACCACGCATGACCACACACGACCGCACGCACAACCACACACAACCAACCCTTAGCGTCCAGCTCCCAAAGCACCATACCTACGTTCGCGTGAGTAGTAGTCGTCTAGTGCTTGCTTAAGCTGTTTCGCCTTAAAGTCGGGCCACATTGTGGGTGTAATGTAGAGTTCGGAGTACGCAATACGCCACAGCATAAAGTTGCTTATGCGATGGTCTCCGCCGGTGCGTATGAGGAAGTCGATATTCGGGATGAAAGCGTTGTATGTACGGTCATGGAGAGCGGTTTCGGTAATTTCGTCGGGTAGTATTTTGCCGTCAAGAGCGTCTTGAGCCAGTGCTTTGGCAGCCACAACAATCTCGTCTCGACCGCCGTAGTTAATTGCCATGTTGATGACTAGCCCTTTGTTATTTTGGGTTTGTGCAACAAGGTTGGTAATTTTGTTTGCTGTGTTTGCGGGTATCCCTTCCAGACACCCGGAAACAACTAGCCTGTGTATTTTTAGGCTTTTGAGGAGACTTTTGGAGGATATAAATTTATCCATGAGTTCCATGAGGTAAGAGACTTCGTCTTTTGGTCGTAACCAGTTTTCGGTGGAGAAGGCGTAGAGGGAGAGGAACTCGATACCGTGGCTGTAGGTCTCGTCGATGATGGTTTCAACATTTTTGACACCTTCACGATGTCCGATACTGCGAATGTATCCGTGTGTTTTTGCCCACCGACCGTTACCGTCCATGATTATTGCCAAGTGCCTCAGCCCATTGTTCATACCTGTTAACCTTTGCCTTGTTCGATACCGATTCGACTAGTATGCATAGTTGTGCACTAAACCTGTAGGATCTCTTGTTCTTTTATTTTGTGTTGTTCGTCCACCATTTTGATGTAAGTATCGGTAAGTTTTTGCACTTGTTCAAGTAATTTTTTCTCATCATCTTCCGATATTTCGCCATTTTTTTGCTGTTTTTTAACACCATCGTTAGCAGCACGCCTGTCGTTGCGTAATGAGACTTTGGCATCTTCGGTCATTTTGGATAGCTGTTTCACCACACTTTTGCGTGTTTCTTCCGTCATGGGTGGTACGATAATGCGAATAAGTGTGCCGTCGTTGTTGCAGCTCAAGCCTAGGTCAGCCTCTTGGATACCTTTTTCGATGGCACCAAGTATGGAGGCATCCCAAGGTTGAACGACGATTGTTCTGGCGTCGGGGGTAGATATGGTTGCCATGGTAAACAGGTCGCCCATTGTGCCGTACTGTTCTACCCTCAGGTTTTCCACCATGGAGGCTGTTGCACGACCAACACGAAGTTGTTTCATTTGGTTTGCGTAGTGCTCCATGGATTTGTCCATTTTAACTTGTAGGTTATCGATAATCATAAAATCGTACTCCTGTGTTTAATTTTACTTTGTTAGCTTACAATCGTGCCTACAGCTTTCCCTTTGATGATGTCGACTAGTGAGCCCTTTCCAAATAGGTCGAAAACAATAATCGGTAGTGAGTTGTCCTTTGCGAGGGATATGGCTGCGGCGTCCATTACTTTGAGGTCTTTGCGTAGTACGTCCATGTAGGATATGCTGTCGTATTTTACTGCATCGCTGTATTTGGCAGGATCACGGTCGTAAATTGCGTCGACTTTTGTTGCTTTTAGGATAATATCGGCATCGATTTCGTTGGCACGTAGTGTTGCGGTGGTGTCGGTGGTAAAGTATGGGTTGCCCGTCCCGCCGGCAAAGATTACGACACGCCCTTTTTCCAGGTGTCGAATGGCTCTACGTCGGATAAATGGTTCGGCAACTTGTGTCATTTGTAGTGCACTTTGCACTCGTGTGTCTATGTTTTCGCCTTCCAGTCCGCTCTGCAGAGCGATGGAGTTGATAACTGTTGCGAGCATCCCCATGTAATCGGCTGACACCCTTTCCATACCTTGGGCGGCACCAGCAACGCCACGGAAGATATTCCCTCCGCCAACAACAATGCCTATTTCAGCACCAATCTCCACGGCAGCCTTTACCTCTTCGGCAACATACCTTACAACTTTGGTATCGATGCCATAGGATCCGTCTCCAATGAGGGCTTCACCACTAAGTTTGAGTAGTATTCGTTTGTACTTCATTTAAAACTCTCCATTTTTGTGTACACGTTCTAAGTGCGTATCAATCTTCACCGCGGTGTCCATTGTTCTTAGAAGTCAATTTATTGTTAGTTTAGGGGGTGGAAGATACGATTAAACTTAATTCCACCGTTGGGCACCTTTGACCAGATGACAAACCGAGCCTTCCCTTTAATGCTGTCAGCGTCAACGAAGCCCCAGTAGCGGCTGTCGAAGCTGTTTTCACGATTGTCGCCCATGGCAAAATATTTGTTTTCGGGGATGGTGAATTCGGGCATATTGTCGCGATATGATGTAAAGCTAGTGCCAAAAGTTGAGATGGTGATGTAGTCTTCCTGTTGCGGTGCACCATTGATGTAGAGAACTTTATCTTTGACAGCAATAGTGTCGCCAGGGATACCAACGATGCGTTTAACATAGTTTTGGCTCGGAACAATGCCGAATTTGAACACAACAATGTCGCCACGCTCAACACTACTCCATAGGTAGGACATTTTGTCCACAAAAATCCTATCGCCAACGTTAATAGTGGTTTCCATGGATCCTGTGGGCACCTTGTAAAGCTCAAACACAAATGGACGTACAATCCCAAAGGCAATGACAAACGTAATGGCAATAGCTTCTAGCCAGTCAAGAAAAACTCGCCTTGTGGTTTTGGGCAAGTGGATGGTTTCCTTCTTCCTAGATAACATAAGAATCCTCGTAATAGTCTTTCGTTTGCTAGCGTTGACGTTGAGTAGTTGTGGCACTGAAAAGCGGTGAATATTTTGTTGCTACTTACCTTTGGCGTCATCTTCGAGGGTGAGGATGGAGAGGAACGCCTCTTGCGGTATCTCCACGCTCCCAATACTTTTCATACGTTTTTTACCAGCTTTCTGTTTCTCTAAAAGTTTACGTTTGCGTGAAACGTCTCCGCCGTAGCATTTTGCTGTAACATTTTTGCGAAACGCACCTATCTTGGTACTGGCAATGATTTTTGTACCGATGGCGGACTGTATGCTAATGTCAAACATCTGCCTTGGGATTACGGTTTTCAGTCTGTCCACGAAATCACGTCCTTTGTAGTAGGCGTTGTCTTTGTGGACAATGACTGCTAGTGCGTCCACAACATCTTTGTTGATCATGATGTCAAGTTTGACGAGGTTTGATTGTCGGTACTCGAAAAATTCGTAATCGAAGGAGGCATACCCTTTTGTTTGCGATTTGAGTTTGTTGTAGAAGTCGGTGACAACTTCGCCCATGGGCAGGTAGTATTCGATGACAGCACGTCGTTCTCCGAGATAGCGGATATCTTTTTGCACCCCACGTCGACTTTGGAGTAGTTGTATGACCTTCCCCACGTAGTCGGTTGGTACGATAACAGTGGATGTTATGAACGGTTCGCTAATGCTACTGTATTTGTTTGGTGGTGGTAGTTTGGAGGGGTTGTCGATTTCGATTGTGGTTCCGTCTGTGAGCCCGATGCGATAGATAACTGATGGTGCTGTTGTGATGAGGTTGAGGTTGAATTCTCGTTCGAGTCGTTCCTGTGTGACGTCCATGTGTAGTAGTCCGAGGAAGCCACATCGGAACCCAAACCCTAGTGCTGAGGAGGTTTCAGCTTCGTAGTGTATGGATGAGTCGTTTAGGGTAAGTTTTTCTAAGGCGTCTCGGAGGGTTTCGTATTCCGCTGAGTCCACGGGGTACATACCGCAGAACACCACAGGTTTGACCGCCTTGAAGCCGGGTAGTGCTTCGTCACAGGGGTTGTCTTCGTTTGTGATGGTGTCCCCTATCATGATGTCTGAAACGGTTTTGATGGCACCGGAAATGAATCCTACTTCACCGGAGTACAGTGTTCCGACATCTGTGGCCGATGGTGCGAAGTAGCCCATGAAGTCTGCTTCGTATTTGGCTTTGCGTCCCATAAACATGAGTTTGTCGTTGAGGTTCATCGTCCCTTCGAACACACGAAACAGAGCCATGGCACCGCGATAGTTGTCGTACCAAGAGTCGAACACGAGAGCACGTAAGGGCATGTGTGATTTGTCTTCTGGTGGTGGTATGGTTTTGATAATGGCTTCGAGTATCTCTTTTGTACCCGCACCGGTTTTGGATGAGGCGAGTATTGCGTCGCTGGCGTCGATGCCGATGAAGTCTTCGATTTCGTCACGCACTTTTTCAGGATCGGCTGCAGGGAGGTCGATTTTATTGAGTACGGGAACAATTGCCAAGTTGTGATCGATTGCCATGTAGACGTTGGCGATGGTTTGTGCTTCCACCCCTTGGGCAGCATCCACAACAAGGAGCACGCCTTCGCATGATGATAGTGCTCGTGAGACTTCGTAGGAGAAGTCAACGTGTCCGGGTGTATCGATGAGGTTTAGTTGGTATGTGTTTCCGTCGTCGGCTTTGTAGGATAGTCGCACCGTTTGTGCTTTGATGGTGATGCCCCTCTCCCGTTCGATATCCATGCTGTCTAGGAGCTGAGATTTCATGTCACGGCTTTCAACCGCACTGGTAAACTCTATGAGTCTATCGGCAAGTGTACTTTTCCCGTGATCGATATGGGCGATGATGCTAAAGTTGCGTATAAGTTTATGATCCATTTTGTTAAGCTTGCACCTACTTTTATTTTGAATAACCTACTTTGTGAAGATTTTGTGTAAATTTTGTGTAAATTTTGTATAAATAAAGGCACGTCTCGTAATTTTGGGGTATGCGTTCAAAAAAGCAACGCCTCAAAGTTTAGCCAAACACAAATTCTACACATAATACAACACATTTAACATAGTTTCAACTGTATTTTATTATTGTAATCGATATTCAATAAGGTATAATGGTTTTAGATGGTTGGCTCTCGCCTAAAATAAAACAAATATTGGTCAGCCAACACAATCAGGAGCACCCGTGAAACAACTAATAATAGTAAGCAACTTTCAGGAAATAGCCGACATAATCAAAGATGTACTAGTTTTCGAAGGGTACGACCCTATTGTTCTCAGTTCTTTAGAAGAGGCGGTCAAAGCTTTCAACCGAGGCAGCTTTTCCGCAGTACTATTCATCGACTACCAAAATGACGACGATGGTAGTATCGACCCCATCGTAAACTCAATACTCAGCAAAACAAAGAAAACCGTGGTGATGGAGTACATTCATACCAAACCACAACTCACCAACAGCATAACACTAGAACACAACAACCCACACATTATAAATGGTACCACAAAACCCTACGAACAATATAATCCCGAAGAGCTCATCGCAATACTGCGTAAGGTGTTTAATCAGGATGCAGGGGAAGACGAGGGGGAAGGTGCAGGGAGAGACGACGAGGCACGGGTGCTTCAATACGGTAACGTTACCCTTGATGCCGCCAACTTTACCCTAACGGTGTCGGGCGACAGGAGATATATTACGCCAGCACAGTCCAACCTATTGGCATACTTTATGGAAAACCAAGGGTCAGTTATCAGCAAAACAAGCCTCATACTCGAATATCTAAACAAAAACGATATCTACGTATGGAGCGAATATCTAGACAATAATATTAGGCAGCTACAGGAATTAGTGGGGGACAACCCGAAAAAGCCAAAAGCCATCAAGCTCATCGAGGGTATCGGCTACTATATTACGCCGGAGGCACAACAATAAACGCCAATACCGTAACCACGCAACTGCACCAGCACCGTAGTACCGCTGCACCGTAGCCACGCCACGCAACTGCACCCTACTTACTGCATCCACAGCACAACAATAAACGCCAATACCGTAACCACGCCACGCAACTGCACCCTACTACTGCATCCACAGCACAACAATAAACGCCAATACCGTAACCACGCAACTGCACCCTACTTACTGCACCAGCACCGTAGTACCGCTGCACCCTACTACTGCATCCACAGCACAACAATAAACGCCAATACCGTAACCAACAGTACTGCTATAGGGATATACAAAACCATGGCAAATCGATAAACCCTCGCCATCAAAAGAAGGGATACCACAAAAAACGTGATACTAGTGAATGCCACAGTAAACACGCCCAACTCTAAGAGGGGCAGATCCAAGCCCACAACATAAAACAACAGTAAATCTGCCGCTATGAAAGTGTACAGTGCAAAAATGCTTATCCTGTAGAGGAGCATGTAAAGTATTTTATACCGTTCTGTTCTCATAAATTCAACAACCCGTGCAGCTTGCTATTTTGCACCTAAATAAAATTTTTCACAAAAGATAGTATCAGTATCACCAGAAACATCACCTTAACGTACTTGTTGGTGACACTGCCGATAAACTTAGAACTAATCTTGATACTGACATAACTACCAGCAAGAACCAACAACACTAAATGAAAATTAACATACCCTGCAAGGTAGTAGATTAAAAGTGACACCGGTGCCGCAATACTAATGGCAAACGAGCTAATCCCGATGGCAATTTTGATGGGCAATTTGGCAACGCCAGTGAGCAGGGAGATCATCATACTCGCACCGCCAACACCGAGTATCCCAGATAATACGCCAGCACCAGCACCAAAATATGCAATCAGTTTCATTTTGTGTGTTTCGTAGTACATCTCGCGACCATCCACAGTAATCATCCCCGACAGGCTAGTATTCTCCACCCTGTCGATTGAGGGGTACAGGAGCCCATCCGCCTTGCTACGAAAGGTCAGAATAATGGGGATAACCAGAAATAACGCGAAGATTATATGTACGGCACTGTCGGATAGGAGGAAAATCGTGAGCAACGACCCAAAAACAACACCCACAACGGAAACACCACCCATAATAAAAGCTGTTTTGAGCTGAATGTTGTCCATGCGAATGTTCACCGACGTTGTAACAACAGCATTGACGCTCATCACTGCCATGGATATTCCGATGGCCTCTTTAATCGGCATCCCTAGTACTTGCGACAAAATGGGCACCATGATGATGCCGCCGCCAAACCCTGTAAAAACAATCATGGCACCAGCAGCAACGCCAGTGGTTAGGTAGAGAATAATATCTATAAAATCGAGCATGGTAAATGCAACCTCAAAGTTAGTCTCAGCGTTAGTCTCAGCGTTAATATTAGTAGTAGACACCTGTGGCGTACGTACGTCAAGGTATTTTTCGGCGTAGGTGTCTGCAATCCCTATCTTTTGCAAGACATGACGCGAGTAGTCTTACATAACATATGCAATTAGCATTGTAACACAATCCTATCATAAACACCAGCGATAATGCAAGCTGATGAGCAACGTCTGTTATAAATTTGAAACACCACCTGCAATATAACTTGTTGTCCACTTATTTTACATTTTCAGTATTAATTGTGTCTATAAAAGTTAACACTTCGGGGTGCGTACAGTGTGCAAAAAAACTTACGCTACCCCATAGCAAGTCAATAAACACAGGGCTTTAGCCGTTGGCATAATACTTGCTATAGACTAGATGAATAGACTTTGACTAGGGAAGCAAAACCTTGATCCTGAGAAGGTAGTTACACTAATTTAAGCCTATACCCAAGTTGCATAAAAATAAATAAATTGAGGAAACCAAAAATATGTTTCAAAAAACCATCGACAAAAGCATTACAATTGACGGAATTGGTATTCATAGCGGTCAAGTTGTAAGAGTTGTCTTGCATCCCGATTTTGCCAACACAGGCATCTCCATGAGAAAAATCACTAACAACAACGCACAAACCACCTATGTTAAGACCTCCCCCGAATTGGTGAAAAGCACCTTCCTAGCTACGATTATCGGACTACCATCTGGCGACGTCAGTACCGTCGAACACCTCATGTCAGCACTGATTGGACTTGGCATCGATAATGTCAAAATCGACTTCTACAACGACGAATGCCCCATTATGGATGGCAGTGCACGTCCCTTCGTGGAAAAAATACTTGAAACTGGCATAAACCAACTCGCTCACCCCAAAAAATTCCTCAAAATTGTCAAGCCGTTCAATATCGTCGATGGCGACAAATATATTGAGGTTATCCCCTCAAGGTTCTTCAAAGTTACAACTGAAATCGAATACCCGCACCCCATGATTAGACGCAGTAAGGCTTCCGTCAATGTCCAACCCGAATCCTACATCGAAACCGTATGCCAAGCACGTACGTTCGGATTCAAAAGCGATGCGGACAAACTACTCTCCATGGGGCTCTCCAAGGGTGCTTCCCTGAAAAACACTGTTGTGTTCGACGACAGTGGACTGCTCAACGAAGAGGGGTTACGCGTGGAAAATGAACCCGTAATGCACAAACTCCTTGATATTATCGGCGACGTTGCCCTCATCGGCATGCCAATAATGGGACATATTCGTGCTTACAAAAGTGGTCACAGCATCAACAATATGCTTGCAAGGCGGATTGCTACCGATAGCAGTGTTGCCGAGCTTATCGACGTGAACATCGTCCCTGAGCTCAACGAACAGCTTGTTCTACCTGTGTTCCAAAACTTATCCCTGGGGAATGCCTCCTAGCCCCACCAAACAATACTGCAGGCAGTCGACTAGTCCTGTACGCACTCCAAGTAGATTACAACATATGAGCAAAAAGACCAGCATGGGCGTTAATCCCACACTGGTCTTTTTTATTACTTATTCTTTACTCCACTGTGCGGAACATATCTCAACATAATACATCAACACAAATCCACACGTGTACGGCTCCCAAGGCTCCCAAAACTCTTACACAAAGTGGCTACCAATTTTGACGATAAACAAAGCAGCAATAACATACGTCAACCAATACACCTCGCGAAAACGCCCTTTAGCAGTCATCAACACAGTGTACAAAATAATACCCAGAGAGATACCCTCAGCAATGGAGTACCCCAAAGGTATGATGGCAATGGTGATAAATGCTGGCACAGAGGTTTCGATGCAGTCGAAGTCCACCCCCAGTAGCTGTTTAAACATGAGGAAACCAACTACAACAAGAACAGGTGTCGTAGCAAATATGGGAACAACGCTAAACAAAGGGTAAAACATCAGAGCAGCAAGGAACAAAACACCAACAGTAACCGCCGTCAACCCTGTACGACCACCAGCACTCACACCCGCACCACTCTCAACAACTGTTGTTACCGTGGATGTGCCGAAGATGGCTCCCACCAAAGTGCCGATGGCATCAGAGATAAAACCACGCTTCACATTTTTAATGCGTCCATCCGGTTCCACAAGGTTGGCTGTTCGTGCAACAGCCATGAACGTTCCTGCCGTGTCAAAAATGTCCACAAACAGGAATATGGCCAACACAACCATGAAATCCAAAGTGAACAGCTGCGAAAAATCGAAGTGCAGGAATGTGCCACTAACATCGGGCAAGCTGACTACAGTGCCTATCCCCGACAGGTCGGTGAGCCCAAACGGAATCCCCATAATCGTCGTAACCACTATGCCAATAAACAACGCTCCCACAACTTTGTACATATAAAGTAGTGCTGTAATTGCGATACCGATCAACGCCAAAATAGCCATGGGGCTTTGGAGGTAACCGATGGTGGTCACAGGAACACCTTGGACGATTATGCCTGCGTTGGCAAATCCGATATAAGCAACAAACAGCCCGATACCAGCACCGATAGCGTATTTGAGATCCATGGGTATGCTCTTGATAACCAGCTCCCGAATATTGAAAATGGATAAGACCAGGAATATTAGTCCCTCAACAAACACGGCCGCCAGAGCCATCTGCCAGGTGTATCCCATGCCAAGAACAACTGTGTACGCAAAGAACGCGTTCAAGCCCATGCCAGGCATTAACGCAAACGGTAGCTTCGCCAAAAGCCCCATCACTATGGACGCAACCGCTGCTGCAATGGCAGTCGCAGCAAACGCACCCTCCTTTGGCACACCAGCATCGCTAAGAATAGCGGGGTTTACCGAAAGTATATAAATAATGGTAGCAAAGGTTGTAAAGCCAGCAATAACCTCTGTTTTCACACTCGTATTGTTTTCGCGAAGAGCGAATAACTTTTCCAACATCCCATTCACCTCAAACTGTATATTTCCAGGGGAGCAGGGTTTCGATGCCCTAGATAGGAGTACTTTACACTAGGGTTTCGCACAAATCAACCATTTTATAATAAAAATATCTCAGGTTATACAAATATAATTAGGAGTGCTGCTAAATACTAGAACGAATTCGAATGTGTTATAATAACTAAGAGGTCTGTTGTTATTGCCTACTAGGCTCAAAAATATATACCTACTTAATATATCTTACAATCCTGCAGGAACAAATATTAATATTTTATAATATCCAGGGGGTTTTTCCCTGATTTGCAGACAAAACTAAGGTGATGTGTTATATTTTTCAACGTTTAACCTTTCATCGGAGCATAAAAATCGGAGCATAAAAAAGGGGTGCCAACAGCACCCCCCCCCTCTAGCGTATGACTAAGTGTGCAGACAGTTTACGCAAGCAACACTGCACACGCCACACACGTGCACATTGCCACACGCCACGCACGTGCACTGCGACTACGACTCCACAACAACCTCGACGCATCGACTGCATAGGTTGGGATCGTCATCGTATCCAGTGTTATCGTTGTTGTGAGCCCAGCACCTTGGGCATTTGACCATTTCGCTTTTGGCAACATCCACTTTGGTTTGGCTCCCCTCTGCCACATAGGTTACGTCGTCTCCTAGTGTGCCGTTTACGACTGTGACCTTGGATACGATAAATATTCGTTTTAGGTCTTCGTCTATTTGTAGTATGGATGTGTCGTGGTAATCGATGGTGATTTCGGTTGCGAGTGAGAAGTTTGCGACACCGTTTCGTCGTGCTATTTCCAGTGCTTTGGAGACGTCGGACTTTAGTGCTACAATGTTGTCCCATTTTGCGACTAGTTCGTCGTCGTTGTAGTTTTTGTTTTTGGGCATATCGTTTAGGAATACCGATTTTGTTTTCCCGTTGAAGTTCGCCATGAAATCCCATACTTCGTCAGCGGTGAAGGAGAGTACTGTTGACACTAGTATTGTTGATTCTTTGAGTATGTGCCAGAGAGCTGTTTGTGCACTTCGTCTTTTTGTTCCTGTAGTTTTTTCGGTGTAGAGTCTGTCTTTCAGGATATCCAGGTAGAAGGCTGATAGGTCACGTATGCAGAAGTTCAGGAATGAGTGGTAGAAGGTGTGGTATTGGTGTTCGTCGTATGCTTTTTGGATACGTTGTTTGGTTATTTCCCACCTATTTAGGATATATTTGTCCATTTCCATTAGTGATTCGTAGGGTAGAGCGTCTGTGTCGGGATTGAAGTCGCCTAGGTTTCCGAGGATAAATTTGTATGTATTTCGTATTTTGCGATAACTTTCGGCAACGCGTTTCAGTATTTCGTTGGATATTGGTAGATCTTCGGCGTAGTCTTCGGAGGCAACCCATAGTCGTAGAATATCGGCACCATATTGTTGTATAACTTCTTTGGGATCGATGACGTTGCCCATGGATTTGGACATTTTTTTGCCTTTTCCGTCGAGTGTGAAACCGTGTGTGATGACGGTTTCGTATGGAGCTCGCCCTTCCAGCAGCACACTTTCCAGTAGCGATGATTGGAACCAGCCTCGGTATTGGTCTGATCCTTCGAGGTAGAGTTTGATATCATCCATGTTGAATTCGTCTTGCGAATCAGCGACAGCGGCGTATGAAGCACCACTTTCGAACCAGACGTCGAGTATGTCCATTTCTTTTGACACGTTAGTTGATCCGCACCCGCATTTGTATCCATCCCCTAGGAAGTAGTTTGCTTCCTCTTTGTACCAGATATCTGAGGAGTGTTTGCGGAATTCGTCGAGTATTTTTTCTTGTAGTTCGGGTGTTATGTGCACTTCGCCACAGTCGTCGCATGTAAATAGGGCGATTGGCACTCCCCAGACTCTTTGACGCGAGACGCACCAATCGGGTCGTCCTTGCACCATGATTGCCAGCCTTACGTCGCCCCATGATGGTCGCCACTCAACTTTTTTGATGGCATCGAGGGCATTGTTTCTGAAGTTATTTTTGTCCATGCTGACAAACCATTGTGGTGTTGATCGGAAGTTGATGGGTTTGTGGCATCTCCAGCAATGTGGGTATGAGTGTTTAATTTTGGTGTGGCGAATAAGTGTGCCATTTTTGTCCATGTGTTCTACGATTAGCATGTTCGCCTTATTGATGTGCATTCCGCCAAATATTTCTAAATCTTTGTGATAGACTCCACTGCCACCCACGGGGCTGAGAACTTCGAGTCCATGTATTCGGGCAGCTTCGTAGTCCTCCATACCATGCCCCGGTGCAGTGTGCACAATACCGCTCCCACTTTCGTCGGTAACATGATCGGCAACGATCCCGCGCGACATACGGTTGTAAAACGGGTGTTTTGCTTCAATATCTTGGAACATGCTCCCTTTGATGGTGGTGATGGTGGTGAGTGTTTCCACGTCGAACACCTCTGCCAGCGAGCTCGCAAGTGACTCTGATGCAACAACAATACTGCCCTGAGTAAGGTTAGGGTTATTGCTAGCCCCCACCCTGAGTACGGCGTAGTCTAGGTCATCTTTGAATGCTATGGCAACGTTGGCGGGCAGAGTCCATGGTGTTGTTGTCCATATTATTGCGTTCACGCCTGTGGAGGCATACTCTTGCAGTCCTAGTTTTGTTAGTGATTTTTCGTTGATTGCGAATTTGATGTACACAGATTCGGAGTTATGGTCGGCGTATTCAACTTCCGCTTCGGCAAGAGCTGTTTGGCATGACGAGCACCAGTGGACGGGTCGTAAGCCGCGATAGAGGTTTCCTTTGTTGTAGAAGCCGTACATATTTTTGAGTATTGATGCTTCGTAGGCGGGATCCATGGTAATGTATGGTGTTTCGAATCTGCCTAAAACCCCAAAACGTTTGAAAGTTTCGCGTTGAATGTGGATATATTTTTCGGCATAATCGCGACACATTTTGCGTATTTCCGAAGCTGAGTAGTTATTTTTCGGTTTTTTCAGTGATTTTTCAACTTGTAGTTCGATGGGTAACCCGTGACAGTCCCATCCGGGGATGTAGGGTGATCGATACCCTGAGAGTACTTTGTGTTTGACGATAAAGTCTTTCAGTATTTTGTTGAGTGCGTGTCCGATGTGTAGTTCACCGTTGGCATAGGGGGGGCCGTCGTGTAAAACATATGTTTCGGCGTTTACGCGTCGTTTTTGCACTTCGTTGTAGAGGTTCATGTCGTGCCATTTTTGTAGTCGTAATGGTTCTTGTTGTGGGAGTTTGGCCTTCATTGGGAAGTCTGTTGCGGGCAGGTTTAGGGTATGTTTGTAGTCGATAGCTTCCCCCTTTCCGTCCTGTTTCATCTTCCCTTCAGGTTTCGATTGAGACATTATTGTTGCTCCCCCTTGTGAATACATTTAAATAAAGACTATCATTGTATCACACAACGTCCTTTAATGCAACGATACACATGAAAAAAAATTATTATAATACCCCCATGAGTCGCACAATGATCTGCCCACAAAACTTTTTTTCACAATCCCCCCTGTTTTTTAGGTGAGCGAGGTGTGTTCGTCAAATAAAATTATTTCCTTTGGTTAAATATTTGTGTTAGTATGTGAAAGAGTGTTTAAGTTTGACGCCTAAAATTAACTTTTCAGAAACTAGGAGGTTTCTACAATGAAAAAACTACTACTTATGCTTACGATCAGCGTTGCTGCTGTATCCTTAGCTGCGTGTTCGCAATCTACCGCTAGCTCTGCCGATATTGAAAGCAGTGTTGATAAATACCTTACCGACGATATCCAATCCAATATCGGATCTGAAGTAAACGTTACCGTTACTAGTCTGGAGAAGGTAGCCGAAATCCCAGGGTTCAGCTTCTTGCAAGTTGATATCTCGTTCGACCCAACCATGGGTATGCCATCCGACACCTTCTACATCATCAGCGATGGCAAATACATTATCCCCGATGTTATCTCCTTCGCAAACCCTCAGGAAACATTGCTAACAACGTATATTACTAAACATACAGCAACTGATGACAACTCTGCTGGTGTTGGTGCCCCACTAATGGGCAACTTCGACTACGCTACCCTAACACCAATATACGGCAACGCTGACGCGGCGATGAAAGTTGTTATTGCTAGTGACTTCCAGTGCCCATACTGTGGTGTTCTACACGATCAGCTAATGCCCATGCTAAACAGTGGCAACTACGACAACCTCGCTGTGTACGCCCTTGAATTCCCACTTGACAGTATCCATCCTAAGGCACGCCTACTGTCTCAAATACACGTTGCTAGCTCCATGGAAGGGAACACACTGCTCACTGACCAAATATTCAAGTACGCTGAAGAGAATGCTGAAACCATCTCAAACTTTTCCGATGCAGACATCCTCAACTACTTCGCAGGCATGACCAGTGACCCAACAGCATTCATCGCCCTAGCAACATCGCAAGAGGTTATGAATAGGGTTAGTGCAAACCAAAACTACGGCCTATCCATCGGCATTAACAGCACTCCAACAGTGTTTATCAATGGACAGCAAATTGACCTTGGATCCATGTCTTTAGAGGACGCTTTTGCTGCAATGTCGGCAATGTAGGTTAACTCTTGTAGGTACACACTTTTCGCCTCACGGGGGTGCTCCTCACGGGGGTGCTCCTCAAGGGGATGCTCCTCACGGGGATGCTCCTCAAGGGGATGCTCCTCACGGGGGTGCTCCTCAAGGGGATGCTCCTCACGGGGGTGCTCCTCACGGGGATGCTCCTCAAGGGGATGCTCCTCACGGGGGTGCTCCTCGCAAGAGTAACGAATTTTTGTAGGTCGATAAAAGGGGGGTAGGTGTCCATTAGGTTAGGCTCTTCCCCCCTTTTTACCTTGATGGCAACAACATCAATGCACACAGGACAAGGACACCAACTTATGACACCAAGCTCCCCCCCTCACCCCACTACTTCCGCAACTACTCACCCCACTACTTCCGCAACTACTCACCCCACTACTTCCGCAACTACTCCTGCGAATATTCTTGCGACTACCCTCCTGACTATTCTTCCTAAAATCCCTCTACACCCCTTGCGTTTCTCTGTCTTTTTGCTCATCCCCATATTAAGTCTCACCCTCGCCCCCAAAACCTTCGCTGAGCCTAGCATTACTAACCTTGACCATGCTGTGGAAACCATGGAGCGTTTTTTCTACACCAACTACAAAGAGTATCGTATCAACACACAGACAAGGCTCCTCGACACACCTTTTTACACCACTAACATCACCATACGCAACAATGCCATCTCCCAAGTGGTAGACTTTTATGTTTCCGACAAATACATGGCCATGCATATGTTTTACACCAAGTCAGGGGTACGTGCCACTCGTTACAACCAGCTTGATGCTAGTCACAGTCCTAAGCCGTATTCCAGCCATGAGGTTGTTAAGTTTGTGAACGGTTTCCTCTCACAGAGTATCAACTCCCTTCTTGATTTCCAGTCTAGAGTAATCGAGCCTATCCCCTCCCTTCGCGGTTTCTATCTTTTGGAGGTTGAGGAGTACTACAACAAGCAGTTGATGCAAACTTACACTGTTATTTCCGATGGTGATGTGATAACTTTTGATCTCATCGAGATTGGTAGCGGTATTGAATACGGCGACAGATACCGTTACAATCACTCTCCAGAAACATTTCAGAGCATAGACTACAGTAACTACGAGCTTATTTTTGGTAATGGTCGCGGTCGAAATAAAATGCTTATTATCTCTGACCTAGACAGTATCTACACCGGCTTACTCGTTCGCAACTACCTACCTTTGTTCCGCCAACTCCCCTCCGTAGATATCTATTTTTTGCCGTTCCCCCAAGAGAGTCGTTATGTTAAGAGCCAACTACTGACCAATATTTTTAGTGCCTCGAGGATTATGGGTGGTCAGTCCAATGGTGGTAATTTGCTAGAGAGTCTCACTTCTCACAAGGTTAGCCAGCTCAATAGCTCCGATACCCTGACCTATTTTACCCGTATGTCCAGCAATCCCGATGAGTTTCTGAGCCTTGTGCAGTCCGAACGCATCAAACTTGCTTACGATAATATTGTGTTTCAGAATTTGTACCTCAATGTTGATATAACTCCTTGGATAATATACAATGGCAATATTATCAAGGGGTACAATGAGGCCATGTTTTTGTACCTCATGGGGCGAAACTAGCCACACTACTTATTTTCTCGAGTAACAACTATGAATGAGATTAACAAGTTATCCGCCGATATTAGTAACAAGATTGCTGCCGGTGAGGTTGCCGAAAGCCCTATGCATGTTGTCAAGGAGCTTGTGGAGAACTCCTTAGACTCTGGAGCAACTGTTATCCACGTCTCCATCCAGAACGGCGGTCTCCAAAGCATTATTATTCGCGACAACGGCATGGGCATCCTCCCCCAAGACATGCCACACACTGTCGAGCGTTTCTGCACCAGCAAGATTAAGAACTACTACGCCCCCGCGCAAATAAAAACCATGGGGTTTCGTGGTGAGGCACTTGCGGCCATTAGTGCTGTTTCTGAGTTTGAGATACACAGCATGCGAAGTGGCTACGATGCCAAGCGACTCTCCATGAATTCCAACACTAACCCTGCGGGTCAGGCTGTTGTCACCGATGCCGAGCCTATTTCAGGCACACGTATCATTGTGCGAAACCTATTCTACAACGTCCCTGCACGACGCAAATTTTTGAAAACACCAGGGCACTACACAAGGGAGATAACTCGGTTTATTAAGTTATTTGCAACGGTAAATTTGGGTATGGCTGTAACCTTGACTAGCGACGGTAAAGAGGTTTTTGTCATGAAGGAGCATCTGCCCTTTAAGGCACGAGCAGCCAACATGCTCGGGGTGACGAACCTTATTTCTGCCGAAATTACAACAGATGACGCCACCGTTTTCATTGTTTCCACAGATCCAACCATCCAAAAGCCTCGTCGAAATGGAATTATGTTTGCAATTAATGGTCGCATTGTTAACGATCCATACCTCACAAATGCCATTACGCAAGCGTATCACAGACTCATACCCGCCAACACCTACCCCATGGCCGTTGTGTCGATTACTGTTGACAGCTCCGATGTTGATGTTAATGTTCACCCCAACAAGCTCGAGGTTAAGCTTCTCAATCAGCGTAGCGTGTTCTCTTTGGTGCACCGCTGTGTGTTGAAGGCACTGAGCAGTGTTGCCATGGAGAATGTTGCCCACGGCGAACACCACGGCGAACACCACGCAAGCACCAATATACGTAAACAAAGTGTGCAAAATAGTGACAGCACCTACCCCGAAAAAGATTACCATGCCAACAGCAGTGACGAACTGTACCTCAAGATAAAGGGGTACAAAGGGGGGACACAGGGGGGTGCCACGGCAGCAACCATCGCCCCGCAAGGTAGTCGCTCCTCAGGTTACTACAGCTATGAGCATGGTCGAAGCACTAATATTCCCCATGCCCCACAAGCCCATGACC
Source organism: uncultured Deferribacteraceae bacterium (assembly GCA_947313855.1). GTDB lineage: Bacteria > Chrysiogenota > Deferribacteres > CAMZNJ01 > CAMZNJ01 > CAMZNJ01. The sequence goes on from CAMZNS010000035.1 coordinate 17,856, forward strand.
CTGAAAGTAGTAGCCCCACGCCCGCTCCTGCAAGCAATCGTTATGCACCCATTTTGGAGTCGTCCCTGCCGAAAGGTATGGCTGCCGAAATATATGGCACAACCGTACCCAACACCGACGCAACGTCCCCCCTTACCGCCTTGGCACAACTCGACAACACCTTCATACTCTGCTCAAACCAGCAAAACGACCTTGTTCTCGTCGACCAACATATCGCCCACGAAAGAGTTTTGTACGAAAAATTGCAACTCGAACAAACTACTCACAAACCTACTATCCACCTACACACACCTGTAACCATGGATGTCACCCAAGAGGAACAAGACGCCCTTACCACAAATTCGCCATACCTACTCGAGCAGGGCTTCCAAGTTGACTTCAGCGACGACAACCGAAGTATTCGTATCCTTCAGGTGCCCATGGAGGTTTCCAAAGCCGACGTGGCTCAATCTGTGCGTAAAATCCTTCACGAACTAGCGGCTGACATACCTGTAAGCAGTCTCGATAAAACTAGCATGTCCCTCTCATGTCGCAAAGCCATCAAAGCGGGTGATGCGTTAGAGCTCCTCGAAATGCAGGATCTCCTCCAACAACTATCACAAACATCCAATCCCCTCACCTGCCCACATGGACGTCCCATCATGGTGCGAATAAGTTTGGACAAGGTTAAGTCCATGTTTGGACGCTAAACAAACGAATTCACGCTGATTGCGAATAGGAGAACTACGCCTGAATAAAGTTACAATTATCACAGGACCAACAGCATCGGGCAAAACAAGCATGGCCATGAATCTTGCTCATCAGGCTGACATCGAAATAATCAGTGCTGACGCCTTCCAAATATACAAGTACATGAATATCGGCACAGCCACACCACATCACAACGAACTGGAAGCCATACCACATCACCTCATCAACACGCTAGACCCAACAGAGCCCTATTCGGCAGGGAAATTTGTGTCCCAATGCGAAAACTTAATCTCGGAGATACAAAAAAGAGGCAACACACCTCTAATCGTCGGCGGAACAGCAATGTACATCAACTCCCTAGTGAGTGGCATGTTTCAAGAACCGGAAAAAGTTACTCAAACCAAAGCAGACTTCTACCAGCAACACAAACACACACCTGTGGACAAGCTCTACAGCCAACTGAAAATAGCCGACAGCACATACGCAGAAAAAATAACGCATGGGGATAGACAAAAAATAATTCGTGCACTACATATTTGCCAAACCACTGGGGAAACTTTCACTCATGCACAAAAAATATTCCACACACAACCACGATTTACCTACAACGTAGTTGTCGTCTCCAATCAGCGGGAAGTACTCTACCAAAACATAAATAATCGCGTTGCTTTAATGTTTGAAAATGGTTGGGTTGACGAGGTGCAAAATTTAATCAACATGGGGTACGAACCCAGTAATGCCAAGGGGTTTCAGGCTATCGGATACACCGAAATTTTCAACTACTTACAACCAGAAAATACCACAAAACTACAAGATATCATCCACAGCATTGCCACAAAAACTCGACGATTTGCTAAGCGACAACTCACATGGTTCCGCAACTCAAACCTGTACCACACAACAAACTCTCTGACACCGAAATAATACCCTTTGCATTTTTTACTATTTTCATGTTATACTTAAGCAGTCTTTACAATAACTTATCTAAGTTTAGCTAAACGATATGGGGGATAGATAGGAATAAAGGGGGTAAACATACGATGGACACTAAGAAAGTCAATATTCAAGACACTGTTTTGAATCATCTACGCAAAGCTAAGGTGCCTTGTAGCATTTTTTTAGTAAATGGGGTTAAACTAAATGCAGTTATTAAGGGTTTCGACAACTTCGTCATTGTTGTTGACGACGGCAATACCAAGATGGTGTATAAACACGCCGTCTCAACCATTGCACCAACACAGCCCATGGATGATAGCTTCCAGAGCCTAATCGACAATGGCAAAAGCTAATCGTCACCTTAACACAACTACTTGATGGGAAGCACCTACAACGTTATGCTCCATTGGTACTACTATTAATAATAATGGAGCTCAACAACCTACCAAGGAAGTCCTATTTTCCCACAAGCGAGAGCCAGAACCTAAGGACTCTCTTCTAAGCGAGAGCCGGAACCTAAGGACTCTCTTCCACCCTATTTGTTTAGTTAGCCAAGACTTATCAATACGGCTGAGCGTCGCAGGTACTGTGTCTGTTTGCTACTCCACAAGCGTGTTTGCTAGAAGTACATCGACCTCATAAACAAGTCATCCCTCAACGTGTCTGTTTGCTACTCCACAACCGTGTTTGCTAGTTGCTCGAACACTCTCAACATCTTCATATACTCTGAAGATTCCACTTTTAAGTGCACAAACTCTATCTTGTTGCCAATATCATTAATTATTGTGTCAGCCATGCCATCGTTGTAGCTCTCACTGTACACAACCCTCTTAATGCCAGCGTTGATAATCACCTTGAGGCACATGGAGCACGGTTTTGTAGTGCTGTACAAGGTGCATCCATCTGTGGCGATACCATGTCGTGCACAGTGTGCAATTGCATTCATCTCACCATGGGAACCACGACAGATATGAAGCTTTTCCCCCGACGGTATCCCCTGATCGTTGCGTAAGCAGCCCACCTCAGATGCATGGGGCAAGCCAGAGGGGGCACCATTGTACCCCGTGGCAACAACGCGATTATGCTTTACTAGTACCGCACCAACAGCCCTGCGAATACAGGTCGACCTTGTTTTGACCATATGCGACATTAGCATGAAGTAGTCGTCCCAAGATGTGGCAGTATTGTGTAGCTTTGAAACATTGCTCATTATTTTTCATACCTAGAAATAGTTTTAATCGGCACTTCACTAATATTTAAACGTGGGGAATGAGGAGGCAAACTCCTGAACGTCACCCTTGATAGCCTCAATGGACGTTTCACTGTTGCGTTGCTCATAGGCTTGGTTGATGAAGTTCCCTACTTTCGCCATATCCAGGGTTCCAAAGCCTCGACTAGTCATGGCTGGCGATCCGAATCGTATCCCCGCAGTAATCAATGGCGAGCTTGTGTCAAACGGCACAGAGTTCTTGTTAGCAGTAATACTCACCCTATCGAGTAGGTGCTCCATCTCCTTACCTGTAATCCCTTTCGACCTTAGGTCGATGAGCAACAGGTGGTTATCTGTGCCCCCGCTCAAAACGTCAAACCCATGACCAACGAGGTTATTTGACAACGACTGTGCGTTAGCTATTACACGCTCCTGATAAGCTTTAAAGCTCGGTTCAAGTGCCTCTTTAAATGCCAAAGCTTTTGCACCGATAACGTGCAGTAGTGGTCCTCCTTGGCTTCCGGGGAAGATTGATGAGTTCATCTTTTTGGCAATCTCCTCGCTATCGGACAAAATCAAGCCACCACGAGGTCCTCTCAATGTTTTGTGTGTAGTGGTGGTAACAAGGTGGGCATGGGGGAGTGGTGAATTGTGCAGTCCCGCAACCACCAAGCCGGCAATGTGGGCAATATCTGCCATTAGAAAGGCACCTACTTCGTCAGCAATGGCACGGAACCGAGCAAAATCGATGGATCGTGAGTAGGCACTCGCACCCGCAATGATAACTTTAGGACGATGTTTCTTCGCCATGGCTAGGGCGTTATCGTAGTCGATGAGGAATGTCTCAGGGGACACCGTGTATCCTACAAAGTTGAATAGTTTGCCGCTAAAGTTGACAGGTGAGCCGTGAGTTAAGTGCCCGCCGTGGGATAGATCCATTCCAAGAACGGTGTCCCCCGGGTTGCAGAGAGCCATTAGTGCGGCGAAATTGGCTTGGCTACCTGAATGTGGTTGAACATTGACGTAGTTGGCACCGAACATTTTTTTTGCCCTGTCGATGGCCAAGTTTTCGACAATATCCACATGTTCACAGCCACCGTAATACCGTCGTCCGGGATACCCTTCTGCATACTTATTTGTTAGTACAGTGGAGTATGCTTCACGAACAGCGTCAGAGACATAGTTTTCGCTAGCGATAAGTTCGATGTTGTTTAGTTGTCGATGTTCCTCTTTTGTGATAGCGTCGTAAAGTTCCCTATCCATATTTTTTATGAGCTCCATATTGAACCCCCCTTTTTTTCGTAGACACACTAAATACTTCTGATTTTGTACGAATTCAGGTTGACCAGATCCAGTATTGAGTTGCAATACAGCGATAAAAGTTTCTAGTGCTTTTATTTATTTGTTAGTTTAGCACAAAAAAAGGGTTTCAGCCACAAGAACTGAAACCCTAGAAGATTAATATTGAGTTTTTTTATTTTTGGATTCTATTTGTTGTCGTATAGAGACCAAGCACCGCGTGAGCTTGCCATTTTGCGAGCTTTAGCTTTGTGATCCGATTCGTAATCTGCCCAGATTTTGAGCATTTGGTCGGGGTAGATTAGGTCGGGGTCGTTAATACTACGTGAGTTGCTCCAGTAGATTAGTGGCCATAGGAATGGGTCGTTCAGTTGTTTGTCGGATATTCCCCATAGGGTATCGCCACGCATAACTTTGTAATTAGTCATGGCACCGAGTCCTTGAATTTCGGCCATTACTGCTCCACCTACGAGTGCGTTGTAGTACATTCTTGCTTCATCTATGGCAGAGTTAGCTTCGTCGTAGCGACAGTTTGCGATGGAAGAGTCGGCTACTTTTAGCATGTTGACAGCTTCGTCGTACTGCATTTTATTTTCGTTACGTGTTTTTTTGTCTACTCCGCTCAGGTCGGTATTGAGTGAGTACACCGAGGATTGCAACTGACGTTCCATGTCAGTATTGTAGCCGGTTTCGCAGTTTGATGCTGCTACTGGGGAAGCGTCTGGATCGATTGAGGCACCGCCACAGGATACTAGAAATATGCTTCCGAATACGGCTAGTGATAAGTAAACTATCCTACTCATTATTAAACCTCCAAATGTTTAATAGTCTTCTTTGGTATTAGTATCGGTATTCGCTATAATGCATCTAAAAGTTTGTGGTGAAGTTGATATTAACCGTTGTTTATTACGGTTTCTCTTACTCATCAATTCCTCTTAGATACTTACACCGCTTATAATATTACTTTTCTCAATACTTTGCAATAGGTTTCTTAATATTTGATAATAAATATTGAGAATAGTTCAGGAAATTTATTTCAGAACACTTATTAAAGCCTTTGCGTTCGTTGTGTTCTGTTGTTTTGCCTTGTTTATTTCGTATATTTTATTTATCAAACTTTTTTTGAATTAGTCCTAGCTCCGAGAGTTGTGCTTGTGTAACCTCTGTTGGTGCGTTGGACATGGCGTCGGTTGCTCGTTGAGTTTTGGGAAAAGGGATGACGTCGCGTATGGAGTCGACGCCACATAGTATTGCGGCGAGTCTGTCTAGACCGAAAGCTATGCCGCCATGTGGTGGGAAGCCGTATTTCATGGCATCCAGCAGGAAGCCGAATTTGTTGTTTGCTTCGTCTGCGTTGATTCCCAGCAGTTCGAACACTTTTTCTTGTACCTGATTGTTGTGTATCCTTATGGATCCCCCCGCGATTTCGTTACCGTTTAGTACGAGGTCGTATGCACGTGCTTTCAGGTTGCCCACCTCCGTGTTGCCATCAGCATCGAGGATGTTTCCTTGCGGTGCTGTGAAGGGGTGGTGCACAGCGACGTAGCGTTTTTCGTCGGTGCTGTATTCGAGTAGAGGGAAGTCTACAACCCATAGGAATTTGAATTGATTTGCGTCCATGAGTCCTAGAATTTCCCCTAGTTTTAGTCGAAGTCGGGACATGTAGTCGTTGACGGTGTCCACAGCATCTGCGGCGAAGAATATTATGTCGCCAACATTTGCGTCCATGTGTTTGACTATGTTTGCGGTGATTTCGTCGCCTAGGAATTTGGTTATTGGTGACTGCAATCCGTCTTCGTTGATGCGTATGTATGCGAGTCCTTTTGCACCAAATTGTGCGACATAGTTTGTTAGGTCATCGATATCTTTGCGACTGAGGTTAGCTTTTTCGGCTTTAATCCCTTTGACGATTCCGCCGTTGTTGATGGCATTGTCGAACACTTTGAAGCCGCTCCCTTTTACAACGTCTGTGATGTTGTGTAGTAGCATTTCGAAACGTATGTCGGGTTTGTCGTTGCCGTATTTGTCCATGGCGTCTTGGTATGTTATTTGTGGTACGTTGCCTAGTTTTGTGCCACGTAGGTTGAGCATTACGTCGCTTACGATTTGTTCTGCCATGTTCATGACATCTGGTTCCATTGCGAAGCTCATTTCGACGTCGAGTTGTGTAAATTCTGGTTGTCTGTCGGCACGTAGATCTTCGTCGCGGAAGCATCTTACGATTTGGAAGTATTTTTCGTATCCTGCGGCCATTAGTAGTTGTTTGAATATTTGTGGTGATTGGGGTAGGGCGAAGAAAGTTCCTTTGTTGACTCTGCTTGGTACGAGGAAGTCTCTTGCCCCTTCTGGTGTACTTTTGGTTAGGTATGGTGTTTCGATTTCGTTGAAGTCCATGTTGTAGAGGGAGTTGCGAATGGATTTGTACATGTTGTGTTTTGTGAGGATATTTTGTTGCATTGCAACGCGTCTTAGGTCGAGGTATCGGTATTTGAGTCTTAGTTCTTCGTTTGTGTTGTCATATTCGTCTAGTTGGAAAGGTAGTGTTTGAGAGGCGTTTAGTAGTTGGACATTTTCGACGAAGACTTCTATGTCGCCGGTTTCCAGTCGACTATTCGCCATCCCTTCCAGTCGATTGGCGACGGTGCCTTGTATTGCGATGACGTATTCGCCGCGGAATGCGTCTGCTAGTGTGTGAGCTTCTTTTGCTTGTTTGGAGAAGTTGGGGTCGAAGACTATCTGTGTAACGCCTTTGATGTCTCGTAGATCGATGAAGATAATTCCGCCATGATCTCGCCTATTTTGCACCCACCCGTTGAGTACAACTTTTTCGCCACTATTGGAGCTACGTAGTTGGTTGTTGTAGTGTGTGCGTTGGAATTCGCTTGTTAGTTCTCGACCTAGGCTCATGTCTTTTACCTCGTGTAATCAGTTTTGTTGTTTTGTTTGGTTGTGTATGTTTATTTAATGTGATCGTGGTCGCCGTCGTGATCGTGGTCGCCGTCGTGATCGTGATCGCCGTCGTGATCGTGGTAATCATCGGGAATAACGTCCACCATCTCATCAGCATCCCCACCAAGAATAAGGTCGACAATACCCTCCCACAGCTCAGAGTCCATATGAATATTGGAGTCTGTGTCATGGTTTTGGTCAAGGTTTAGTGGTATGAGCACCTGTTCCCCGGAGGCCATATCGCGTACAAGTAGTTTATCTTCGGTTATTTCGTTGTCGCCGATGATAACTGTAAACCTTGCGTTGTATCGGTTTGCCACTTTTAGTTGTGATTTGAGGGACGAGCATGTGGGGTTCATGATAACACAGAGCCCTGCCCTACGCAACCTTTTCGTAATGTTCGTGGCGAGTCTTTGCCCTAGTGTTTGGTTGTTTGTGTTGAGTGGTGTGGCGATGTATGCGTCAGCTATGATGGTTGTTTGAGTGTGGTTTTGGTTGTTTTGGTTGTTTTGTTCATTTTGTTCATGGATTTTGTCTTGCTCCATTAGTGCTTCCGTGATCCTGTCCATCCCCATGGCGAATCCGACACCCTCCACGTCTGGACCTCCTAGTGATTTGACTAATCCGTTGTATCGTCCGCCGCCACATATTACGGATCTTCGTGCGTCATTGTTGTGTTCGGGTGTGTGTACAAGTTCGAAAGCTGTTCTCATGTAGTAGTCTAGCCCTCGTACGATGCGGGTATCCACTGTGAAGGGGGTTCCCATGGTGTTGAGCCAGTTTTTCACCCCGTTAAAGTGTTCGTCGCATTCGTCGCATAGGTAGTCGGTAATTTTTGGTGCGTTGATGGTGTGGTAGTTTAGTGCATCTTTTTTGCAATCCAGTAGTCTCATGGGTCGGGCGTGGTATCGTTCTTGGCAGTCGTTGCATAGGTTGTCTTTGTGTTTTGCGAAGTGTTTCCTCAGGGCATCTTCGTACCCCTTTCGGCAGTCTTTGCAACCGATGGAGTTTAGGCACACCGTTACCCCTTGCAGACCGTATTCGGCAATGGCATCGTACGCCATGGTAATCAGTTCTGCGTCGGCATGTGGTTCTTTGGAGGCAAACACCTCTACGCCGTACTGATAAAACTGTCGGTAACGTCCTCTCTGCGGTCTTTCTCGTCTGAACATCGCCCCTGCGTATGCGATTTTGTCGATACGGTGTTGTTGCGTGTACATCTTGTTTTCAATGTATGCCCTCACAGCGGGTGCCGTTCCTTCGGGTCTTAGAGCGATGGTGTCTGTTTTTTTGTTGCCCGTTGTGTTGTTGAAGAGGTACATCTCTTTGCTTACAATATCGCTTTCGTCGCCGGCACTTTTCGAGAAGAGTCCTGCTTTTTCCATCATTGGCAGTTCGATGTGTGTGAATCCACCACGGCGAGTGTGTTCATCTAGTATGGCCATCAGTCCATTAAAGTAGTGATAGCTTGTGCCATAAATATCGCGAAACCCTTTGACTCTTGTAAACAAAACACTTCCTCCGCACCGATACTCGTTCAACTTATTATTATAGCTTATCGTTACAATATATTTCAAGGTATTTAATTTTGTCAATAAAATACAACGTAAAAATCGAGCAGACAGCTGTCGGTCGACAATGTCTGAACAAGCTTTAAGCAAGGTTTTGCAGAGGGGTTTCGCCGGTCGGAATGTTAATCGCAAGTGTATCCATGGTAAAATAAATATTTTTTAGCTTGAAAATGGTTTTATAAAAATGTTACTATTAGGGTAAATAATCGGTTGATATTTTATTACTTAGTAAAAAGTGAACCATCACCGTGTTGTAAGCTCTAACACTACTTCCAATACCACGACAAAAACACAACACAAAGGGGCAATCACTATGACAATAAAAATTTTGAAAGGGGAGCGTGCACCAAACTTCTCCCTCCTCGCATGCGATGGCAAAGAATACACCTTCGAATCCTTTACCGGTAAAGGTATTGTACTGTTTTTTTACAACAAGGACAATACCCCAAACTGCTCAAAAGAGGCAGAAGACTTCTCGCAACACCTGCACGAATTCCACAACCTCGGCTACGAAGTTGTTGGCGTTTCCCCCGATAGTTGCGAAACACATAAAAAGTTTATCAGCAAACGAGACCTATCAATACTACTACTATCCGACGAAAACTACAGCGTCGCTAGTGCCTACGGCTCTTACGGTGAAAAAAAACTATTCGCCCCAGCAAGCTCTGGCATTATCCGCTCAACATTCGTCATCGACCAAAACAGAGACGTACTGCTAGCCGAATACCATATTAATGTTGAAAACCATGCTCAGGATATCCTAACCTTCCTCACAAATATTTCCAAGGCGAACTAACTTTAAAGTACTGAACACAGGCATACATTAAGTATATAAATACAAGAGCAAGTATAAATTTTTAAGCAAGAAGGTACACCTATGACCAACAATATTAATAACTTCGAAAGTATGATGATGCGATTACGCACAATCGCTGATACGATGGAAAATGATGACGTAACACTTGCCGAAAGCCTCAAACTATTCGAAGAAGGGATGGATCTCGGCAAAGAATGTCGTGGGATTTTGAGCAGTGTTGAGGTTCGCGTCAACGAAATCAAAGAGCAGGCAAAACGCGTTGGCATCGATCCTGCCACAACAAACACACCGCCAAATAACTCACAGTTACCCCCTAGTGGCAACAATAACGGCACTACCATCAACCCAAGTGTTACGGATCTGCCGTTTTAGGCTCCTGCACACACAGGCTGGTGATTGGTGATTGGTGATTGAGAGTTGACGGCTGGTGGCGTAACTCCCCATTAATTTGAGTTAACTTTGACATTGCACTCGAAGTCGTTTATAATACTTCAAACTTGGCTTACCCCTCCTCGTTTACTAGAGGGGTGCACTGTTAGAGGCTTCTTCGCTACCATACCTCTACTGTTGACTCAGGCACCTTCTTTTGCTAGCGGGGTGCACGTTTGACAATCGTAGTAGCAATAGCCGTAGCAGTAGCCGTAGTCATCGTAAACGTAAACGTAAACGTACATCGAGCGAAGCCTACACCGTGCAAAGCCTACACCGTGCGAAGTATTAAAAAGAGGTACCCCTAATGTGTCCTGCCTTTAAATTAAGTGGATTTTATGCATAAAACAAATTCTGTTTTCGATAAATATTCCAAAAGCATTACTGACTACATGGAGGGCTCCCTCCCACCTTACAGCCCCCATACTCCTCACCTTGAGGAGGCGATGCTCTACTCACTTATCCCCACAGGGAAGGCTATTCGCCCCTTGTTAGCCCTTAGCTCGTACAAGCTGTTTGCCCACTCCCACCGCGAAGCGATCCCTATGGCCGCTTGCATCGAGATGCTCCACACCTACACCCTTGTTCACGACGACCTTCCCTCCATGGACAACGACGCCATTAGGCGTGGACGTGCTAGCACCCATGTTGCCTACGGCGATTGGCTTGCAACCCTAGCGGGTGACGCCCTACTCACCAAGGTTTTCGAGATAATGAGCATCAATACCCGCTTCAACAGCGACGTCCGCATCAACGCCATCGCAAAGCTGGCTCAGTATGCTGGTCATACAGGTCTTATTGCTGGTCAAGTTGCCGACATGTCTTACTCCCTCGCCGGCATGTCCACCATGAGCAATTTGTCCAAGGAGTCTGTCCTCGAGTTTATACATACTAACAAGACTGCGGCACTGTTTCGTTACTCCTGCGAGCTTGGTGGGATCCTTGCTGAGGCGTCTCCTCGCGATACCTCTACCATTGCCCTTTTTGGTGAGAAGCTTGGTTTAGCGTTCCAAATATACGACGATATCGAAGACAGTAGCTCTCATCAAGACGACGACAAGCTCACTTACCCCAGTGTTATCGGTCTCAGTGAGTCCACAAAGCTGTACAAACAGCTACTCGCCGAATCACTTGCCCTTCTGGACAACTTTGCCGTGCCTGCTTACAACAGTGAGGCATTGTCGGACTTGATTATACTAGCGAATAGCATCGGCAACGATCTTGGCGACGATACTCCCGACGATACTCCCGACGATACTCCAATGGCTACCCCTTAGTGCTGTTTTTGTTATGTGTGGTGAGATTTATGTGGATAAATTTATGAATGCAGACTTGCTTATCTTTAGACTATTTATATGTTACAGCGACCGATTGAGCCATTTGCGTTCATGTGGTGGAGGTTTTATTACATGCACAGTAGCAGATTGAACAAACAACTGAGCTACAGAAGTATTCCACTCATGAAGCACCATGAGCTACTAAAGTTAAGTAGTCTCTTGCGAAGTACTATTGTTGACTTCTGCTCTCAGCGTGGTGGGCACCTTAGCTCCAACTTGGGGGTTGTTGATCTCACCATCGCTCTCCTGCGAGTCTTTACCCCCGACAAGGACTCCATAATTTTCGATGTTGGGCATCAGTGTTATGCCTACAAGATGCTCACCCTACGCTACGACCGTATCCACACCATGCGTACTTACAACGGTTTGTCTGGATATCAGAGTCGTTCAGAGAGTCCGTTCGACCACTACGGTGCTGGTCATTCGAGTACCTCTATTTCGGGTGCCATGGGTATTGCCACGGCAAAGCATTTCACCCACGACAGTTCTGAGACCGTTGCTATTATTGGCGATGGAGCTCTCACCGCTGGACTCCCTTTCGAGGCACTCAACAATATTTCTTCCATACCGGGTAAAGTTATTGTTGTCGTCAACGACAACCAGATGTCCATATCCAAAACGGTTGGTAGCCTTTCTGCACACATGCAGGAATCGCAAGACAACTCTAGTGTCAAGAGTATCTTCACCCACATGGGTTTAGACTACATGGGCAGTATTGACGGACACAACATGACTGAGCTCCATGATGCCCTTCTCAGTTGCAAGTCAAATCCTCATTCGTGTGTGCTCCATGTTCGCACCGTCAAGGGTAAGGGGTTTGAGCCTTCTGAGGCGAACCCTTTAGACTACCATGGTATCGGCTCGTTTGATCCCAACAACCTCCCCAACAACCTCCCCAACAACCTCCCCAGCAGTAACTCTTCTTCCGCTGTGGCTCCTCAGGGTGGTGAAAATGACGATGCTACACCTGTTAAAAGGTCGTATTCGTCGGTTATGGCGGAGAAACTCACCTCCATGGCAAGTAGTTCTGCGGGCAAGAATATTGTTGCTCTAACGGCCGCCATGCCTACCGGTACAGGGTTGGACATTTTTCAGCAAACTCACCCAAACCGTTTTTACGATGTTGGTATCGCTGAGCAACACCAAGTTGTCTTCGCGGCAGGTCTTGCTGCCAAGGGTATGCGTCCTTATGTTGCCATCTACTCCACATTTTTGCAACGTGGTTACGACTCCCTTGTCCACGATATTGTTATCCAAAACCTCCCCGTTGTATTTTGTATCGATCGTGCGGGTTTAGTTGGCGAGGATGGTTCCACGCACCATGGTCTTTTTGACATTGCGTTTATGCGTTGTCTGCCCAACATGACCATCATGCTCCCTCGCGATACTCAGGAGTTGGAGATGATGCTCGAATACTCCCTGACCCTCAACTCCCCCTGTGCTATTCGCTACCCCCGCGGTAATGGTAGAGTCTATCCCAGCATGCCACCGTCCCCCCTTGTTTTTGGGGAGGCAGAGGTAATGGATGAGTGTGAGGCTGCGTCTGTTGTTCTTATCTCCATCGGTCATATTTTTGAGGAGTGCCACAGTGCTTACGAGCGTCTTCTTTCGGAAGGTATTCGGATTGCCTTCGTTAACCTCCGTTTTGTTAAGCCCCTCAATATGAGCAAGCTTTGCGAGCACCTTCGCGATCGTAAGCATATTGTTTGCGTGGAGGATGGTAGTCAAGTTGGTGGTGCAGGCGAGATGTTGCAGTCGTTGCTTCCTAAGTACGGTATTTCGTCTCCCATGACCCACTTAGCTGTTCCCGATACCCTTATTAAGCATGGTTCAGTTGCCCAACTCCGTGCACAGTGTTCCTTGGATTCTGACAGCATCTATCGCATCATACAAGGTGTTTTGCAAAACCCTGCAATAGAGTGCTCTCCTCACCCCCTAGCCAATGAGCCCGACCATAGCAAACAAGGATAACTTTAGTTAGCAATCATGAACAAAAAAAGAACCACGCGTAACAGCACGCCGAAACCTAAGGGTAAGTCTGGTAAAGAACGCTTAGACAAGCTGGTGCACACCCTTGGACTTAGTGAGAGCCGTGAGCAGGCTGCTAAGATGATCATGGCAGGTCTTGTTGTTGTGGATGATCACCGTGTTGATAAGGCTGGCAAGCTTGTGTCCACTACATCCAACGTTCGCCTCAAAAGTCGTCTCCCATTTGTTAGTCGTGGTGGCTACAAACTTGCTCATGGCGTCTCGGTATTTGGGTTGGAGCCCCGTGGTAAGCGTTGCCTTGATATCGGTTCAAGTACCGGCGGTTTCACTGATGTTTTGCTACAGGGTGGTGCATCTCAGGTTTACTGTGTTGATGTTGGTGAGTCCCTCTTGCACCACTCCATCGAGTCTCATCCTAATGTTTGCAGTATCCCTAAGACCAACTTTCGCACCATTGATTTTGCTACCATCGGCGAGACACTTGATATCATTGTTGGCGATCTATCCTTCATCTCCCTTCGTCTCATCTTCCCCAGTATTGTTCAGTTCCTCCATGCAGAGACTTCGTCTCGCCCCTCCACAACCGTTGTGATGCTTATCAAGCCACAGTTTGAGGCTGATCGCGGCACTCCCATGCGACATGGTATTTTGAAGGATCTTTCTGTTCATGAGAAGATTATCCTTCAGGTACTTCGTTACGCTGAGGGGTCGCAACTATGTCTCACGGGGCTTACCCCCTCCCCTGTTTTGGGTGGTAAGGGTAATCGCGAATATTTATGTTGTCTAAAGGCGTGTTCAAGTGGTATAAAAATAGGAGAGAATGAGGATTATATTCGAACGATTATCCACGGAGTTGTGTATGAAGACCTTTGTTATAATCTCTAAAAGGTACAGCCCTGAGATTGAGTCTGTTATTCATAGGGTCAATAACTTCTTAACCAACCTTGGTTGCACCGTTTTCACCGACACACCCGCTACCCCCCTCAATATCAATGCCATTATCGACACAACTACGACAAACTTCTCGTCCAAGGGTGAGTTTATCCAAACCATCGACTTTGTCATAAGCATCGGTGGCGACGGCACCGTTATCTCCACGGATCATGCCTACAACAAACCGATTATCGCCATCAATATGGGCAAACTCGGCTTCCTCACCGAAGTTGCTCCCGATAATTTTGAGAGATACTTCACGGCACTCCTGCGTGGCGAATACACTATTCAGGATCGCATGAAGCTACACTACAAACACATGCGTCCTCAGCACCGCCAAACGCCACACACCCAAACGCCACACACTCAAACACCACACACCCAAACGCCACACACCCAAGCACCACACCGCCAAGCACCACACAACAGCACTCATACAGCTAACGACAACCCCCACCATAACCCATCGTTCCCCCCTGCCCATACGGTTTCCAGCTACCATTGCCTCAACGACGTTGTTATCGCTCGCGGTCAGATACCTTCGTTAATCAACTTGGAGATGTTTGTGAATGGTGGTATGGTTTGCCAATACCATGCCGATGGCGTTATCGTTGCTACCCCCACCGGTTCCACCGCCTACAGTATGGCGGCAGGTGGTCCTATTGTTCACCCCGATCAGAACTCGTTCATCATTACGCCCATCTCCCCCCACTCCCTGTCCGACCGCCCCATTGTTGTGCCTAGTAGCCACACCATCATTCTTCGCGGCACCCAAGGGTATGGTGATGCCTACATTACCGCCGATGGTCAGCTTCGCGACCAGTTCTTACCCCACGATTACATCGAGATATCCATCTCCCCCGAAACAGCCAAGCTTGTCAAATGGGACTACAACTTCTACTCCCTGATTAACGAAAAGCTACACTGGGGCAGGAGGTCGTATGCTTAGGCTTCTCCGCGTATCCAACGTTGCTGTCATCGAGCATGTTGAGATTGAGTTCGGCGATGGGCTCAACATTATCTCAGGTGAAACTGGTGCCGGCAAATCTATCTTCATCGGCTCACTCAAACTCCTCCTCGGACACAGATTTAACCGCTCCATGTTGCGTGCTGGTGCGACCAAACTCTCTGTGGAAGGTCTATTCGACACCCCCGAAGGGCTACCCATCGAACTATGCGACCAGTTCGACATCGAAGACGAAATCCTCATCCGACGACACGTGGACGCTAACGGCAAAAATCGCGTCTACATCAACTCCTCCATGGCAACCGTTGCCGATCTCAAAACCCTAGGCGTCTTCCTAGCAGATATTCACGGACAACACGAACACCAAAAACTACTCAACGCAAGCCACCACCTTGGCTTCATCGACGACATGCTCGATCCAACAATACTCGGCAACTTCCGAAAAGCATACCACAGCTACAAAGAGGAACAAAATACTCTAACCGAACTAATCAACAACATCGAATCCATACGCGAACGTGAAGATATCCATCGATTCTACATCACCGAAATCAACGAACTCAACCTCCATCCCGCAACTGACAACAATATCGAAGACCACATCAAATCACTAACTCATAGCGAAAAAATACAAACATCCTGTGGCAATGCACTCAATATTATCGACTACCACGAAACAAACATAAACACTCTAATGCAACAGGCAATCAAAGAGCTCACACACATCAGCTCCCTCGCACCTAACGCCCATGAAGCCCTCAACATCCTTCATCAAGCCGCCAAAGACACATCCATCGCCGCAAACCTACTGCAGGAAATCCTCGACCAATACAACAACGAAAACACTAGCCAAGACGTGGACAAACTCCAAAGCCGTAACCACAAAATCAAATCCCTCATACAAAAACACAACGTCAACACTGTGGACGACCTACTAAACACCGCAAACAACCTCGCAACACAAATGGATAACCTAGAATACGACTCCGCCAAAATCCAAAAACTAGAACAATCCGTAGCCATCGCCCTGGAAAAAGCACAAAACGAAGCGGACATACTCAATCAACACCGTAAAAAAATCTCCAAAAAGATTTGTGCCGAAGTAACCAACATCCTAGCCGAACTCGAACTACCCAACGCAACCTTCTACGTCGACTTCAAAAACAAAGAGGAACTCAACAAAGATGGTGGCATCAACGTACAATTCTTCATCTCCCTAAACAAAGGGTTCGCACCCGCACCACTCGCCAAAGTCGCCTCTGGTGGGGAAGTCTCACGTGTCATGCTCGCACTCAAAGAGGTGTTCATGCAATCCGACAACATCGGTTGCATGGTGTTCGACGAGATAGATACCGGCATCAGCGGTATCACGGCAAAGAAGGTGGGGCACAAACTTCGCAAGATTAGCCAAAACAAACAGATTATTGTTATCACCCACCTGCCCGTTGTTGCTGCCCAAGGGCGAAAACACTTCTTCATCGAAAAAGGGGTGCAAAGTGTGCAGCCGATTATTTCCGCCGAGGGTGTCACAGAGCTGTCCACCACCAACATACGCGAAGTTAGGGGTGCTGAGCGTGAGTCTGTGATTGCTGTTATGATTGCGGGGGATGCAACGCAACAAGCCATACAGCAGGCACGCGACCTTATTCCGCCCACGTAGGTCGCACGCAAGTGGCACGCACGCACGTCGCACGCAAGTGGCACACACACGTCGCACGCAAGTGGCACGCACGTCGCACGCACGTCGCACGCAAGTGGCACGCAAGTCGCACGCAAGTGGCACGCACGTCGCACGCAAGTGGCACACACACGTCGCACGCAAGTGGCACACGCACCCACGCTCCCACGCATGCACCCACGCTCCCACGCGTACACGCCTATCTTGCACGTAATCCGAATTTACTACTTGCAACAAGGCTCCTAACCCTGTAAACTTACACGATTGCAACCCTCCGTTTGGTGGCATGACGTTACCATTACCATGCCTCACCATTACCATTACTCTGGCTCAAGGTTTGCGGTTTTCGGTTTGCATTATGCGTAATCCCTTTTGTTCGAGATAACCACTATGATATCATTTATACTTACGCCGATACACTTCGTACTCGATTTCATCCACACAGCTGCCGTTGCCATGCTTGTTCTCATCGATATGTTCGGTTATTGGGGTGTTATTTTTCTCATGAGTATTGAGAGCTCCTTTATTCCGTTCCCCAGCGAGGTTATTGTGCCCGCTGCGGGGTATTTGGCAAGCCAAGGCACCATGAATATTTATTTGGTTGTTTTGTCGTCCATTGTTGGTTCCCTCATCGGTGCATACGTCAATTATTTCCTTGGTCGCACCATCGGCAGGAAAATACTGTACAGCCTCAAAATCCCCTTCCTCAAGGTTGAGTACATTCAGTTCTCCGAGCGTTTTTTCGCTAATCACGAAAACATGGCTGTCTTCATCGGTCGTCTTGTTCCTGTTGTTCGTCAGTATATTTCGTTCCCCGCAGGATTTGTTCGCATGTCCTTGCTTCGCTTCACCATATTCACAGCATTAGGTGCAGGTATTTGGTCGTCCATCCTTGCTTACATCGGCTACTATTTCGGCAACAACCAAGAGGCTTTCACCGCCCACCTTGACAAGTACTCCAACTGGGCATTTATCTTCATATCCCTTGGCGTTATTGCCTACATCGCTTTCAAAATATACATCTCTAGGGTTGCCAAGCGTGAGAAAGTACAAGCTTAAGCGAATCGCAGAACACCTCAAAACACAGCACAACCTTCCACAACTGCACACCCTCCACCTCGCCTCCACAGCATCTACCAACACTCTACTCCTAAACGGCACCGACGGCGTAACCACCATGAGCACCACCATGAGCACGAACACGCCAACGCCATACACCATCGTAACCTCAGACACGCAAACCGACGGACACGGCAGAAGCGGGCGTCAATGGTCATCCATCAAAGGGGAAGGGCTCTACATGTCCATCAGCTTGCCCCCCTTCAATAGCATGAACAACCCTCGAAGCATGGGACGCATGAACATCCTCGCCGGCTACTGTCTCTGCAAAAACCTGCGAAACGTAGGTATAAACACATACCTCAAATGGCCCAACGACATTATCCTCAACAACAAAAAGCTTGGCGGACTACTCCTAGAATCAACTCACCAAGGCTCAGCCACAACATCCATGGTCATGGGTATCGGTCTAAACATCAACCAAACAGGCAAAACACTACAACACCTACCCCAAGGCACATCTATCCGACTCAGTACTGGTCGTAAGTTCAACATGTATCACGCCTACAAAATCGTAGCATCCAGCATCCTCGAAGCACACATGCTCAGCAACAAAACGACGGGAACCGAACCCCATATTCAGTCACTTTGGGCACAATTCTCGCAAAACATCGGGGAAAAGATTAGCTTCCATACCGAAGTGCAATCTCAAACAAAAACAGTAGTCACCGAACGAGGAATCACTGCCGAAGGGTACATCATCACTACCGACAAACAAAACCACGAACACATCTACACATACGGCGAAGTCGGATACTCCAACATCTAACGCAAAGCACACACTCCCCAAAAAACCCTCAATGCAAAATATCTATAACCTGTTGACAACAGTACCGTAAATGTAGTATTATAACTTGTGGTTTATCCAGACACCACAACACAACGATAATACAACAACACAACAACAACACAACAACAACTCTAAATACGAGGCAACTTGGGGACTCAACTATGTACTACGGCAATCTTGGCATACTCCTAAATGAAACTCGTGAAGAGAAAAAACTGTCCCTCGAAGAGGTCTCTCGAGGATGCAACATCAGCAAAGCATACATCCAACTCATCGAAGAGGGCAACCTCTACCAACTACCATCCTACACTCATGCACGTAGCTTCATACGCAAATACTCCGAATACCTCAACTTCAACTACAAAAAAGACATCGAATACCTCTTCGACAGCGAATGCCAACGCAACGTCTTCGACAACAAAAATATTATCAATAACTCCACAGTTACCACCCATACTGTAACCTCAAAAACATCAAAAACAGAGCCTGCAAAGAGACTGAAACGGAAATCAGGTGACTCCACCAACACCTCCAATGACGACGCAAACACCACAGACGACACACATAACACAAACAATAACAGCGAAAACGTTCTGTCATACATCAACTTCAAAGACATGCCCGACGTATCCTATGACCACGCACCACCAAACAGCAAGAAAAACAATCTCCTACTCTACATCGTCTTTTCAGGCATATCTGTCCTCACCGTTGTTGTTGTCGGGCTAGCAATATGGAACAAAACTACCTCCAATATCGACCCCGTCTTCATCACTCCCGACCCCATAGTTGCAACCGATACCCCCCCCGATACCGTACCACAAGACACCCCCATACCCTACAACTACCTCGCAACCTCCTCCCTAGGGCTAACACCAACCCTCAACACTTACTACATTGCTCTCATCACCAGCGATATCACCAATGAAAGCATGAACCAGTTCCGCTCCCTGCCCATTGACGACGATACCGCCGCACCACCCAACGTTACCTACGCCGATGCCATCCCCGACAACACACTCAGTCTTGACGACCCCAACAAGGTTCGAACAGCTTATATCGAGTTTACCGGCGAGTCTTGGGTGCATATTGAAAGCGATACCGGCGAAATCATCGAGGTAACCGGCGAAAGTGGCATCACGCTGCCATTCGAGTTCAAGTCCTACTTCACCATTACCATCGGCAATATTGGCGGTGCTTCCATCCACTATGATGGCAGAAGAATCACATCCCTTGGCAATGAGGGGGAGATACTTCGGAATAAGATTTTTACCCTCAACCGAAATACCGGCAAGTTCGACATAACCTCCAGACCTAGGGAAAATAACAACATAAACTAAACAATCTTTATGGCCTTGACACGCAATGGGAAATATATAACCTGAATACAGGGCCCTTGCAATTTTTTTCACTTTATCTGTAAAGATTGTATGGACTTATATATTGAAATAATACTAAACTAATGTTAAATAAATACCTCTGGTAACCACTTGAAAAAAAGGAGGAACCCTATGATATACCTAGACAACATCGCCGGCTGTGCACCCGACAAACGTGTTGTGGAAAAAATACTGCCCTTCCTTACCGAAAGGTACGGCAACGCCAGTAGCCACTTCTACCACCTTGGTCGAGACGCATTCGAAGCAATGGAAGATGCACGCAAAGAGGTTGCAAAACTCATTGGAGCCAACAGCGATGATGTATATTTCACCGCCTCAGGAACCGAAAGCAACAACCTCGCCTTAAAAGGCATCATCTCCCACCCCGACAATCTTCACAAAAAACATATTATTCTCAGTGAATTGGAGCACTACTCCCTCCAAAACCCTGCCCGACGCCTTATCAGCAAGGGGTACAGAATCTCTTGGGCAAAGGTCACCCCCCAAGGTCATGTTGATACCGACCACCTTGCCTCATTGCTCGACGATGACACTGTTTTTGTTGCCATACAGCATGCTAATCCGGAGATAGGTACTGTCCAAGATATTGCTACTATTTCCAAGCTTGTCAAGGCTTCTGGTGCCCACCTCCACATCGATGCTGTTGCGAGTGCTGGTCTTCTTCCCGTCGACGTGGACACCTTCCAAGCTGATACATTGTCCCTTAGTGGCACCAACCTTTACGGTATCCGTGGCACTGCCGCGTTGTACATTCGCAAGGGTGTCAAAATTTTATCTGTTACCGAGGGTGGTGGTCAAGAGCAAGGTGTTCGTGCTGGTAGTGAAAATATTGTTGGTATTGTTGCCATGGGTGAAGGTGCCCGTATTGTTCGCGAAGAGATGAGCACCTACGTGCCACAGCTCCAAGCATTAGGCGAAAACCTCATGTCTCGCATTACCTCCCTGTACGATTTCATCCATATTACTGGCGAGTCGGACATGTCGAAACGCCTCCCCGGTAATGTTAGCTTCTGGGTTGAGTATATCGAAGGGGAGTCCCTCCTCATGTGGTATGCGGTCAAAGGCTTCGCTGTTGCCTCAGGCTCTGCTTGTGCGTCCAACATCCTTGCCGAAGACGAAGACGATCTCGAAGCCTCACCAATACTCACCGCTGTGGGGGTTCCCACCGATATTTGTGCCGGTTCCGTCACCATGTCCCTTTCTCGCACCAATACTCAGGATGATGTTGATCGCGTAATTGCCGAAACCCCCGATATTGTTGACAGGTTATGTGCAATATCCCCCGCGTTTAATAAATAAGTTACATAATCAATAAAAAAGCTTACAATACTATTTCAGTAGAGCGAATCAGATTAAGGAGAGTATTATGAAATCACCGTATAACGATACAGTCATGGATCACTTTATGAACCCCCGAAACATGGGCGATCTCGAAGACGCAAACGCTGTTGCCGAGGTGGGGAACCCTGCTTGTGGCGACATGATGCGACTTATGCTGAAAATTAATGACGACGGCGTTATTGAAGATATCAAGTTTAAAACATTCGGCTGTGCAGCGGCAATCGCCTCCAGCTCCATGACCTCAGAAATCATCAAAGGGAAAACCATCGAAGAGGCAATACAAGTCGGCAACAACGATATTGTTTCCGCCTTGGGTGGCGTTCCTGAAGTAAAGGTTCACTGCTCCATCATGGCGGAGGAAGCCCTAGAAGACGCCCTGAAAGACTACTACACCAAAACTGGCAAAAACTTGGACGACCTCAATGCCATGATACACAAATACAAGGGCGATAGACCTGAACACCACTAAAGCTGCGAAAAAACTCTTGCCAAAATAAAACAATAATACGAGGTGATACCATGAGCCAAAGCCTGAAAGACAGAGTCCAAGACGTGTTGGAGCAGGTAAGACCGATGCTACAACGCGATGGTGGCGATGTTGTACTAATTGACGTTACTGAAAAGGGGGTTGTCTCCATCGAGTTGCAGGGGGCGTGTGTTGGGTGCCCATTCAGCACTATGACACTCAAGCATGGCATTGAGGCCGCTCTTAAGCGTGAGATCCCCGAGGTAACTGAGGTTGTAAGCCTCTAGCCACTCTAGCCACTTGCAATTCGTTGCAATGTGTTCTGTTATCTTAATACGCAAAAAGGTTTGAAGCCACCCGTATGGATTGTGTGGTTTCAAGCCTTTTTTTTATGTGTAGAAGACACTTTTGCGGTATTCTAGTTGTTTTGTTTATTTTGTTTGTTTCTCATTGCTACTGATGGTGGTACAAAGTTGTTGATACCTTGGGCAGCTAGTTCGATACATCTTTGAGCATTTTTTGGTGCTACTCCGTTGTGTACGTTGCAGAACGAGATGAACACTTTTTTCGCTGTTACGGCTTTGTTGTTTATGAGTTCTAACATCCCTTTTATTTCTTGGTCAGAGTAGCTGTAGTTGTAGTATTTGTCGTCCATATTTATCCATTTTTTGCTACGACCAAACATTCTGATGTATAGTACCCCTTGCGATACAACGGGGTAGAGTGGCGGGAACCCCTTCCCTTTGGGCATATCTAGTGCGATCATCCCTACTTCGTTGTTTTTGAGTTCTTCGGTGTATCGTTCTTTGTACCAGCTGACGTTGTTTAGTTCTACGAATAGCGGTAGTTCGCCGAATTTATCTTTCATTCGGAATATGTGTTCGAGGTTTGTTTTTTTGCTTACGAAGCTTGGGTGGAAGTCGGCGAAGATTGACACTAGTTTTCCGGCATCGTGTAGCGGTTTTAGTCCTGCCAGGAATTCTTCTAGCAGTCCCTCTTCCACGTTGTATCTGATTAGTTCTTTTGGTATTCTTACGGAGAAGTTTATTTTCCCTTCAGTTTTTCTGAGCATCTCTTCCATTCTTGAAGCTAGTGGCATTTTGTAGAATGTGTAGGTTAGTTCTAGGAAGTTGAATCCTGTGTTTGTGTAGAATTCGAGTAATCCTTTAGGGCTTGTGTCTTCGGGGTAAAAGGTTCCCATCCAGTCGTTAAAGCTGTATCCTGAGGTTCCTACGAGTATCGGCGTTGAGTTTATATTGAAAGTGTTCATAGTCTTTGATTGTAGTGTTTCTTGAAAAACTTTGCAATATTATATTTGCTAAATTGAAAATGAGTTAATTAACGTGTATAATTGTGTAGTTCTTGAGTGTTACTACAATTGGAGTATTCTTTATGTCTGCAAATACTAATCGTAAGCCCTTCTTTCTACCGCCATTTTCGGCAATACTTCTCGTTCCAGTGATGCTTTTGCTGTTGGGTTGTTCCTCTGAAAAGCCGTCGGAGTCGTGCTCCATTAGTCTACTGTACAACGACTCTGTTCCGGAGTACATTGCTCCCCCCACCATAAAGCTAGACTTGAGCAGTATTAACAACAGTACCGCTAGGATAAATGGGGTGTTGACCTCGAAATCTTCTTACACCTCAAAGTACAAGGTAACTTTTTGGGAGAATGGCGATCCGCAAACCACAAGTCTTTTGCTTAAAGGAGATGGCAAGGGCTCCCCCATTAATTTCACCATACCCGTCACCCCTGGATTTGAGTCCCTCCACCTTCAGTGGTACTCCTACTACGGTGCTGGTCTGAAAAAGTCTAGCCGTAGTGATGTTGAAACCACATCCGTGTACCGTAAGTCACTCAACTCCAACTACTTCCTTGATGCCCTCAAGAACCCCAACAATATCTCCGATATTTTCATCAGCTACAGCCAAACCCCCGAAGTCCAAGCCGATAACGATCGTCGTGGTGCCCTAGGCATTGTTGGCGAAGCCATCGGCAACGGACTAGCATTCCTCCCCCTCAATATTGAGCTTACTCGAGATGGCTACCCCCTTGTTTACACCGACTTCAACGGTCAAGATTCCACCTCAACATGCCCCAACATGAACATCTCAAGGCTAACACTCAACGCTGTCGAGGGATGTACCGCTGACTACGAATACCCACCTACCCAACTCACAGACTACGTGGGAGCACTCATGGGTAGGGCTGTCATGGTTCTGTCTTACAACCCAAAACGCGTGAAAATCGACAAAGTCTACGACGTACTCGCACAAGCTGAAGCCACAAACAACGTCGTCTACATGCCCAAAGGGTACAACCTGAATCGAACAGAAATAGATGCCGAACACAACAAACTCACTGACGCTGGTGCCCAAAACCCACTCTTCATCTACAGCTACTCCATCACAACCGAAAACAACTACAACAACAATGAATACACCCTCAAACAGCTCTACAACAATAACGACGACAACAACGACGACAATAACGAGATTCCCGACTACGTTCGTGGCATCAAACTACGCATGTCTACACCACCCAAAACCCTCGACGACTTCTTCATGGTCGATATGGTTAACAAGTTTGTACCCACCGAAAATGGACACAAACTCTACTCGTTCCTAAAAGAACTCAAAAAACACAACCTACTTGTCATCAGAGATCTGCAAGTGTTTGGCGACTACACTTCGCAAATAGCACAAGGAACATCCACCAAATACGGCATACTACGCCCAGCCATCATCAACGAATACAACCTCGGTGTCCACGCCTTCCTAACAACACAACCCGAACACCTACTGCCTGTACGAAAATTCATACTTACCCAAAACATCACAACAGGATACATCAAACCACCCAAATACAATGTACTCAACGTCAGCCTCGAACAGTCTAAAGGTATGATTGGTAGCGGCAAAATTAAAGTTACCTACGACAACCCACCACTATTCGAAGCGGGGGACAGCATCGTTGTCGAACTGCTAACCCTAGGGGGGCTACAAACATACCAACAACAACTTAGTGCCAACAGTACTGGTGGCGAAATCACCATGGATAACCTCCAAGATAACCACGAATACCATGTCAAAATATACACGCAGGGCAACAACAGCACGTCCATACCCCTCAACCTCTTTGCATTGCCAAACATACCACAAGTTCAAGGCATCACACACAGTGTCAAAAACAGTAGCACTATCGTCCTCAATATCAACCTCGACAACATCGATAACACAAATATTTCAAAAATTATTGTTCGACCCATCAATAATCCAAACCCGTTCTCGCAAAATGCTAAAAATATCAATATCTCTAGACGATACACCGACCTGCAAACACAACTCCACAACAAACAGGTTTTCTGCTACAATATTACAACAACTAAAATCCCTGTGGAAATACTACAGGGACACGCCAAAACAATGGAAATCTACCTACTCTCCAACAACAACACACCATCAGCACCAACAACATATCGTGCGGCAAACATACTACCCACAATCATACAGGAAGTTGACAATCCAGGGGGAATCAACTTCAACTTCTCCATCACATCCGACGAACTGATAGGTGCAGAGCTCCCTCTTTTCAACGCAAGCACAATAGGGGTGGACAACATCGACATCTACCAAGAGGGTGAACTAGGGTTTGACGATATGCAGGAGGGTGCCGACGGGAGTTCGCTTGCTGAGTAGGGCGTAGCCGCGTAGCCGAGGGGCAATGGCGGTGGCGTTGCGAGCGTTGTTCGCGTTGCGGGCATGGTTCGAGGTGCGGGCATGGTTCGAGGTGCACACACAAAAAAAGCCAGCACACACCACAATACTCAACAAATGTGAGTATTGCAGTAGATACTGGCCACTTGAGTCGCAATTGCGTCCCAAATTGTCCAATGCTTAACGCTTGGAGTACTGATCCTTCTTGCGGGCTTTAGGTTGCCCAGTTTTCTTACGTTCAACCATTCTGGAGTCGCGAGTTAGTAATCCTTCTTTTTTGAGTGCGGGTCTTAGTTCTGCATCGAACTCTAGCAACGCACGTGAGAGTCCGTGTGAAAGAGCACCAGCTTGTCCAGATTTCCCTCCACCTTTGATTGTTGCCATGATATCGAATTTCGATTCAGCACCGACTATTGCCAATGGTTTGAGAGCCAGTTGGTTGAGTGTTGCACTGTCGAAGTAGTCTTTGGAGAGGGAAGAGTTTACCACTACTTTACCTGTTCCAGCTTTTAGAAATACACGGGCTACAGAGGTTTTTCTGCGTCCTGTGCCATAAAAATAGTTAGACATACCTATCTCCTTGTATTATAGTTCTATTTTTTTTGGTTGTTGAGCTTCGTGCGGATGAGTTTCGCCGCTGTAGACTTTGAGTTTGTCTAGCATTTGGCGTCCCAGTTTATTTTTGGGTAGCATCCTTCTCACAGCTAGTTTGATAACCTCTTCAGGTTTATCTTTGTTCATAACCTTGAGTGTAGTTTCTTTTAGTCCACCCATGTAACCTGAGTGTCTGTAGTATATTTTGGAGTCTTTTTTGCTTCCGCTGAACTGTATTTTTTCAGCGTTAACAACGACGATGTAGTCTCCGGTGTCGATAAAGGGTGTGTACCCCGGTTTGTGTTTTCCCATGAGGTAAACAGCGATTTCACTAGCAAGTCTGCCCAAGCGATAGCTTGAAGCATCTACTAGGAACCAGCTCTGTTCTAGGTCCTTTGGGGTTGTCCATGTTGTTTTCATAGTAGTCATCCTCAAAAAGTATCAATTTCAGTAATAGTCGCCTACTCTAAGTCGAGTAATGCATTTTCGATTATTTACGTTCTTTAATCCGTGCAGCTTTACCTCTGAGAGCCCTCATGTAGTAAATGCGTGACTGCCTTACTTTACCTGTACGAACAACTTCGATGTTGCTGATAAAGGGTGAGTGGTAGGGGAATATCCTTTCCACGCCGATGTCTGCAACAACTTTTCTAACGGTAAACGTTTGATTTGCCGTGCCTTTTTTAAATCGGATGCACAAGCCTTCGAAAACCTGAACACGCTCTTTAGCACCCTCTTTAATTTTGTAGTGAACCCTTAGGGTATCACCAGTACGAAATTCGGGCCACTGTGCGACAGCTGTAAGCTTGTCAGCAACCTCTAATAGTTGGTTTTTCATACCAAATCACTCCTCACAAATATATTAAAATATCTACTAAACTAAAAATTTACAAATCTATCAAGCATAATGGCAACGGCACTACGAACCGACAAGTGGTTGTAAGTTCCGCGTCCATTAATGGGTGACGCTACTGCATCAGACATCTGAAAGACACTTTCGTGAAACCCCCACCCTGTGCCGAATAGAAGCAGTACAGGTGCGTCAGCGTCGTGGGCATCACAAACAATTTCGTAGGGTGCTTTAAAGTCGTAATCGCCACTAGCTGTAGTGAGTACGATAAAAGGTTTTTTCCCTGTGGCGGTGCGAATATGTGCGATACATTCGAACAGCGACGAGACAACATCGGTTCGTTCAAATGCTTCGCTTCTGTTGGCATTGTATGCCAATCCCGCCCCCTCCTTCCAATGTTTTGTCACACGCATGGCAACCTCTTGTTGAGGTGCTTGCGGGTTTATGATAAAATATCTACTTACGTCAAACGTCATGCAACTACGCGAGATATCGTGTATGTCCATGTTGGTCAAGGACGTTCCAACGATGTCGCCACGTTTGTCCACCATGGGATAATGCATCAATCCTACGTAAATGTCCAGCTTTTCGGTCAAATCCCTTCCACGTTGACGAATGAGATCGGGTCGTTGTTTCCGAGTAACACTCTTTTGCATCTCCCCTTTCCAGGCGTCAATCAGCAAGGGGTTCCCGCTTTTCAAAACATCAGGAACAGCCAGCCCACGAAACGTCCAAGGTCGTGTGTAGTGTGGTTGTTCCAGCATATTGTTGCTAAACGAGTCTTCAACGGCAGACATTTCATCACCGAGAACACCACTTTTGTGTCGAGCAATGCTTTCGATGGCAACCATGGCAGCGATCTCGCCACCTGTGAGAATAAAGTCGCCAATGCTAAGTGTTTCGTCAATTACGAGATCGTATGCTCGTTCGTCCAGTCCTTCATAGCGTCCGCAGATGAAGGTTATGGATTCGTAGTCGCCGTTTTGCAGGCTACCAGCATAGTCTTGTGCCACCTTAGCAGTGAGAACCTTGCCACGTGGGTCAAGCATTATTGTGCGGGTTTTTTCCACACTGTTAATACTTTCCACAGCAAGAACCACAGGTTCCACCTTCATTACCAAGCCGTGACCGCCGCCGTATGGGTAGTCGTCTGTAGAGCGGTGTTTGTCGTTGGCGAAGCTCCGTATATCCACTGGTTTAACAGCGATATCGCCTTTTAGGATACTTTTGGCAACAACACCCTGTCCGTCTTGGTAAGCTCTTTCAAACATCTTGGGGAAAATTGTAAGTACGTTAAATTTCATTCTCAGCAATCAATCCCTCTTTGTTGATGACAAAAACCTTATTTGCTTTGTCGAAGCTTAGTACATGTGCTTCGTTGTCGGCAATTAGGTATCTGTCGCCCATTGGAGCTTCGATGATAAATATATCCGCTGCTGGCGAATCCATGTAATCTACCAAAGTGCCAACGAGTACGCCCTCTTCGTCGATCATTCGCGAGCCTTTTACATCCTTCCAAGACAGTCCGGGGTCAACGTCGGGTAGTGCCTCTTCGGGGTAGTAAACGTCACACCCTTTTAGTGTTATGGCATCCTCGACGGAGTCCACAGAGGGTGAGTCGACTAAGTATCTCCCCTTATGGGGGCTGATGCTACGTATCTTTACAGATCGGAACAGCTCACCCCCCTTGTATATTACCATGTAGTCTAAAGATTTCACTTCGGACTCGTAAAGGGGATCGGGTAAAAATAAAAAGTTCCCTTTTAGTGAATGGGTTCCAGTAATTTTGCCGATAAGTGTTAGTTTCAAGCTCTACTCAGCCTCCGAAATCTCCAAACGGTTGTCTATACCGTCCTTGATGCTTGCAGCTGCAAGGATGGTTCTGATAGATTTCGCCGTACGCCCTTGTCTACCGATAACTTTCCCCAGTTCTTCCTGTGGAACCTGAAGTTTAATGGTATTCTTACCAGGTTCAACCTCCACAGTGGAGATAACGATCTTCGATTTGTCTTCTACGATAGCCTCAGCTATATACCTTACCAATTGTTCCATGGGTAACCTCCGCTTAATAAACTACTATCCATATATAATTTATAGTAATATTAGCAATCCAGTGAGCCGAGTGTGTCTAGGTTGAGTTCCCAGAGTTCTTGGCTCATTAAATCAATCGTACAACTAAACTAGCTTGCTTCCTTCTTTAGAGGATGTGTGTTTTTGAGTATGAAGTTTCTCAATGACACCATGCTTCGACAGAATATTTTTCACTGTATCGGTGGGTAAAGCACCACGCCCAAGCCATAGGAGTGCTTTTGCTTCATCAACCTTTACGGGGTCTTTGGTTGTCATGGGGTCGTAATACCCGATGGATTCAATGTAGCTTCCGCTACGACTTCTTGTTCTACTGTCAACTACAACCATGCGATAAAATGGTCTTTTTTTTCTGCCCATTCTGAGCAAACGAATTTTTACAGCCATGTTTTCTCCTTATTCATAGTACTTTATGGTTTTATAAATTTATTTAGGTCGTTCAGGTTTAAGTCATTTAAATTCAGGTCGTTCAGGTTTAGGTTATTCAGGTTTTTGGGTAGTGTTAGTCCGCCTAGTTCCTGCATATTTCCCGGTTTTGGGTGGTTATTTTTTTGTCGCCTACCTTTTTTCTTTCCCATGGGTTTACCTTTGCCCCGTTTGGATAGTCCGGCAACAGCGGGCGACATGGTTTTCATCATTTTGTTCATGGCAAGGAGCTGTTCTACGAGGCGGTTGATTTCAGACACCTTGACACCAGAGCCTTTGGCAATGCGTCTTCTTCGCGATCCGTTTAGGATTTTGTGATCACTGCGTTCTTCGGGTGTCATGGACTGAATAATGGCTTCGGTAGTTTTCAGTCGTTTTTTTGCTTCGGGGGAAGCAGCCATTTTGCTAGCTTCAGCCATGGCACCGCCCCCCATTCCGGGCAGTAGTTTCATCATGGATGCCACACCACCCATCTTACGCATGGTTTTCATTTGTGTCAATAGGTCATTGAAATTCATGCCACTACTAATAATACGTTGGGCATCTTTTTCGTCAGGTGCACCTTGAACGCTCTGAACTTTATCTGCTAAACTAAGGAGATCGCCACGCCCTAGAAGTCTGTCTACAAGTCGTTCTGCATGGAAGACCGAGATATCTTCGATCCGCTCGCCATCGCTTATGTAGAATATGGGAACACCGGTGACGTAATTGATGGACAGGGCGATACCCCCTTTGGCATCGCTGTCGGATTTGGATAGCACCACGCCTGAAACGCCAACAGCATCGTTAAACACTGTTGCCACTTCGACACCACGCTGTCCGAGCATGGCATCAGCCACAAGGATGTGGTAATCCAGTTGGGGCAAGGTTTTCACCATGTGGTCAAGTTCGTCCATTAGTTCTTTATCGGCATGGGTACGTCCTGCGGTGTCGATGACAACAACCTTGTAGGCGTTGTCTTTGGCGTACTTCAAGCCTTCCAATGCTATATTGGTAGATAGGTATTCTTGGTTATGGGGTGTGTTTTGTGCCCCGTTTTCCGAGGGTGATGGGAGTGTGAAGAAGCCTGCTCCAACGCGTTCGGAAAGTATTCGCAGCTGCTCACGTGCTGCGGGGCGATGAGTGTCACACCCGACAAGTAGGACGTCCTTTGCGTCGATGGGTGCTGAGTCGCTATTGTTTAGCAGTGACGGTGTCGAGAGTATGTGTGCTATCTTCCCAGCGGCTGTGGTTTTGCCACTACCTTGGAGCCCGAGGAGGAGTATTGTTGTGGGATCGGAGCCCTCTTGGGGCACGACAACGCCACGGGCACCAGCAACACCGGTCGCACCAGCAACACCACGGGCACCACCATGACTCTCAGCACCGCTAAGCAGTTTCAGTAGCTCTTCACGAAAGACCGCGATGAACTGTTGTTCGAGGGAGGATGACGACGATGCAAGGTGTTGGGGGTTTTTTGTTGCACCTTGGGGGTGAAGGGTGATTTTGGAGGATAGTTTGTCTAACTGAGGCGACGACGTGGAACCGTCAGCGTCATTGCGTGGCGACGACGCGGAGCCATCGACGCCATCATGGGATGACGACGCAGACAATGCAGCGTTAATTCGTTCCTCAATATTTAGTGTTAGTGCTTTTACAACGTTGTAATTGACGTCGGCTTCAAGTAAAGCTTTTCGAACTTCACTTACAGCTTGACGCAGGGTGTCTTCAGACAACCTTTGAGCACTTCCTATGGTAGAAAAGGCGTTAGAAAGCCTTTTTCCAAGTGTCGCAAACATAACAAACCTCTAACCAAGAACTGCTGACCAACACAGCAATCATACCATTTAACACAGCAATCATACTATTTAATACAGCAACTAGTTGAATATTCGTACCCACCACTACTTAAACATACTCTATTGAAAATAGAACTATAAGTAGGAGCAATACATCAATATCTCAACGCAATCCACGGCGACAATATTCAAATTTAAGGAATTGTAGCATTGTGACGCATTTGTTGTCAAGTAAAAGTTTGAAAATAACGAATAACTCACAATCAACAACAAAAGTACTTTGACGGATTGTGTCATAATCTAGTCGTAAGAAAGTAAATTTTAATACTTTACAATACTAATATTAAGGTATATTATGGCG
Source organism: uncultured Deferribacteraceae bacterium (assembly GCA_947313855.1). Classification (GTDB taxonomy): domain Bacteria; phylum Chrysiogenota; class Deferribacteres; order CAMZNJ01; family CAMZNJ01; genus CAMZNJ01. The sequence goes on from CAMZNS010000035.1 coordinate 49,588, forward strand.
AGAATAGGGAGTAATGGAAAGATGGACACCCATAAACTTACAAGCACTGATTTTACAAGACAATAGCGTAGACAGCTTGTGCCGATGTGAACAACTCATGTTGCACAGCTTTTGCCGATGTGAACAACTCATGTTGCACCCTAGATAGCTCTAAGCTCTAAGCTCTCTGCTCTCTATCGCTATTGCTTGGACTAAAATAACTTGCACTATTTTTACCCTTCGCCTTGCCAGTAGTAGTACTATTAATGTCATTCGAGAGTGATCAAATAGGAGTGGATTGTGTCAATAGTTAAGCCCCTAAAGGCAAGTATATATAATGTTGAAAAAGTGTTGCTCAAAAGAGCCATTTTCGACCCAACACAAATATACCTCGAAGTGGACAGAGGAAACCTCAGCGAGTACAGCATACTCAATATCTACAACACAAACGCTGAACCTAATGATGGCAACCACGACAGTGAAGAAGCAGAAAATCCTAACTGCGTCTACACCAAATGGCTAACTAACGGCAAACTCATCAACATCAACAAACCCGCATTCTACCTCCTCGACAGAGTCTTAACATACCCCGACGGATCCGTACGCTCACTCTCTTGCGTGGTCGGACTCATAAACATACACAAACAACAACTTAACCTTGTCGAACGAAAAAACCGAAGTGCAATCAACCGTCGACTCACAAAAACAAAGCAAGTCGGTGAAAACATACGTGCACTGCAAGTCGGATACCTCAACGACTCACACCTCGAAACCGAAATACTCGACAAAGTCAAAACCGAAATACCACACCTATGCCTATCCACTGGCAAAGACACTAAACTGCAAGTGTCGCTATGGCAAATACCCGACGAATACAACGACACCATCTCAAAATTTTACAAAAATATCGACCTCACCGTAATGCAAGATACTACAAACTTCTACACCATGAGAGAGTACAAAGATGCTCTAAGGGACGCACACGGGGATCACCAAGATGATACCAAAACATACGACTACTCCCTCGCCGTTATCACAAATATACAACACCAAGCAGGGGCACTGCAAATGTACATCAAAGCTGTGCACAAAAAATACATCGACCTAAACAAACTCAATCAAGATCTACAAAACAACTTTACCAAAGTAGACACAGAAAATACAACAACAGACGACAAAGCAAACTTTACACTGCAAATAAATGGCGAAAAAGTTGCATACAGACTCAAACACAACGACGGGGTTACCAACGACAGTGTTGCCAGTGACAGTGTTGCCAGTGACGGTGTTGCCAGTGACGGTGTTACTAGCAACGACAAGACCACTGATGACGGTATCGTCAGAAACTGCTACCTCTACGAAGAGCTCATACTCAACAACTGCACCCTAGCACCCAACTTCAACACCGATACCGACATTATATCAATACCCCACCACAGTCGCCTCAGCACAATGTTGCAAGATAATTCTGACGACTACGTAATATTCTATCCTTGCAAGTTGTCCCACGACGAGGAGATGCGTATTATTCAGGGAACGCACATCTACCCGCACAAAACATTTTTCATGGATCCGCCAATATTTGATGGCTTGCTTATCAACGATATTACTCCGCACACGCCTAAACGTCCACAGAGTTAGCGTGGGGGGGGGGTGCGGTTCACGGTTTGACCGCACACACCAGCACACACCTACCCGCACACGCACCCGTACACCAGCACACGCACACACCAGCACACCAGCACACACCAGCACACGCACACACCTACCAGCACACGCACACACCAGCACACACCAGCACACCAGCACACCAGCACACCCGTACACGCACCCGCACGCCTACACGACTACCCGTACAGCCAGGCAAACACCTCTTTCACATGATCGCGACCATTATGTTCCACACAGCTACCATGTCCGACGATTACGCTATCGAAGTCCCACGATAGCACTGTGTTTATTGATTTTCGTCCTAAGTCTTTGTTTGTCAGCGTCCTTTTAATGTGTCGAGGCACGCCCCCATTTGGGTTCACCATATTTAGCCCTTTTTTGATGTATGTCCATGGGAATACTTCCTTTGTGGGGTCTTGTCGGTGAATCCAGTCTGTGACAATTAGTGTTTTTGATGGTTTGTGTATGAAGAATATTTCGTCTAGGAATCTGTTCCCAGCCATTAGTACTTGGTCGATCTCTCCACTCCACGGGTAGTTGTCCGCATTTGGATCGATGACATGGTCGTGGTGTATTTTGGGTAGGTGTTTTGGTGCGTCAGGCGAGACCCAAAGTTGTGCCATTGGGAATTCTTTTTTCCAATCGTCCACCCCTTGGTAGTGGTATTTGTTGGGTGCAACAAGGTAGTGAACCTCTCCTAGTGGTTTGATTAGGTCTAGTCGTTGTGTTGTGAGCGTGATGGGTGAGTGCACCCAGAGGTTTCCGTTTTCAAGTTTGATGATAACTGTTTTGGGTAGAATGGGCATGGTTTTGAAGTGTATCAGGTTTCCGTCAAGAATCCAGACGTTGTGTTGAAATTCGTAAAGCATAGCAAGCACCACCTTTTTTGTAAGGTATTGGGGTAAGTTTGTGACCTACCCCAAGTATTTCAGCTCGATAGTTTACTTTATTTCAACTTGTTAAGTGTTTGCAAGTATTTTATTGCCCCATTTTTTCTAGGAATTCGGAATTTTCTTTTGTATCTTTGATTTTTTCTAGTAGGAATTCCATTGAGTCTACGGTATTCATGTTTGAGAGGAATCGTTTGAGTATCCAGACTCTGTTGAGTTCTTCTTTTGTGTAGAGTAGTTCTTCACGTCGTGTGCTAGATTTGAGTATATCCACAGCGGGGAATGTGCGTCTTTCGGCGAGTTGTCTGCTTAGGTGTAGTTCCATGTTTCCGGTGCCTTTGAATTCTTCGTAAATGACTTCGTCCATTTTGGATCCGGTTTCCACGAGTGCCGTTGCGATAATTGTGAGAGATCCCCCGTATTCGATATTTCTTGCTGCACCGAAGAATCTTTTTGGTTTGTGTAGAGCGTTTGCGTCCACGCCTCCGGACAGTACTTTTCCGCTTGATGGTTCTACTGAGTTGTATGCACGTGCTAGCCTTGTGATAGAGTCGAGTAGAACGACAACATCTTTGCCTTGTTCGACTAGTCGTTTTGCTTTTTGGAGTACCATTTCGGCGACTTTCACATGGTTTGAGGCTGGTTCGTCGAATGTTGAGCTAACAACTTCAGCGTCTACGCTTCTTGCCATGTCTGTGACCTCTTCGGGTCGTTCGTCGATGAGTAGTACGATCATGGTAATATTTTCGGTATTGGCAAGGATGCTGTTGGCTATTGATTTCAGCATAATTGTTTTGCCTGTTTTTGGTGGAGCTACGAGTAGTCCACGTTGTCCTTTGCCTATTGGTGCGATTAGGTCGACGATTCGAGTATCGTACCTTGCGGGGTTGCTTTCGAGTCTAATCCGTTCGTCGGGGAATAGTGGCGTGAGTGTTTCGAAAAGGGGTCTGTGTTTGTCTGGTTGTTCTCCGTTCACATTTTTGACTTTGGTTAGAGCGAAGTATTTTTCGTTATCTTTGGGTGTTCGGATCTCCCCTTCGATGGTGTCTCCGCCTCTCAGTCCTACTTTTCGTATTTGCGATGGTGATACGTAGACGTCGTCGTGTCCTGGCTGATAGTTGTTTTCTTTTGATCGTAGGAATCCGAATCCGTCGGGGAGTATTTCCAGTGATCCTGTGCTTGTGATTACCTGCTTATTTTTCACACTCATCTGCTTTAGTATTTCAGAGATAAGCTCGCTTTTGATAAAGTTGCCGGGTTTTTTGAGTCCAACCTCTTTGCCAATTTCAATTAGTTCATCAATGTGTTTCAGTCTTAGTTTAGATAAATTCACAAAGTCTCTCCATTGTTAGTTGTTAGCCGATTGTTTTAGCAAATTGTGCTCAGCTAATTGTTGTTGAAATGTAGTATTGATTTTTGCGTATTTTGTGGTTGGTGATTCTCCATCGAGGTCGTTACTTGCCTGTCAGAGTTTGCCCGTGGATACACACCCTTAGACGTACTCAAGGGTGTAGAGTTGTAACCTGGAAGATTTTTATGGTGTAATGTAAAAGAGTTATTTGGTTTAGGTTTTGCAGAGTCCTGTTTGAGTTTAACTTAATCGGTTAGGTGTGCAAATCGTATCGTTTGTGTGCAGGACGATGCAAACGTGTTTGTGCGTTCGGCTATGTTGCCTGCCGAGCCGAGCTGCCGAGTTGCCGAGCTGCCGAGTTGCCGAGTTGCCTGCCGAGCCGAGTTGCCTGCTCCACACCTATAGAAATACTACCTTCTAGGGAACTTGTCAAGTCTTTTGACTTATGAGATTGAAAAAACTGTCTTCATTCAACACGGTAACACCCCGCTCCTTAGCCTTCACAAGCTTGCTCCCAGGCTTCTCCCCTACAATAATATATTTCAGTTTTTTGTTGACACTAGACTGAACAGATCCACCATTTTTAGTGATAATTTCTTCAAACTCCTGACGAGCTTTGCTGAGCGTTCCTGTAATCAGAAATGTGTTACCGTGGAGTACTGCGGACATGGTTTTGCTGTTTTTATCGTCATTGCTATCGTTATCGTTCCCCCCCGCATCCTTGCGTTGAAGCTGTAGCCCCGCATCCCCTAGGCGACGAATATCCTCCACCATGGCAGGTTCGCGAAGCTCCATCAAAAACTTAGCAATATCAGCCGCATTTATCTCATCCACAACAACCAGATCGTTCTCGGTAAGGTTGAGGATGGCATCCATGGTGATAAATTTATTTACCAACGCCGTAGCACGCTGTACCCCTAGTCCAGGAATCCCCAGCGACGCCAGCACCTTGCTAAACGGCATCTGTTTCGACCGCTCAATATTTGTCAAAAGCTTTTTGTAGGACACCTCCCCCCAGCCGTCGCGACCCTTGAAGTTTTTTTCAGACAGGGCGTAAATATCAGCAATACTCTTGAGGGTACCTTCGTCCACTAGGTTACTGATAATGCTCTCCCCTAGCCCCACAATATTCATATTTTTTCTGCTAGCGAAATATGTTATTCGTCCCTTCACCCTATCGGGGCAGTTGTAGTTGGTGCAAAACACATTGACGTACCCTTTAAACTCGGTCAGCTCTTCGGCACATGTTGGGCAGTGTGTTGGGAACTCGATTGGAGCACGATCCTGACTCAACTCGGAACGCATCTCCAACGCGACGCTGAGTATTTTGGGGATAACCTCCCCCCCTTTTTCAATATTGACGTAGTCGCCAATCATCAATCCTAATCGCCCTATTTCGTCAGCATTGTGTAGGCTTGCCCGTGCCACAGTTGAACCTGAGAGTTCCACGGGTTCGAGTATTGCTACCGGTGTAATGCGTCCAGTTCGTCCAACACCGAACTCTACCCCTATTAGTTTGGTAATGCCCCCTTTGATTGCATCTTTGTACGCAATTGCCCATCGAGGTGCACGATTCGAGTTGCCGAGTTCTTGTCTCACAGGGTATTCGTTGACTTTTATGACAAACCCATCTGTTGCGAAGTCCAATTTTTTTCGTATTTTTCCCAATTCGTCAAGTGCGGTTTTTATCTCATCTATGTTGTTGCAGTATTGAATATTGTCCCACACAGGTATGTTACAGGTTTGCAGGAATTCTATTCGCGATTTGTGAGTATCTTGGGGAGCAGCATCGGCTGTTACTAGCTCGTACATGATGGCATCCAGAGGTCGCTTTGCCACCTCCTCCACGTTCAATGTTTTGAGGGTTCCTGCAGTGAAGTTACGCGTATTTTTAAAAGCTCGTCCCCCATTTTCCAGCAATTCGTTGTTGTATGTTTCGAAGGCTTTCAGGGGTGCGAACACCTCCCCTCGCACGAGTAATTCTTTGGTGCAGTCTATATTTTTGGGGATACTTTTGATTGTTTGTATATTTTTGGTAACATCCTCCCCCGTCGTACCGTCGCCCCTTGTAACGGCCTGCACAAGTTTGCCGTTTTCGTATCGAATACTAATGGCAGTTCCGTCCAGCTTCATTTCGACAGAGTAGGTTGCGTTGGGGGATTCTTTGTTGACCCGTTTTACGAAGCTAGCGATATGGTTGTCGTTGTATGCGTTGTCGAGCGATAGCATGGGTTCGCTGTGCTGCACTTTTGTGAATCCATTTTGTGTTGTGGTATTTCCGTCGTCGGTGTTGGAGGCGGTGTTGGCTTCTATATCTGCATCCAGTAGTTCTTGGATTGTCTTTGGTGTGCTATTTTGCGGGGTAGTTCCCACGGTTTGTGTTGGGGAGAATGGTAGTATCTTAGTTGGGTTGAGAGTTTCGTAGCTACTAATGCGTTTTATCATTGCGTCGTATGTTGTGTCGTCGATTGAGGATGATCCGTCATGGTAGTAGTTTTCGGCGTGTTTGATCACCATTTTCACAAATTTTTCATACTCTTTGTAATTCATAAATTACCACTTTGCATTTTATAGAGTTGTGCATCCCTTTTACTAAAGTATTTTCGAATATGTAGCAATAATCGTGCCCGTATTTGTTTCAGCACCTTGTATCTGTTTAATATGGTTATGACGCATCAAACTTTCTAGTGTTTGGGTTTTATTTTGGTGGATTATTTTGTTGTGAAGGGGTGTTTCAAGGTTTGGGCATTAATTTTCGATTATTGTTTATTGACTATTGACATCGGCTCGTAAAGTGTGTATTATTATAACGTTTGAACTATAAAGCTGTACGAATAATTACAGGTCTGCTCATACTTCGATTACTGATTACTTCAAGTGGGAGGAATATTTGATGCGAGACGAACCGCAACATCAGCACAAACATCACGATACCCCCCTTGAAAGCCACGCCTCCAGCGAGCCTCAAACCTTGGCCGACTTTATCTCTGTTACCAACCTAACTCTCCCCCCCCACCTTCTAAACACCTCTTCTGAGATAATTTACCCTACCCTCATTCAGCATTTTTTTTCTAAAGCTGCTGACTTCAAATTTTTGAACAACCAAACAGTCAAAAAACTCCCTAACCTACGCGGTCGCACAGTGGTTAATCTTTTTTTTGAGAAATCAACTCGCACACTAGTATCGTTTGAAATCGCTGCTAAACGCCTTGATGCCGACGTTATTAATTTTTCCGTCAGCAGGTCTGCCACTACTTCTAAGTACAAGTCTGTTTTCGACACAATCTCCACTTTGGATGCCATGGGTGTTGACTTGTACTGTATTCGCCACCCCCATGCTGGTGGCGTGGAGCAGATCGCCCAACGCACATCAGCACATGTTATCAATGCTGGCGATGGTCACAACGGACACCCCACACAGGCTCTCCTCGATGCCTACACAATATCGGAACACATCACCAGCCTGCAAACAAGCAACAGTATTGCCGACATCAACAAATTTAAGGGGCTTCGTGTGTCAATCATCGGCAACATCGCCACCTCCCGCGTAGCCAAAAGCAACATCAAGCTTTTAAGTGCCTTGGGGTGCGAAATCACCATATTCGGACCCAACACACTACTGCCCAAATACACCCTTTACGGCGTCAAAGTTGCTCGCACCGTTGCCTCCGCCTTGGAAGGTGCAAACGTTGTGATGATGCTCCGCGTACAGATGGATCAACAACATGGCAAAGGTGGCATGAGTATCCCCTCAGCCGAAGAGTACAACCGCTTCTACGGACTAAACTCCAACAACCTACATATGCTTGGCAACGACACCATTATCTTGCACCCCGGATCGGTCAACCGAGGGCTAGAGATGGACGACGATGCCATTGCACACACCAAATCACGAATATTTGATCAGGTCAGCAATGGTGTTGCCCTCCGAATGGCTATCATGGACTACCTACTCAACGAAACAAAACAAAACAAATACGAAATAAAATAAATACGCAACGGATACACTAGGCTAGAACAACACAACTCCTCCTAACCACTGAAGGGGGAGACAGCTGGCGACGCTGGTGAAGATACACTAGGCTAGAACAACGCAACTCTTCCCAACCGCTACGGAGTTAACATTTATGAAAACACTTTTAACCAACGCCAAAATAGTCACACCCGACGAAATAATCGATGGCTCGATTTTAATGGAAAATGGGCACATTACATCGATAATGACGGGGAACAACCCGCAAGCCGACGCCCGCAACACATACGACTGCCACGGATCCACCGTTGTGCCCGGACTCATCGACATGCATGTTCACTTCCGCGATCCCGGTCAAGAACACAAAGAGGATATTGAAACTGGTGCCAAAACCGCTGTTGCCGGTGGCGTCACCACTGCCTGCTGTATGGCGAACACCACCCCTGTCAACGACAACGCCGCCATCACATCGTACATATTTCGCAAAGGGCAAGACACCGGACTCATCGACCTGTACCCCATTGGAGCAGTAACCACAGGGCTAAAAGGACACTCCCTCGCCGAAATGGGTCTGATGATAGATGCAGGTGCCGTAGCCTTTTCCGATGACGGGAAAAGCGTGGACTCCTCCTTAATGATGCGTAAAGCCATGGAGTACGCCAAAGGGTTCAACACCACTATCATCTCCCACAACGAAGATATTAACCTGCGAAATAACGGTGCCTGCCACGAAGGTGCCCACTCCCACAAACTCGGCATACCCGGTATCCCTAGCGAAACCGAAGAGATTATGATTATTCGCAACATCCTACTCGCAAAACTCACACAATGCCACCTACACATTGCCCACGTCTCCACAGCCACAGGGCTAGAACTCATCAAATGGGCAAAAGAACAAAATATCAACATCACTTGCGAAGTAACTCCCCACCACCTCCACCTCACTGACGAAAGTATCAAAGGGTACGATACCAATTACAAAGTAAACCCACCACTCAGGGAGTCGCACGACGTGGACTACCTACGACAAAACCTGCGAAACGGACTCATCGACGTTGTTGCCACCGATCACTCACCACACCACTTCGACGAAAAAAATACCAACTTCAACTCCGCACCATTCGGAATAATCGGACTACAAACCATGGTTCCCCTACTCCTCGACCTCGTAAGGGGAAACCACATAACCATGCACGACTTTGTACGTCTAACATCCAGTAAACCAGCAAAAATACTCGGACTATCCGACAGGGGCGAACTCAAAGAGGGGATGCGTGCCGACATTGCGGTAATCAACACCGATCACAAATATACCTACGATGACAAAATAAATCGCTCAAAAAGTACCAACTCACCCTTCATGGGGAAAAAAATGAAGGGGATTGTAACCCATACCTTCAAAAATGGCGAACTTGTTTACGAACTAAACAACTAAAATACACAAATTAAACACCGAAATAATGAATCATAATTTCTCAGGAGGACGACCATGGAGATGGATGTACTAAAAATATACCAGGAAGTTGGAGCACTACGCAAAGGACACTTTTTACTGTCAGCAGGGGTGCATAGCCCCGTTTACATGCAATCATCCCTGCTTATGCAGTACCCCTCCATTGCTAAAAAAGTTCTAACCGAACTATCCAAAAAAGTCGCCCACCTCGACTTCACAACAATCGTAGCACCAGCACTAGGCGGTATCACAACAGGGTACCAACTCGCTGAAATCATGGACAAAAGAGCCATCTTCACCGAACGGGAAAACAATATCATGACACTAAGACGTGGCTTCACTTTGGAAAAAGGAACCAATGTGCTCATCATGGAAGACGTTGTTGCCACAGGGAAATCGGTCATGGAGTGCGTCGACGTTATCAAAAAAAGCGACGTCAATATTCTCGGCATCGCATGCATTGTCAACCGACACGAATCCAACCCCTTCGCCGAACACGGATACGACCTCTACAGCATGCTAAACTACACACCCGAACTCTACCTACCCGAAGACTGCCCACTGTGCAAAACTGGCGACACCCCAATCAAACCTGGAAGCAGAATCATGGACGTCTAAAGCAGTACACGGGGCACACAACCATGTGACCCGTGTGCCTGTAACCCGTGTGCCTGTGACCCATGTGCCTGTGACCCGTGTGCCTGTAACCCGTGTGCCTGTGACCCGTGTGCCTGTGACCCGTGTGCCTGTGACCCGTGTGCCTGTGACCCGTGTGCCTGTGACCCGTGTGCCTGTGACCCGTGTGCCTGTGACCCGTGTGCCTGTGACCCGTGTGCCCAAACTGCCCAAACCGAAAAATATACAACTAATTGACTCTTTACAAAAATACTGCAAACAATATAATATAAACAATACTACGAGTAACGTAACCACCGTGTTACAAAAGTGTGGTGATAAATGAAAGCAGTTATCTTCGGCTCAACAGACATAGGCATCGACGTCGCCAACAAACTAGTCGGTGATGGCGTCGACGTTACCATCGTTGACGCCAATGCCGATCGACTCAAGGTAATCGCACAACGACTCGACTGCTCCACAGTGGAAGGGCTCGCAACCGACATCGATCTCATGAAAGAAAATAACCTCGACGAATCCGACATCTTCATCTCCATCACCGATGACGACGAAATGAACATCATCTCGTGCATTTTTATGCACCAAGCATTCAACATACCCCAAAAAATAGCCACCGTCAAATCCGTGGCATACCTCTCAGGATCCGTCAACGCCAACATCATCGACGGTATCGACAGGATCATCAATACCGAAACAGAAACAGGTACATACATCGCCAATATTATTCAAGAAGGGGGGTGCAGTGCCCTCATCAACCTCGTCGGCGGCAAGGTGCAACTCCGCGACATCTTCATCAACTACCAATCCTTCTTCAACGGCAGAACAGTCAAACGTATCCGACAACTCATGGACGTCGACTTCGTAATCGCCGGTGTTCTCGACAGCCACGAAAACCTCATCATCCCCAACGGCGAATACGTTATCGAATCGGGCTCCCACGTTTACGTCGCTGGTACAGACAAATCCCTCCGACAACTCTACAAAAACCTAGGCATTAGTCGACGTAAGCTACGTAATATTGTTATCGTCGGTGCGGGCAACGTCGGTGTTACCACCGCCAAAATACTCATCAACCGCGGCCTTCACATCTCCCTAATCGATTCCGATCCTGATGTTTGCAAGCGTGTCAACAAACAGCTCCCCAAAGCTCTGGTCATCCATGGTGACGGCTCTGATCAATCGGTTCTCGAAGAGATAGGCATCCACAAAGCTGATGCCATTATTTGCGTTACGAATAACGAAGAATTCAACATACTTGTTGCCCACTACGCCAAAACCCTCGGCGTCAAGCGGAGCATTTCTCGGGTGAGCAAGCAAAACTATGCCAACATCGCCTCGGAGATGGGTATCGATGCTCTCATCAACCCTTCCAGTGCGTTGGTTACCTCCATTACTCAGATTGTGCGTCAATCACGCAGTGTCAAGGATGTTTACTCCGTTTTCGATACCCGTGCGGAGATTGTGGCCGTCACTATTCACAGTAGCTACCGCCTTCTCAACGAACCACTGCACCGCTTTAGGCACAAAAATGTTATCGTTCTGTGTGTCAAGCGTGGGGATAGTGTTTGGGTTCCGGATGGTTCTTACGTATTTCAGGAGGGTGACGAGGTTTATCTCTTTGTGAATAAGACCAACATCACCACGATTTTACACGATTTCGACAGTTCAGTACCCTCCCTTGACGATCTTGATGGTTCTCAGCCATCGACGGCTACTGCTACCACTACGGTTACGGGCACAGCTACGGTTACGTCTACGGTTACGTCTACGGTTACGTCTACGGTTACAGCTACGGTTACGTCTACGGTTACGGATGCCAAGGTCGATGTTCCCGCCGATGGTGTTCAGCCACGTCGCATTTCCACGACGAATAAGTGTAGGTAAGGGGGTCTACGTTTGTTTCATTCCATCCTTTTGCGTGTCAACGCCTTTATGATGCTTCTTCTGGCCATACCCATATTTCTTTGCATGCTCATGGCACTTGCCCTCAACGAGCCTGCAGCGTTCAAGGGTTTTTTCATTACCTTTATTGTGGCTATTAGTGTTGGTTCGTTCATTACGTTCATCAACATTTCTGTTCCCCCAGCCAAGTTACGACCTAAAACAGGTTTTGTTATTGTTACAGCTTCATGGCTTTTGAGTTCCATCCTGTTCTCTTTCCCCTACTATTTTTCAGGAGCAATTCCCCATTGGGCTGATGCTTATTTCGAGACTGTGTCAGGTTTTACGACTACAGGCGGTAGTATTCTGCCTGATATTGAGGCTTTGCCCCGTTCGATCCTTTTTTGGCGTAGTATGACCCAGTGGCTTGGCGGTATTGGTATTGTTATCCTCACCATTTCAGCCATGCCCATGTTGGGTATACGCAATATGAGTATGATGCAAGGCGAGGCAACAGGTATTAGTATTGGCAAGCTTGCACCACGAGCTTCATCTACGGCTAAGATTATGTGGCTCATCTATCTTCTGCTGACCATCATGTCCACTTTTTTGTTAATGCTATCCGGTTTGGGTATTTATGATGCCCTTACCTTAACATTTTCCACCGTATCGACTGGTGGGTTCTCCCCTTACAATGCTTATGTTCCTTACTTCAATACGTTTGATGTGGAGCTTATAGTTATTATTACGATGCTCATCTCTAGCGTCAATTTTGCCCTCCTCTACTCCCTTTATAATGGTAAACCTCAGTCCCTTTTTCACAACTCCGAGTTACGTTTTTACCTTGCTGTTGTGTCATTCATTTCCTTGGGAATATTTTTCATATTGATGGTAACAGGCACATACACCGACTGGATACTAGCCCTTCGCGAGTCGGTATTTCAGACTGTGTCCCTCATTAGTACCACAGGGTTTGCGACTACAGATTACGGTTTGTGGCCATATCAGGCACAGTTTTTGTTACTCATGACGTTTTTTATTGGTGGTTGTGCTGGATCAACAGCTGGTGGAGTCAAGCCTATTCGCATACTAGTTATGTTCAAGCAGACGATACTCGAGCTTAAGTACCTTCTTTATCCTAACGGTATATTTTCCCTCAAGATTAATAAAATGTCTGTACCGAAAAGCACACTGGGTATTGTTACAGGTTTCATCACGCTTTACACCTTGACAGTACTAGTTACCACCATGATTGTTGCAACTGGCGGTCATAGCCTTGAGACATCCTTTTCCGCAGCGATTTCTGCCATTGGCAACGTTGGTCCCTCTTTTGGAGCTATCGGTGCCGTTGGCGATTTCAGTTTTTTCCAAGACTACATCAAGGTTACCTTAAGTTTAGCGATGATAGCGGGACGTCTTGAGCTTTACACCACCGCTGTTGCCGTGATTGTTATCTGGTGTCGCAAGGTGTAAGGTTAGAAATGGGGGGGGGTATTACGATGGAAGCTCTTCAGCAAGTTAAATGATGGGGGGTTAACATAGGTGAAGCATAAGGAAGAATGGGCCTAGCTGGACTCGAACCAGCGACCTCACGCTTATCAGGCGTGCGCTCTAACCACCTGAGCTATAGGCCCCGTAACGGAATTCAATCAAACCAAAACGTTCAACTGAATTACAAGCATACCCGAACAATAACAAAAAAGCAAGAACTATTTACCACGGAACAATAAATTTCACCACTCAAGCTGTAAATAGTATTGATAAATAACTACTTAGCTTGTATAATTTATATGAATAATATCGAATAATATCAACCAAGAGAGTTGCAAATACACCACAAAAGGGGGAAACTATGCCCACAACAAACGGTAACGTTCTAATCACTGGAGGCGTTGGCTTTATCGGCTCACATGTTGCCAAAACCCTACACCACAACAACTTCTCAACCGTTTTATACGACAACCTCTCTGCTGGCGAACCCATCAACAAACTCTACGGCACATTCATCGAAGGGGATATCACTGATCGCAAAAAAGTCATCAAAGTGCTGGAAGAGTACAATATCACAAGCGTCATACATGCCGCTGCATTCATCGAAGTCGGACTATCCATGACTGATCCCCTATCCTTTTACACCAACAACCTCCACGGCGGCATAACCGTTTTGGAAGCCATGCGTCATGTTGGTGTCAACAATTTTGTCCTCTCCTCCACAGCAGCTGTTTACGGTATCCCCAAAACCACACCCGTAACGGAAGACGCTCCCAAAACCCCCATCAACCCCTACGGATCATCGAAACTGATGCTCGAAGAGGTACTTCAGGACGCTAGTCGTGCCCACAACATACGCTCGGTCTCCCTGCGATACTTCAACGCATGCGGTGCCGACGCCGACCTCGAAATGGGCGTCAACCGTGATCCCATCATCCACCTTATCCCCAATGTTGTGAACTCAGTAATCGAAGGTATCCCCATGACTGTTAATGGCAACGACTACAACACCCCCGATGGCACATGCGTGCGAGATTACATCCACGTGTCGGATTTGGCCGAAGGACACCTGCTCGCCCTAAACTACCTTCGCAAGGGTGGTGCGACTAATGTGTTCAACCTTGGTACGGGTAAGGGGTTCAGTATCATGGAGATTATCGACTCGGTGGAGCGTATTACGGGTAAGAGGGTGGCGTATACCTTGGGTGCAAGGCGTGCTGGTGATCCCTCTGAGCTTGTTGCCAATGCTCAGCGTGCCAACGAAGTGCTCGGGTTTGCTCCATGCCACTCTAGTATCGACAATATTGTGAAAACAACGTATGAGTGGGAGATGCACAAACGTAACCGTCTTGCCAAGACTAGGCTTTAGGCACGTTGGTGCGTCACGGCGTTGTACGTTGGTGCGTCACGGCGTTGTACGTTGGTGCGTCACGGCGTTGTACGTTGGTGCGTTGTACGTTGGTGCGTTGTACGTTGGTGCGTTGTACGTTGGTGCGTTGTACGTTGGTGCATCACGGCGTTGTACGTTGGTGCGTTGTACGTTGGTGCGTTGTACGTTGGTGCGTTGTACGTTGGTGCATCACGGCGTTGTACGTTGGTGCGTTGTACGTTGGTGCATCACGCCCCCCACTACTTACCGCGAATCACCGCCAACAACCTGTCCACACCCCGACCATCCACTAAGCCACAAAGCTTCTGTGTGATAAAGCTTCGTTTGACAGGATTCTCTAGAATGGCTATGCGATCCATCATTATGCGAAAGACGTGTGGTGCGGATATCCTCCCGGCACTAAATGCTAGGCTGTTTGCGATGAAGTATTCGTAGTTCATGCGTTGATTGCCCCTCACTCCAAACAGAATCATAGGCACACCGTAGTATGCTAATTCGTAAGAGATGGTGCTTGCTGTAACGATTGCGATGTCGCATTTTGCCATAAGTTTCCCCATGTTTGTGGCATCGAGTCCTGTGTAGTGGTGCAGGTTTCGGAGGTCGTATGTTGAGTTTGGTGCAACAACGTGTATCTGTTTTTGTGGGTAATAGCTTGCTAGGTAGTATCCTACGCTGGAGCTTTTGTCTTGTGAGTCCGATCCACCTAGCATTACGAGTATATTTTCTATGCCGTTTTTTGATGGGTTGTAGGCGTGTTGTTTGAATCCTTTTCTTAGTGGGAAAAAGTTTGCTCCAAGGTAGTAGCTTGAGTCGTATTTTATTGTTAGTTTGTCGGGTGCGTATGCGTTGTAGTTGATGACCGTTGCCCCTTTCGGGTAGTTGATTCGGAAGCTGTCGTCCATGAAGACTAAGCGTTTGTTGACGGAGTTTAGGTAGGCACATTCTTGTTCGCTATAGCTGTATGAGTCGATGATAACGCATACATCGCCGGCTAAAAGTGAGTAAGCGTCCCTTATTATTCGTTCTTTTATAATTTTTTTGTAGTTGTATGTTTGTATGACAGACTCCCCCAAGTCGTCCACATCTGCTAGTACGATGTATTCATCTGTTTTCAGGGCATCCATCAGTCCGCTCATTCGGTATAAATGTCCTAACCCCGCATCCCTTCCCCCTTCTGTAATAAAAATATATTTGGCCATTACGATTCCTCACGCTCATCCTCTTTGTTGTTCAGGTTTATTTGTTGCAAGTGTGGTTGCTGGTTGAATAGCTTTACTAGGCTTTCGAGGTGTATGTTTCTGCCTAGCCACCTGTGTTTCTGCGTACTTGTGCTTGTGCTTGTATCTGTATCGTCAACACTGTCTATATTTAAGATACTTATGCAGCGTAAAAGTAGCAAATAATCATCAGGTTTATCGATAGTCACACGAATATTTGATGGTTTTGTTGCGTCTTGGGTTCCTATTTTTTGCAGTATTTTTTTGATACCCACAGTTTTGTCCATCTGTTTTTTGCTAAACTGTTCCCCTTCTCGAATATATGTTGTTACGTGTTCCCGTTGGTCGGGGCTACAGTTGTTGTGTGCTCGTTCTAGTGCATCGAAGGTCATTATTTCGAAGTCCAATCCATGGGGGTATTCCCGTATGAGGTTGTTGCTCATGTAGTCCAAGCTGCCGTTCATGTTGCGAAACTGCTTTACCCCTTCGGAAATAAGGTTCGGATCGATGAATGGGCAGTCGGCTGTAACACGGATGACGATGTCGAGGTTGTGTTCTTTTGCTGCATGGTAGTATCTGCCGAGAACGTCATCGGAATCGCCGCGGAAAATAGCAACTCCACACCGCATAGTTGTTGTTCCTGTTGTTAGTCGTTCGTCCATGGAGTCAACAATTGCGTTGTCACCTTCGAGCACTGTTGTTGCGACAATAACCGTAAACTCATCAAGACTACTCGCCTTCTGTGCTGTGGCATCACCCCCCTGAAACATTAACATAGGCACCTGTGTGCACCTATCAACAACCCAATGTAAAACGTTATTATTGGAGGTGCGTGGGAGTGGCAGAAGCACTTTGTTTGGCAGGCGTGTTGATCCAACTCGAGCCTGAATAATAATTCCCATCTTCATAACTAGCTCCCAATCCCCGCAACTAATGTTTCCACAATAAATATTAGATCTGCCTGCGAAAGACCGGGGTGGATGGGGAGCGTAAACGAGCGTTCGTAGAAGTTTTCCGCCACAGGTCTGCTTGTGGATTTGTGTCCATGTTTTCGGTAGTAAGGGTGCATGTACACGGGGATGTAGAGCACTTGTACCCCTACGCCACATGAGTGCATGTAGTCCACAACACGCTCCCTACTGATGCTACTGTGTAGGGTAATGGGGAAGAGGTGCCACCCATGGTCATGGTTAGTGTTTACGTTATCCGCGTGCAAACACGACGTTGGCAGCGTTACCATGGGGTTGCCACTCAGGGCACGGGCATAAAACTCTGCAACACTACGTCTAGCATCGATGTTTTCGCGTAACCTGCTGAGTTGTGAAACTCCGAGAGCGGCATGGAGTTCGCTCATGCGATAGTTGTACCCCAGCTCCACCATCTCCATGTAGTGAGCACCGTGGGACTTATTGACAAAGTTCCCTTTCTGTATGCCATGGTTGCGGAAAAGCTTCATTCTTTCGTAAAGGTGCTGGTTATTGGTGGTTGCTGCTCCCCCTTCGCCGGCGGCAACGTGTTTGATTGGATGGAAGCTAAAGGTTGTGATATCTGAGTACTTGCAGTTCCCCACCATATTTTCGGCGTTGACAGCGTTACCAGCGTTGACGGCGTTACCAGCGTTACCGTAACTTGCCCCTAGTGCGTGGCTAGCATCTTCCACAACGCCTAGTGAGTATCGTTTTGCAATTTCGGCAATTTTATCCATACGACACGTTAGTCCGGCGTAGTGTACGGGTGCGATAATTGCTGTTTGTGGTGTAATGTACTCCTCTAGGGTGTTGACGTCCATGTTGGCATCTGTGTCAACGTCGCAGAAGTCAACATCAGCCCCTAGGTATCGTGCTGTGTTTGCTGTTGCGGCGAAAGTGATTGGTGTTGTTAGTAGTGTTTTGTGTTTCTGGTTATCGTGGTCATGGTCGTGGTCGTGGTCATCGCCACAGTTGCCCTTATCACCCAGCCCCAAAGCAAAGTAGGCGGCATGCAAGGCTGCTGTACCGCTACTGAAGACAAGAGCATATTTTGCCCCCACCATTTTGCATATTTCCCGTTCAAATTCCTCTGCAACGGGTCCCTGCGTGAGGTAGTTCGAGTTTAGCACCTCGACAACACGCTCCACATCATCGGGGTGTATGTTGTGTTCACCGTACCGTATTTGTTTGTTGTTGTTCATGTTTGGTCGTCTATCCCTAGGTTGTTTATGATTTTTCTGAGATCATCTCGCGTCATTTTCCAGGGGTTGTTTAGGCTTGTGTATGAGAATCCTTCGGCTACTTTTTCACCTTTGCCGATGTAGTCGGAGGTGTTGTCCCAAGAGTTGAATGCGGGCATTATTCGGTAGTGGTCGTCGTATTCGTAGGTGTAGAGTGCGTCGTCGGGGCTAATCATGGCTTCGTGCATTTTTTCCCCCGGTCTTACCCCTATTTCTACGATTTCGGATTTTTCGCAAACTCCTCGTGCAAATTCGCCCATGGTTATGGATGGTATTTTGGGTATGAATATTTCACCACCGAGCATGGCGTCCATACTTTTGCCCACAAGTTTGACTGCGTCTTCGATTGTGATGTAGAAGCGTGTCATCTGTGTGTGAGTTACGGTAATGCGTTTTTCTTTGCGTTGTTTGATGAATATGGGCAGTACAGATCCTCGCGATCCGAGCACGTTACCGTATCTCAGTACTGAGAAGCGTGTTACCTTCCCACCGGCGTAAGAGTTCCCTGCGACAAATAGTTTGTCGGCACTGAGTTTTGTTGCACCGTAGAGGTTTGTGGGGTTGCAGGCTTTATCGGTGGACAAGGCTAGTACGCGTTTGACACCGGTTTCGATGGATGCTTCGATAACATTTTGTGCTCCAAAAACGTTAGTTTTTATGGTTTCGAAAGGGTTGTATTCCGAGGCGACAACTTGTTTGATGGCGGCGGCATGTACCACGTAGTCAACGTTGTACATGGCTGTTTTGAGTCTATCGGCATCCCGAACATCCCCTATGAAGAATCTTATTTGTGGTAGGTTTGCGAAAGTTTGCGCCATTTCGTGTTGTTTGAATTCGTCGCGGCTGAATATAATTATTTTGTTTGGTGAGTAGTTGGTTAGGAGGTGTTTGACGAAAGCATGTCCGAAAGTTCCTGTTCCACCAGTGATAAGTATTGTTGAGTTATTAAACATTTCACCTCCCAAAGCTAGACGCAATTACCGAAGTTAGACGCAATTACAAGGTAAGCTTTACACTATCCCACTAATTATAGTACAATACCCCATGTTTGTAAATAATATTAAATTAAGAAACTTCCGCAACCACTCCTTTCTCAATCATCAACTGCAACGTCAAACATATATTTATGGCGATAACGGTTCCGGCAAAACATCCATCCTCGAAAGCATCTACCTTGCACTAAACCTCCGAACATTCAAAAAACAAACACTGAAAAATATTATCCAGTTCGGCGAACAATCATTCCACGTAACAGTATCCATCAGCCAGCAACAGCAACATGCCTCCAACCACGGTGCGGACAACCACGGTGCGAACAACCACGGTGCGGACAACCACGGTGCGAACAACCACGGTGCGAACAACAACATCACCCTATTCTACCAAGACGAGATAATACTCAAAAACAACGGCGAAAAGGTTGACAGCAATATTGAACACCTACACAACAACCCTGTAATCTACTATTCGCCAAACACCGACAGCCTCCTATCCACAGACCAAAGCACAAAACGAAAACAATTAGACAAAATCGTGTTCCACACATACAGCAACTACGCCAACGAACTCAATACCTACAACCGACTACTAAACCAAAAAAGACACCTGCTCCATGGCGTACAAAACAGCGACGGATACCTCTCCCCCAACAACCAAACACTACTGAAAGTCATCAACGACCAACTCATACCAATCGCAAAAACTATCCACCACAGACGTAGCAAAATCGTTGAACAGATAAACCTAAACCTCAACAACCTCTATGACAAACTAAACAGAGCAGAACCCGAACTGCACACACAAATATACCTGTCGTACTCGTCCAATGTTGACCCTAACCACAACACAGAAGCCACGACAAACCTACTCGAAAGGGAAAAAATCGAAGGAACACCCCTGTACGGAATACACCGTGATCGAATAAATATTCGAAAAGATGGCAAAATATTCGAAAAATTCCCATCGTTCGGTCAAGGCAAAGCGTTCCACATCACCCTACTCAAAAGCATATCCCAAATAATCAGCGATGAACGGGGTATTATGCCATTAATTCTACTAGACGACTTCGAAGCAGGGCTGGACAACCGACGAATAAAGTCGCTGCTATCCATGTTTGATAGTACTCGCAACCCGCAAATTATTGCAACAGGGGTAAACCCATCAACAAACCTAAACCATATGCACAACATACATATCGCCACAACACCGACAGACAATCATAACTAGCACGAATAAAAATAGAAATAGGACGCTAACCGGAAAAATAACCATGAACACAACGAAAACACAACCTCCATACCGCATAAACCTAAACCAATACCCTGAAAGTGTTGCCCTTGTACATCAAGCCGTTGTTGAGGTTGCAAAAAAACATAACTTCGACGTGTACCTCGTTGGTGGGATGGTGCGTCAGGGTATCACAAACACAAACACAAACACAAACACAAACACAAACACAAACACCGACATGGACTACGTACCCTTCCTACGCAACAGCACCAACAGCACCAACAGCACCAACAACACCGACTACCTCCAATTCGCCGAGCTTGTTGCACACAAACTACGCACAAAAGGTGTCCACTTCAAAGACAACACTCGACTCAACATCACCCCCCACAAACAAAACATACTCTTCCCTAAAGCAACAAACAACAACCTAAGCATCACTGTCGACATATCCAAACCACGGGGAGCAACAATCGAACACGACCTTACCCAACGCGACTTCACCATCAACAACCTCGCAATGGACATGAACAACACCGTAATCGGCAACCCAAAAGACATACTGCACAAAACTATTCGCGTTGTCAACGTATCCGCCCTCAAAAACGACCCCCTAAGGGTACTGCGTGCATATCGGTTCCAAAGCACACTGGGCTACACCATCCACCCACAAACATGCAACCTCATGGGCGAAAACCAACACCTCCTAAAGGGTATCCCCGCGGAAAGAATACTGAAAGAGGTGCGAAATATTTTCGCAAGTAGCAACCTCGACACCATGCTACAAACCCTCTACGCCATGGACAAAAATGGCATCATACCGATTATTTTTGACGACACAAGCATACGCCTCGAAACCCTAAATACCATCGCAAACAGCAAACATAACAACAATTACAATTGGTGGCACAAACTGCAAAACTACCCCCACGCCTTCGAAATACTCTTCAGCACCACCATACGACTGTCAAATAACCCCACAACAACGCTACGAAATGCCGCCATGTCAAATAGTGAGCAAAAACTAGTCCGAACCCTCTATCAGCTCTGTGCAAACACACAAAGTCCACTTACCACAGAGCAGATCTGGATGCACTACAACCTAATCGAAAGCATAAAATGGGTCTACAAACTGCAAAATAATCGCACAAATATGGAGAAACTAAACGCAATACTCGCAACCCTCAACAGACAAAAAGGGCTCACCCTAACAGGAAACACACTAATCGAACACGGTTTCCAACCTGGCAAACAATTCAAAACTATTCTACTAAACGGACAAATCGCAATGGCAACAACAACCGACACCATGGATAAAATAATCGAACAGCTCAAAAAAGACTACCCCATGGAACCAAACAAGAACTAAAAAATAAAAGGGGGGGCTATGGTATACATCGGACTAACAGGTGGCGTGTGTTGCGGAAAATCCCTAGTCGCACACTACTTCGAACAACTCGGAACCACAACTATCGACCTCGACGCACTAGCAAAACAAGCAACACAACCGAATCAAACTGCATACCACAAAATTGTTGAAACATTTGGGAAAAACATACTCGACAACAACAACAATATTCAACGAAAAACCTTGAGACAAATTATATTCAACAACCCCAATGCAAAAAAACAGCTGGAAAATATCGTCCTGCCCGCACTCGAACAACTCGAACACAACATCGTAACAAAACTGGACACCAATCAACAAAAAATAGTTATCACACACGGTGCAACAATCATCGAAACAGGGTGGTATCAGAAATACCAAAAAATAATCGTGGTCAGTGCACCACCACAAACGCAACTACAACGACTCATAAAACGCGACAATATGGACGAAATGACCGCAACAAAAATGATCGAAGCACAACTCTCAAACAACGAAAGAGAGCGATACGCCAACATCGTAATACAAAATAATGGGAACAAACAAAACCTGAAAACTCAGGTGGAAGAGGTGTACAATAAAATATTGACTGAAAGGGAGTTGTGGAAATAATCGACACTAACACTAACGCCAACACTAACGCGAACGAGTCTCCATCTGGATCAATGCCCCCATATCCTGCGGGATACGACTGGCACCATAAAACTTCTGCGGGTACTGATCAGCAACCATAGCACCCGAACCCAACAAACCAAAAACAGCCACAAGCTCCTTGAAATTACCTTCAGACCCCGAAACACCGCCCGATGAAGCACCACCACTCCGCGACTCGATTAAATGGGAAGCATACTCGTTGTTCAAGGTCGAAAACAGCTTCGACAGGGCTTCGCCACTGGTCATGGCACCGGATAGGCTTGCACTGCTCGTGTCGGTG
>CAMZNS010000036.1 GCA_947313855.1 uncultured Deferribacteraceae bacterium
CTGGTGTTTCCAAGTGTAAACATGACCTATATTCTAAACACACAAATCCACACTATAAACTATTTATAGTACAGTTTTGCCTGCTTTCTTAAAATGTATATTTACTGTTTATTTAAGTATTTTTCATCTATAATTGAAATTTTATATGAGAGAGCATGATACAGAAATATTAGTGATTAAATTCATGCATATAAAACAATATAATTGATGGTGCATTAATATGGAATTAATAATAAAAAACAAAATAATTAAATAAAATATTTATTTAAAGTAGAAACCGTTTTATATCTAAAAAATGGAGGATAAATAAATAATGACTTATTCACATTGTATTACATAAATCTAAAATCTTCATTAAACTTAAAGTAAACAATGTGTATGTATGCTATTCCTCCATATTAATCGATTTTCAAAATACCCAAATTAAATATTCGCATCTCAGCAAACAAGAAGGCAGAACAACTGCAAAAACACCTTTTTGCAGAGTTGGAAAAAGAGGTAAACTAACCGTTTCTCACCAATGTGGCACAATCCGAACCTCACACTCACACACATACACACACACACACACACACACACACACACACACACACACACACGTCCACACCTCACACACCCACGTCCACACCTCACACACCCACGTCCACACCTCACACACCCACGTCCACGTCCACGTCCACGTCCACGGCAGACACAAACACACCCATAGAGGCAGGGCTCCACACAGTGACTCCCATGCCCGAACTACCCGGTGGCGATGACCCCTTTGCCCACATGATGGAACAGATGCAGGCGTTTAACAGTATTTACGACAACGCTGTGGACAAAATATCCAGTAGCTTCGACACCCTTCGTGAGGAGGTTGAAGAGAAAAATCGCGAACTTGCCAGCGTACACAACCTTCTGGAAACAGTTATCGACAACACCACCAACGCCATCTACGTTATCGATTCCGACGGCACCGAACTGCTCAGCAACTCCCGTAGCAAGATGCTCATTGCCGACTTGGGCAAGGACGCATTCCAGAACCTTATTCGAGAAGCACGACACGACGACATTAATGTTGTTGAGGACGGATTCCGCTACTTCAAAGTAAGTTACCACGACCTTGATAGCTCAGAATATCAGGGTCGCGTGTATGTTATCGACGAAATCACACGCTTGCGTAACCTAGAGAAGGAGTCGCAAAGGGATCAAAACCTTAGGATGATGGGGGAGATGGCCGCCAACATTGCCCACGATATTCGTAACCCCTTAGGCTCCATCGAGCTGTTTGCATCCTTGCTAGGGCGAGATCTGAGCACAAATCACGAAAGCCAAAAACTTGTGAAAAAGATAGGGGTCGCCGTGCGTACTGTGGACTCCATTATCTCCAACATGCTAATCTTCACCCGCGATCTCAACATATCGCCCAAAGAACACAACGTTCGCACCCTTGTAGACGAAGTTGTCATGTACCTTGTGCACATGATTCGCGATAAGGGTATCGATTTTGAAAACACCATCGACGAAGACACAGTCATCGTTTGCGACGGCGAACTCATGAAACGTGTCTTCATGAATATCATCAATAACGCCGTGGATGCAATCGATAGCGATTCCGGTGGCAATATCCGCCTATCCTCCACCACAAACAACAACACACTCATGCTCATGTTTTACGATAGCGGTTCCGGTATCCCTGAAGATATGTTGGAGCGGTTGTTTATGCCCTTCCAAACAACCAAAGCCAAGGGGACAGGTTTAGGGTTGTCCATTGTGTACAAATTAGTGCAAGCACACGGCTTCCGAATCAACGTGGATACCGACTCGCAAACATATACCGAGTTTATTATTGAAATACCCCTAAAAATAGTGTAAAATTGTAAATTGCTTCAGCTGTGTTTGATGCTTTACCCTGAATACTCATCGAATGCCGCTTAATGCTAGCCCTTGCCCCTTGTCCTTCTATTCAAGAGCACTGAATGCAAATGGTGCTAAGCTTCTAAGTGTGGTGTTTTTATGTCTGCTAAAACCAAAACCAAAACTGATACAAACAACGATACGAAAAAAAAGGTATTAGTTGTCGACGACGACGACAATATGCGTTCCGCTGTCTACGAAACCATCAAACGTATGGGAATTCACGTCGACACAGCAGCACATGGCGAAGAAGGGTTCGAAAAAGCAACAAAACAACACTACGACTTCATCATCAGCGACATGAGGATGCCCGTGCTGGACGGACATGGGATGTTCCGCAAGCTACGTCAAGCCGGTATCCAAACACCACTCTGCTTCATCACAGCTTACGGAACCGTAGACAGTGCCGTGGAATGCATAAAAGAGGGGGCAACAGACTACGTACTCAAACCATTCTCCCCCGAAGTTATCGAAGAACTTGTGCGACGAACATTCTACATTGCTGAACACCAAAACCGCATGGACGGCTCCACCAACGAAACAACCGCATCTAGCAGTAGCGGTGCTGTGTTCGCCTCCCCCGAAATGAGCATGGTCTTCGGATTGGCAAAAGAGGTCGCTCCCACAAGCTCCACCATCCTAATTACTGGCGAAAGTGGCACGGGGAAAGAGGTCTTCGCACGATACATCCACCAACACTCCTTACGCAAAGACAAACCGTTTGTCGCAGTAAACTGTGCCGCTCTACCCGAAACACTCATCGAAAGCGAACTCTTTGGACACGAAAAAGGAGCCTTCACAGGAGCAATATCCACCAAACTAGGAAAATTCGAAATTGCCGACGAAGGAACACTACTACTAGACGAAATCGGCGAAATACCCATGCACCTACAGGCAAAACTGCTCCGTGTACTCCAAGAACGGGAGATAGATCGCATCGGATCAACAAAATCTCGCAAAATCGATGTGCGTATCCTAGCAACAACAAACCGCGACCTACTCGAAATGATAAAAGAAGGGGACTTCAGGGAAGACCTCTACTACCGACTCAACGTCATCGCTGTTGAGCTACCACCACTCAGACAAAGGGTAGGAGACATCGAACCACTAGCCAACCACTTCATCACCAAATACGCAACGGTGAATATGAAAAAAGTCAAAGGCTTGGACAACGAATGTCTCAAAATACTGCAATCATACGAATTCCCCGGAAACATACGTGAACTAGAACACACAATCGAAAGAGCCGTAATACTCACCAAAGACGAAACAATTACCAAAACCTCACTCTTCCTACACGGAATAACACTCAACACGATGCGTTCCACACTGGAAGTGCAACCCCTAGAAGTCAATACAAACAAACTAAATGAACACAGACACAATACCAACGAAAATACAGACTCAGAACCGAACATGGGGGACGGAACACTAGCAGACGCCGAACGTATCATGATTCTGCAAACACTGGAAAAAACGGACGGAAACAAAACACGTGCCGCCGAAGCACTAGGTATCTCAGTGCGAACACTACGCAACAAACTCAACGAATACCGCGACAAAGGAACCAGCTCACTGTAACAACGTGGCAACATGGTGCACCGCAACAACGTGGCAACGTGGCAACATGGTGCACCGCAACAACGTGGCAACGTGGCAACATGGTGCACCGCAACAACGTGGCAACATGGTGCAAAGATTTGCAAAACAGAACACAAACGAAAATAAATATAAAAACAAAACAAAATAGGCATGAACCTGCCGGAGGACTGCTGTGAAAATAGAAAACGATATCAAACTTGGCTTCAAAGATGTACTCATACGACCAAAAAGATCAACACTAGCAAGCCGATCCGAGGTCAGCTTGGAACGAACCTTCAAAACAAAACACTCCAACCACACCATCACATGCGTCCCCATCATCGCCGCAAATATGGACACTGTGGGAACCTTTACCATGGCAAAAGAACTCGCCAAAAGTGGGATGATGGTTGCCGTACACAAACACTACTCCGTTGAAGATTGGGGCAACTTCATCGTATCACTCAAAAAAGACAATACGCTGGAAAGTACACTCAAACACGTGGCAGTAAGCATCGGTATTAGCGACACCGACTTCAACAACCTCCGAAGTATCCTTGCACTCTCACCACTACTCAAAATGATATGCATCGACGTCGCCAACGGATACACCGAATCGTTTGTACTATTTGTTGCAAAGGTGCGATCCATGTTCCCCGACTACGTTATCATTGCGGGCAACGTGGTTACCGGCGAAATGACCGAACAACTTATCCTTGCCGGTGCTGATATTGTGAAAGTTGGCATAGGGCCGGGAAGCGTATGCACAACTCGCGTCAAAACTGGCGTGGGGTATCCACAACTCTCAGCTGTTATCGATTGTGCCGACTCAGCACATGGGCTTGGCGGACTAATAATCTCCGACGGTGGCTGCCTTGCACCCGGTGATGTTGCCAAAGCGTTCGGTGCTGGTGCAGATTTTGTCATGATTGGGGGCATGTTTGCAGGACATACTGAGTCTGAAATGGACATTATCGAAGAAGAGGATGGAACCAAAGTTATGCTGTTTTACGGCATGAGCTCCAAAGAGGCGATGGAACGCTACTCCGGTGGTGTTGCCGAGTACAAAGCCTCTGAAGGGAAGGTTGTGCGGTTGCCATACCGTGGCTCTGTGGACACCGTCGTACGGGATATCCTCGGTGGCGTGCGATCAGCATGCACATACGTCGGGGCAAAACGACTCAAAGAACTCACCAAACGCACAACATTTATTCGTGTTATGGAGCAGGAAAATACCGTATTTACAGAGAAATAGTGCTCGCATTAGACGAACAACTAGTGCAAACAGCTCCACAGGACGGGAGCTTTCGGGGAACAGGAATTCCCATCAAACGGGAGTGGTATTGTGGGGAAAGTAGCTGAAAAAACACTGGAAGAGCTGAAAGACAGAGTGGATATTGTGGAGCTAATCTCCGCTCACCTAGAACTCAAACCTGCCGGAAATACACACAAAGGACTCTGCCCATTCCATAACGAAAAAACACCCTCATTCAGCGTGGATAGAGCCAAAGGGTTCTACCACTGCTTCGGGTGCGGAGCCTCTGGAGACACAATAGCCTTTGTCATGGAACGACAAAACCTCTCCTTCGTCGATGCAGTAGAATCCCTGTGCGATACTTACGGTATCGAGTTTGTTGTCACAGGGGGGAGCTCCGTTGCAGATAGATCACGCACAACCGTCATGCGTACCATCAACGAAGAACTCTTGCGATACGCATGCAAATCTATCATGAAGAACGAGCATGCTGATGCACTCAACTACATCCTAAACAGGGGCTTCAACCTCGAAATAATACAACGATACCAAATAGGGTTTGTGCCCGATAATATCACGCCCGACAACCTCAACACAAACTTCCCGCGGGAAGAATTAATAGCAAGCGGAGTCTTCGCCGTAAGTGCCAAAGGACGAATATACTCACCATTCTACGGCAGGATTGTATTCCCCATACGCGACATACGTGGCAACCTAGCAGGATTCTCCGGACGAATAATGGACAACACTCGACAACCGAAATACCTCAACTCCAAAGACTCCATCATCTTCCGCAAAAGCAGTCTGCTGTACAACTTCCATAACGCAAAAAATTACAAAGCAAACAAAAGACTACTCATCGTCGAAGGGTATTTCGACGTCATGCGTATGGACACTATCGGCTACGGAAACGTTGTGGCAACCATGGGAACAGCCATTACCCCGCAACATGTTATTAATATGAAAAAATATTTCGAGGAGTTCACTCTAGTCTTCGACGGGGATGAGGCTGGTCAGAAAGCGGCGTTAAAGTCGCTGCCCGTATTCGTTCAGGAGGGTGTTGCCCCCATGGTTGCGTTTGTGCCTAATGGGCAGGATCCCGACGATTATATTGTGGAGTTCCTTGCGAGTGCTGGTGATGCTGGCGATGCTGGTGATGCTGGTGATGCTGGCGATGCTGGTGATGCTGGTGATGCTGGTGATGCTGGCGATGCTGATGCTGGCGATGCTGGCGATGCCATGGCAATCCTACTGAAAACGGAGAAAGATCTACTGGAATACGCTGTGGTTCAACAGGTGTCGGGGGCGAGTTCCCCTAATGAGTCCCATAAAATTTTGGCGTGGGCGGGTGAGCTTGTGCAATCGTTCCCCCATGCTTACCACCGCGAACACTACGCACACCTTGTGAGCAGAGTTTGCAATATCCCCCACGATATTTTTGTCAAAAATTATATGAACTTTACGTCGAAATCGTCGTCTTTGTACATTCAAGGAGATTCGCCTGCAGGGTATGCAAATCACGTCAGCGAGGACTCCCACTACCTTGGGATGGTGTCTTTACGAGAGCGTGATTTTCTGGCATACTTGTTGCTACACAGCTCCCATGATAGCATCCCCTTGTACATGGATGGCTTGCAGGTTAACCATTTCTATGATACCCTTTGTAGGGAGTTCTACCAAATATTGCAGGCCTACTACACATCTGGTGAACCTTTAACAACTTTCTTCACTCGTAGGGATAGTGGAAAATTTTCAATCATTTATACGCGAAATATTGCAACTATTCCTGAGGCTAATCTTGAAGAATATATTCTGAATCTGAAAAATCAACTGATAAACTCGGAACAATACGCCATAAAAACCCTTTCCACCACATTAAACACCCTAAAGGGGGAGGGCTCACACGAATACAGCGAATACGAAAACCTAGACGCAAATAATCTTAACGACCAAAATAAAGAAAAAAAACTTGACACCTTAAACAGGGTAATACAACTAGGTAACGAATATATTGAGTTAGTAAAAAAACGGAAACGACGATAAAGTAAATATAACTGAAAGTGCCCAAAAATAACCACAAATAATTACCAAATAGCTACCAAAATATATACCAACAACTCGTACATTATAAAAATAAACTTAACATAAATTCAAACATAAATATAAAAAGAGGCCCTATGAAATCTTTAAACAACGACAACATGCAATACCTAACAGAACTATCTGAAAAAAAAGGATTCCTAACAACAGAGCAAGTTCGAAACGCTCTACCAGATTCAATGTCTGGAGCTATGATCGAAACCGCAATTCTCGACCTGAAAGCAGCAGGAATAGATATTGTTGATAGCCAAGACTCTGGAGAACCAACAATGGAATACACAGAACCAACAAACATAAATGGGGAACACAACGAAGGGGTAACAGAACCGATGACCAACGAACACCTACTCGAAGCCTCACCCATTGACGACCCAGTGCGTCTCTACCTCAAAGAGATGGGAGACATCGACCTGTTAGACAGAGAAAAAGAACGCGTTGTTGCACAAAATATCGAAAAAGGGAAGATCGAAGCACTAAGCAACATCTTCCGATACGACGTTGTTCTCAGAGACTTCACCGACTTCCTAAACGATATCGCAACAGGGGAAAACTCCATCAAAGACCTCGCCGACCTACACCTCGAAGCGGAAGTAAGCAAAGAAAATGAAGGGGAAGATGCCACCACCGAATCGGATACCAAAAATCATGGCAACACAACTCCCAAAGAAGACAACAAATCAAAAAATAAAACAGAAGAACCAACACAAAATACTAGCACCGAAAATACAACAACCGAAAATACAACAACCGAAACGGAAGACCCTTCACTGCACGAAGTAATGGTGGCACGAAGGGAAGAAGCACTACTGACTATGGTTAACGACTGCCTCAAACTAATCAAAAAATATAAACGATACAAGAAAAAACAGCACTACATCGACTCACTAGCAGAACTACTCATCGTCGACATACACATGCACACTAAGCTGTTCGAAGAATATCTCGCCGAACTAGAAGAAAACTATTCCGCACTACAACAACATCGATACAAAATGCGTGATATTATGAAAATACTTGGATACAAATACAACGCCGTATACCCCGGTGTAGACAAACTAGTCGAACACTGCAAATCCCTAGGAATGAACAAAAACGACACAGACGTACTTTGTAGCAAATATGCATCCTACGTGGGAGACTGCGAAGGGGTACTAGAAATATACGAGCAAGATTACGAATCATTCTACAAAATATACAGCGACACACAAGTAGGAGTCAGAAACTACACAAGATCAAAAGAACTACTCGTCAAATCAAACCTACGACTCGTTGTCTCCATCGCCAAAAAATACACCAACAGGGGACTCCAATTCCTCGACCTCATTCAAGAAGGGAACATGGGACTCATGAAAGCTGTAGAAAAATTCGAGTACCGAAGGGGATACAAATTCTCCACATACGCAACATGGTGGATACGACAAGCAATTACACGATCAATTGCCGACCAAGCTCGGACAATACGAATACCAGTACACATGATCGAAACAATGAACAAACTAGGGAGAGTCTCAAGAACACTACAACAATCACTAGGACGAGTACCAACTCCTGAAGAAATTGCCGAAAAAGCAGGCATGGATGTTGCCAAAGTCAAAAAAGTTGCCAAAATAGCAAAAGAACCAATATCACTAGAAACACCCATCGGAGAAGACGAAGACAGCTCACTAAGGGACTTCATCGAAGACAAATCGGCGAAAAACCCCATGGACGAAGTAATGTCAATGAAACTCAAAGACCTAATACTACAAACATTCAGCACACTAAATGAACGGGAAGCAAACGTCCTAAAACTACGATTTGGTATCGATTGCGAAACAGATCATACCTTGGAAGAGGTGGGCAAAAAGTTTCACGTCACAAGGGAGCGTATTCGGCAGATAGAGGCAAAAGCATTACGCAAGCTGAGACACGTCACAAGGAGCAGACCGCTACAGACGTTCATCGACATTAAGTAACCGGCGACTACGACTACGACGAACGGGCGACTACGACTGCGACTGCGACGAACGGGCGACTACGACTGCGACTGCGACGAACGGGCGACTACGACAAATCGGTGACTACGACTACGACTGCGACGAACCACGAGCCGTACTACTTGGACAGGATTAGCATCTCCGGACGGTACTCGAAATGCATGGTGTCGTAGAGTGTCCACTTCCCCCCCCAAATGAAGCCGTTCTGCTCAAAAATACTGATGACGGATAGGGGTGGCGACCAACGCTCTTTCAGTGGAACCTGCAACCAGTCGTCACGGAATTGGCTTGCCCACTGCCAGTAGATGATTTTGTTTTTCGGGTTGTACGGTAGGATATCCACAGCCAGCCCGTAGCTGTGGTAGCTGATAATTTGCGTACCACTAATATCACGCCAGCTGTAGCCCCAAACCGACTTTATATTTTTGAGGAATGCTCTTATTTCGGGATCGGTTTGGGCACGTTTGGACACAGCGTTGTCCACCTTTTTGAGGTGTGGTTCGATTAGTGAGTGCACGCGTATTTTTTTGCCAAAAAGTGTTGTGGGCACGATATAGTTGGCGATACCGGCTGCTGTATTTGCACCGTAGAGTTCTTTTGCGAATGTGCTTTCTTGTGCTGTGGATTTCGATGTTTTTTTCACTCTTTTGGCGTACCTGTTTAGGGATTCCACCCGTTGTTGCGGTATACTTTTTGGGTCTTGCATATGTTTTGGGTATGTGTAGTAGATGTATGAACGGTATGTTTTCCACTGGCTTTTGAGGTGTTCGGGGAGTATTCGTCCGTTTGCCCAGTAGAGTGTTGTGTTGCTACGTGTTATGATTGCCCATTCGCCACGAATTAGTCGTATATCTGTAATGGTTTCGGGGTATGCCTGTTTGTAGGCGACAAGGACGGGTGGTACTTTGTTTAGCTTCAGTGTTTTTGTGAGTAGGTTTGTGCCCCTGCTGTCGGCGAAAGCCTGCTGTGTTGGCGTCATGATTAGTGTGGCGAGTGTGATGCTTACTGCTACGAATGTTATGTTCAAAACTCCCCATGGGTCTGTTTTGCGTAGGGGATTGGATAGCATTATCATTGTAGTACCCTCTTGTTGGTAGTTGTCCGTTCGCTGTGATGAGTAGTAGGGATTGCCTACAGAGTCATACTTTCCAAGCGGTTAATACGCTCCGCCACCGGGGGGT
The DNA here is from genome assembly GCA_947313855.1 of uncultured Deferribacteraceae bacterium. Taxonomy (GTDB): domain Bacteria; phylum Chrysiogenota; class Deferribacteres; order CAMZNJ01; family CAMZNJ01; genus CAMZNJ01. The sequence continues at coordinate 9,996 of CAMZNS010000036.1, forward strand.
GTGTGGAGAATAGGGACGACATAGCACGACTTCTGAGGGGGTTGTAAATAAGCATGTGGGCTGTTGAGGGGTTGATGTCGGGCTCAGGGAGGTTGGATGCTTTCTGCGATATCTTGCGTAAGGCATTGGCAAGCCCCTGTGGATCGCCACAAAACCTAGCACCAACAGCGTCAGCACGGTATTCCCTTGTGCGACTGATGGTCATTTGGATAATCCCCGCAGCCATGGGAGCAAAGATGATGAGGAGAAGACCGCCGAAGGGGTTGGAGCTGTTGTTGCCCCTGCCAAATATGTAGGCGAATTGGGCGAAAAGTGCCATGGATGATACGGCACCAGCAATGGTAGCGGCAACGGTGGAGATGAGTATGTCACGACCGTGAATGTGTGCGAGTTCGTGTGCGATGACACCAGCGATTTCGCGTTCGTTTAGTGTGTCAATGAGCCCTGTGGTGACTGCAACAACGGAGTGTTGGGGGTTGCGACCCGTGGCAAAAGCGTTCGGTGTACTATTTTGCACGATGTACAGCTCAGGCATGGGTAGGTTGTTTTTTTCGACCATCTCACGCACAATTTGGTGGAATCCGGGTGCTTCAAGTTCGGTTACGTGAACAGCTTTGTACATTTTGAGCACAAGTTTGTGGGAGTAGAAATAGGCACTGAAGTTGGTGAAAATGGCGAACCCTAGTGCGATGACCATACCGCCACCGCCGCCGATGGCACCGCCAATAATAATCATTAGAAATGTTAGCCCAAAAAGTAGGGAGAAAGCTCTGAGATTGTTGAACATAAAATGTAGTCTCCTGTGTTGTATTTTTGGATACTATACCACTTAATTGTTTGGTATGGTAGAAATATTTGTGGTTGTGGGTGTTTCTGCCATGGGTGCGTTGCCGTCAACACCGCCAGCACCGTCAACACCGTCAACACCGTCAACACCGTCAACACCGTCAACACCGTCAACACCGTCAACACCGCCAGCACCGTCAACACCGCCAGCACCGTCAACACCGTCAGCACCGTCAACAACGTCAACACCGCCAGCACCGTCAACAACTAGCTTCGGTACGCTACTGCCAGAAATACTCGGGCTACACACAGACCCTGAAGTCAGAATCATCTTGTCGGGTGCACCAAGATTTGTCAAGTAAGCGATAACATTACTACTGCCAGAGTTCTTCGCAACAGACAGTGGCGTGTCGCAAGTTGTTGACGTGGCGTCGATACGTGCACCAAGGCTCAGAAGGTGCTTGACGGCGTCGAGCCTGTCCGCCGCTGAAGCAAACATGAGGGGTGTACGACCAAAATTATCCCGCGACTCAAGACTCGCACCTATCTGAACCAAGTATGAGATACCATCCAAATTGCCCCGTCGTGCCGCAATATGAATCGGATACTCACCCTTGGCATTAGGTATGTTTGACGGGGCATTGTAACGAAGCAACTCCATGAAAATATCGTTGGACGCGTAGCGTAACGCCTGATGACTAGCAATATCCAGATTCATGTTGGGGATATCCGTACGAGCTTGGAGCTCCAGAAGGTTTTTCACCATTGTAAGGTTATCACGAGCGATGCTGTACATTAATGGGGTGTTGCCCATGGCATCCTGATGATCGATGTCGGCACCATAACTAGACAACAGAAGAGTGTTCGCAATATCCGTGTTGAGGGCGGTATGGAATATGGGAGTTTGCCAAGCGTTGTCGCAATAGTTGACAACCTCAACGTTAGCACTCAGAAGACGAAGCAACTCCTTGCGATTGCCAGACTTCGACGCATCAAAAATAGGATGGGACGCCATAACCGTACAGCCAGGGTATGTGGAGGGAGTCGCAAGTGCATCGGACGACAACGGACTCGCAAGAACAATGTTGTCAAACGATGAAGCTGGCGAAGAGCTCATCAACACGGGGGGAGTTGTTTCGGGGGGGAGTATGGTCGGTGGCGGTGGGGGGGTTGTCGTGTGATTGCTCACCACGCCCAACGCCAACGAAAGGGCAAGGATACCCAACGAACTCACCAAACTCGTAAACAACTTTACCAATTGCATCGCAACCCTCATAAATACCAAAATATACTGACACGATTATAGCAGAATAGTAAGGGGTGGGGTAGTAGTTTATGGAGTAGCATGGACTTGTTTCGGCGACGGTAAGATGGTGGTGGCGGAGGCTAGCGGCACGCACATCCGTGGCACCGTGCAACCTGTGGGGTGGGGAGTTGAAGAAGCGGATGACGGGCCTCGAACCCGCAACCCTCAGCTTGGAAGGCTGATACTCTACCAATTGAGCTACATCCGCAGTAATGAAATCAAGTGGGGAGAGCAGGATTCGAACCTGCGAAGCCATACAGCAACTGATTTACAGTCAGCCCCCTTTGTCCACTTGGGTATCTCCCCTAAAAATCACAGGCTGGTGATAGGAATTGAACCTACAACCTACTGATTACAAATCAGTTGCTCTACCGGATTGAGCTACACCAGCATACGCCAACTCCTGCTATTCCAAAAGTCAACCTGTGCATAATATTACAAAACAGGGGCGTTGTCAACAATTATTTTAAGGGAAGGACGGGACGAAATAACTGAAAGCCCCCGCTGATCGAACTGACAGACGAATAATATTTTTGACAAGCAGGACAGCCGAATATGGCTACCACAATTGATACTATCAATTGACGCAGCAAAAAGGTACACTGATGGGAAAAATATTCAGGAGACAACCAATGACACAATACACAACAACAGTGTGCCTCGGTGGCACCGGACAAACAAATCTGCCGATTAGTGTGGACGTACGATTCAACGCAGAGGCTATCTACAAAATATCACCCTTCTGGAACGATGAAAAGGGATGGGGACAGGACGAACACTACCATAGGATAGGGAGGGAACACCCGCAGGTCAGCCGTTGGTTGCAAAACTATGGGCAGAATACACACGGAAACATGTCCGACGCCAAAAGAAATAGGCATTACAGTGCCACTGAGCTGGCGGTGGACAGTGTTGTGGCGGATACACTTGCACAGGCAGAAACCATGGGGCTGATTACCGCACGTGCAAGATCGGTGTACACACTGCTGAGCACTATCCCCGCACCGTTCATGGTCACTTATGGAGACTTGGCGATGTTCGCCGGGATGGCGAGGGCAAGCAGGGCGGTGGGCACCATGATGCGTAACAATCCGTTCCCCATACTTGTGCCGTGCCACCGAGTTATACCGTCGGGGCTAGCGAGCAAACTAATACCCGTGGAAACAGAACTGATGGGGCAGGAGGGGGCTATTTATATGGACGACCGAGCACGAAACACACTCGCAAATACGGCGGATGACAAGCTTGGCGGGTACTTCCCTGGGGCGAAGATGAAGCGTTACCTTATCGAAAATGGTCATTGAAGCACAAAGCTGTCGTCGCTTGCAAAAATAATCTTGTGCAAAAATAGTCTTGCAATTCTCGGAATTTTTATGTATAATTTGTGCTTGATAATGTTTGCTGGCTACCGCAATGGCTACCGCAATGATTATCGCAATGCCCATGTAGCTCAGGTGGTTAGAGTGCGTCCTTGGTAAGGACGAGGTCACCGGTTCAACTCCGGTCATGGGCTTCTTCGGCCCCTATGTTTTTCCACAGAAGCAAGCCCACAAGCTGACAAGCCCACAAGCCCACAAGCTGAGCAATCGCATTGACAGTCATGGGTTTTCCCAACCCCTATGTTTTCTTCTGCCCCTTATAATTGGTCAAATTGGTTGGTCAAATTGGTTGGTCAAATTGGTTGGTCAAATTGGTTGGTCAAATTGGTTGGTCAAAATAAAATAAAAAATTAAATTAGATAAAGCTATATTATATGTACGCGATTGTGCGTACTCGGCTTCGATGTGGGGGCGTACGATTATCGATTATCGGTTATCGGTTGTCGGTTGTCGGTTGTCGGTTGTCGGTGTACGTGTGAGTCTGTGGACTTGCTGGCTTGTGAGTTTGCTAGTCGGCGGACTTACTGGGCTGCTAGTCTACTGGTTTACAAAACTTTAGAAAAATGTTGACAAACTTTGAGAACCTTGCTATGCTTGGTTTCCGAATGCTTATGCTTGCCTACTTGCTAAGATTGACGGCTGAACGGCTGAGTTGAGAGGGTGAGCGGTATTCGAGGCTCTGCCTGCAATCTGTGTAATTGAGGCACGCCGACGGATCTGCTGGGCACGCCGAGGAAATGCTGGGCACGCCGACGGATCTGCATCATACATATATAATAATGGTAATAACTGAGTGGGATTTGGGTTTTCAAGATTCGCTCAAAAATAAAAGTTTAATTAGAGAAGAGGTTGTTTATGTCGAAAGCAAAGTTTGAGCGTACTAAACCCCACGTTAACGTTGGGACAATCGGTCACGTTGACCACGGAAAAACCACACTAACAGCAGCGTTAACAAGCGTTCTG
>CAMZNS010000037.1 GCA_947313855.1 uncultured Deferribacteraceae bacterium
TAGCAACATCGTGTTTGTAAAAAAAGGGGGGAAACGTTCCGTTTCATCGCTATTTTCGTGCATTGTAGCAACATCGTGTTTGTAAAAAAAAGGGGGAACAAGCGTCCACGCTCATGAAAATAAGGAGGGGGGGGGAAGGAACGGAGAGAGAGGGATTCGAACCCTCGGTACGATTTGACCCGTACACACACTTTCCAGGCGTGCGCCTTAAGCCTGACTCGGCCATCTCTCCAACAACAATAAATAATGCGATACCCAAAGAAAGGAACGCAAAAATAAGCTTACAACATATCAAACACAAATGCAACCACTATTTTACAGGAAAACATCAATCACACCGCCACGCCACGCTACACCGCCACGACAACGCTACTTGTAGAAGTACGTGCTAATCTGAGCCGTGTTACCGATAACGTACGGATCGTAATACACATTCAGAAACAGCTCGTCCATGGACCACGGATCGCCACCGTTAACACTAGGGTTGCGTAGGGTAGCACTACCGCCAATCAGCCCGTCAACAGGTCCGATTATCTGGAATATGGGGGCACCACTATCGCACTTGTCAAGGGGTTCTCGTTTAATCATTAGCGTGATGTCGCTACCACCCGAACCTGACAGATCCGTCTGCAAATACATTATCTCGCCGAACTCCTCGTACCGCTTAGCAATATTCTGGGGCACAGGTGTTGCACTTAGCACATGAAACGCTTTGGTGAGGTGTGTGCATTGCGATGAACTCTCCACAAACGTGACGTAGTCATCCTTAAACAATGCTCGCCCTTTGAGGTTCATGAGTGTTTCGTTTCGCTGGTACTGAGACTGTCGACGAAGCAGGCTCACACCTTCAAACGTAGTCTCACCTTGATCAAGTATTGCCACGCCACTCATTTCGTGTATGTTGTATTTCAGGTAGACATCGTTGTTTACTAGGTTGCTGACAAGTTTGTTTTGCGTAAGGTTTTCCGTATTTTGGCTGTGACTGAGTTGGTAGTTGCCCATGGTTTCGTTGATGTATGTTGCGATGCTGGTCATGTTGTATGTGCGGATTTGGGAGAGTGTTGTTTTGTTCCCCTTGGTACTATTTACGATGGCATGGAGTCGGTCTTTGGAGGCACATTTCTCCCCTGTGCAGATTCGGCTCACGTTGTTTACTAGTGCGTAACTTGCTACTAGGGTTACGTATGAGAAGAACACACCCTGGTCGCTCACCATTTTGGCAGCACTTTGTACGGATCCGCTTAGGGTGGCGAGTCCGTCGATAATTCGCCCTGTGTTGCTTAGTTTGATATTTGTGAGTGTGATGCTGTGTTTGGATTGTGCAAACTGTCTGAAGACTGTGGTTTCGAGGTTGGAGGATTGCAGGCTCGGGTTTTCGCCTGAGTTGTCTACGGTTACTGTTCCTGTGAAGGCTGAGTACCCCGAGGTGTAGTTGTCGAACTGAATTGTTAGGGTATCGCCTAAGGCACTACCGCTGGCTGTGCACCCTGTAACGTCGCATTTTAGTTGGCTGTGTCCAACTTGGAACTGGTTGTTGAGCATGTTGACCGTGTGTACGACCATGGGTATGGCGATGATTGTTGGATCGCCTTCGTCGAACTTCCCTTCAAGGATATTGTTTTGAGCCTCTTCTTTGTTGCCGCCGCAAGAGGTTAGCAGCGTCACAGCTAGTATGAGTAGTATCCCTGCCGTCATTTTTGCTATATTTGTTTTGGGGTTATTTGCCATGTTCATTCTGTTTCCGCTCCCATTCCGCACCGTTACTATTGCGCACCGTTACTATTACGCACCATTATTCTTGTGCCCACATCTCTGTTCCTTTGAAGTATATAACAGAATAGCGTTCAGTTAAACCTTTAAATTACTGTTTGCTGCTCGCTGTTTGCTGTTCCCTGTTTGCTGTTTGCTGTTTGCTGCTCGGAAATATTTTCCTACCCACAACCACCAACGCCCCTCTAGTGCCCTTATTTTCCTTATGTTTATTTTTGTGTTGCTTTTCCCTGCCAGTACTGTTATTATTGATTATTAAGGGTTTTGTGTTTTAGGGGTGTACGCTAAATGGGCAATATTTTCAACAATATCTTGGGGTTTATTCCTGCCAATGTTCGTGGAGTAATCTTCAATTCTGACTTAATTTTGATAGCGAGTATTATCCTAATCCTTGCTGCCTTTTTTATCCCCATGCCCGTATTCCTCCTCGACCTCCTCCTCACCATCAGCATCACCGTCAGTATTATTATCCTTCTTGTTGCCCTGTCGGTAAAGGAACCCTTAGACTTCTCCCTCTTCCCCTTTGTGCTACTAATGACAACCATCTTTCGCCTCTCGCTCAACGTTGCCACCACCCGTGTAATCCTGTCCAACGGTCATGAGGGCACGTCATCCTCTGGGGCTGTTATTCAGTCTTTCGGCGAATTTGTTGCCGGCAACAACGTCATGGTGGGGATTATCCTGTTCCTAATATTCATCATCATCAACTTTGTTGTCATCACCAAAGGTGCAACACGTGTCGCTGAAGTTGCTGCTCGATTCACCTTGGACTCCATGCCCGGCAAACAGATGGCCATCGATGCCGATCTCAACGCAGGATCCATCGACGATGCTGAAGCAACCGTTCGTCGTACCCGCGTTCGCCAAGAGGCAGAGTTTTACGGAGCCATGGATGGTGCGGCTAAGTTTGTCCGTGGCGACTCCATTGCCGGACTACTCATCACCTCCATCAATATTATTGCTGGCGTTGTTATCGGTGTTACTCAGTTCGACATGGGTGTTGGCGATGCTCTGGGAACTTACGCAATCCTAACCGTTGGCGACGGACTTGTCTCACAGATACCCGCAATTATTGTTTCTGTGTCCACCGGTATTATTGTTACCCGTGAAGCAAGTGACGACGGCTCTAAATTCGCCTCCACCCTCGCAAAACAGCTTGCACCATCCTACAGTATCCTCATGATTTCTGGCGGAATCATGACCGCGTTCGCCATTATCCCTGGAATGCCCAAACTACCATTCTTCATGCTCGGCGGACTGCTCCTCGGGGGGGGATGGCTGTATCGACGGCAACTTCTCGCACCCCAACAAGACACTGCTACCACCACCAAAGAACAGGATGATAGCGATGCCGAACCCAAAAATGAGGAGGACGAACTCAAAGACCTACTCACAATGGACACAATGGAACTAACCGTTGGTTACGCACTCATCCAACTTGTAGACGAAGCTCAAGGGGGCAGCCTGCTCACACGTATCAAAAGTATTCGCCGCCAGATAGCTAGCGACCTCGGATTCATCGTCCCACCCGTTCGCATCAAAGACAACCTCTCCCTCGACGTCAACAGCTACCAGATACTCATCAAAGGTGTCAACCGTGCCTCAGGCACCATCCTACCCAGCAAACACCTAGCCATGGAAGGACAAGGATCCCTCGACGAAATCGAAGGCGTATCCACAAAAGACCCCGCTTACGGACTTGACGCCAAATGGATCGATCCCGATCAGAAAGATATGGCGGAAAGCCTTGGCATGATGGTTGTCGACTCCGTAACCGTTATCTCTACGCACCTCGCCGAAATTGTCAAAGCCAACGCCAAAGAACTACTCGGACGACAAGAGGTGCAAACACTCCTCGATAACCTCAAAGAACAAAATTCCAAAATGGTGGAAGACGCACTCGGAACCGTCGACATGTCTGTCATCACCCGCGTACTACAAAACCTACTTGAAGAAAAAGTCTCCATACGAAACATTCAAACCATACTCGAAACACTATCAAACTACGGCGAAGTAAACAAAGACGTGGAATACCTCACCGAAAAAGCTCGCTACGCTCTCAGACACAATATCACCGAAGGACTTGTATCCGAAGGGAGCGTCCTCAAAGTATTCACACTGCCATCAGCTCTTGAACACCACCTTGCCAAAAGTATCCAAAAAGGGGACGAAGGGAACGAAGTTATCATGGACCCAACTCTCGGACAACGTGTACTCGCTGCCATCGGCGAATTCTCCGAAAAACTCAAAGGGGAAGGACTGCCAGCCGTACTCGTTATCTCACCACCCCTACGCTTTGCATTCTACCGCTTCGTCTCAAAATACGCCGTATCCGATCTGCATATCATCTCGCACAACGAAATTAGCGAAACAGTCAAACTCGACCTCGTAGGACGAATCGAAGTCGAAATGCAGGGAGCATCACAATAAACAACAAATATAAAGCAAACTTGAAGGGGATACCGTACCAGTGATTATCAAAAAATATGAAGTAGCCGACATGAAAGACGCCATCCCTACCATACGGAAAGATTTAGGCGAAAACGCAATCATACTCGGCACAAGACGAATTAACCGCAATAGTGTCATGGGACTACTGTCGCGACCCATGATCGAAGTAACAGCAGCCGTGGACTCCCCCCTGTCCACATCTCGGTCGTACCGTCGTAACGGTAGCGATAACGGTAACGGTAGCGGTAACGGTAGCGGTAGCGGTAACGGTAGTAATGGTGCTAGTGCAACTGCTCCCCCTATGCCCTACCCTGCTCAGCCTGCTGCTCAGCCGTACCACGCACACGCACACGCACACGCACCCGCACCCGCACCCGCACCCGAACCTGCACCTGCACCTGCACCTGCACCTGCACCCGCACCCGCACCACAGCCGTACTACTCACCTGCACCCGCACCTGCACCACAGCCGTACTACTCACATGCACCCTACTACCCAGCATCCGCATCGCCCGCAACCATGACCGCCCCCCCTGCCGTATCACCCTTCGCCTCCGCCATCAACACCATCGGTTTGCAGCAGTTTGAGAACCTCCTCTCAGAGATAACCCTCATTAAAAATGAGCTCCACTCCCTCCGCACCAGCAATGTACCCGCCACCCCGCCAGCTAACGTGAATGTGAACGCTAACGCTAATGCTAATGCTAACGCGAATGCGAATGTGAATGTGAATAGCGACCAAGTACCGGAATTTACATGGACGCCTCAGCAACATGGCACCCACACACACACCACAACTGCTGTTGCTACTACTCTGGGCACACTCAACAACCCCGTCCTCAACTCCATGATGTCCACCATGGTCTCTAAAGGTATCCACAAAGAGGTTGTGTGGCGATATCTGAACAGCATGGACTCCATGAACCTCAAAAACCTCAGCAACGAACAGCTTCAAAACCTTATTTTGGAATGCATCACACACCTTGTTCCCGTTAAGAGCGACTACTACACCAATCCGCAAAACAAAGTCATCGCCCTCGTTGGTCCCACAGGGGTAGGCAAAACAACCACCATCGCCAAAATGGCCGCTACCCTGTCCCTCAAGATGCAGAAGAGGGTGGCGTTAATCACCATCGACAACTTTCGCATCGGTGCTGTGGATCAGCTTCGCACCTATGCCGACATTGTTAACGCCCCCATTTATGTTGCATCCAATGCCAGAGAGCTACAAGATGCCTTTCAGAAATGCCAAGACGTCGACCATATCTTAATCGATTCCATGGGTCGCGGTCAGTTCGACAAAGATGAGATTGCTAGCATTCGCGATGTTCTAGGCGATTCCGCCAATATGGATATCGCCATGGTTATGTCCATGTCTTCAAATCACAGCGAAATGGAAGATGTTTTTAAAAGTTATAGAATATTAACCCCGAATTATGTTATATTCACAAAGTTAGACGAAACGAAACACTTTGCACCCCTACTCAATATCCCAACGCGGTACAATACTCCGCTACTATTCCTCTCCACTGGGCAAAATGTTCCCGACGATATTGAGATACCCGATATTGCTAAGATTACCGGCAGTATCTTAAGCACAGATAGTCTACTTTGGAGCAACTCATGAAAGACCAAGCGTTTGAATTAAAGAAAACCTACTGGGAACAAGAGCATGCCGCCACATACATCTCCATCGCTAGCGGGAAAGGTGGTGTCGGCAAGACAAGCTTTGTCGTCAACCTTGCCTTCTGGCTTGCTCACCTCAAAAAACGTGTGCTAGTTTTCGACGCTGACCTCGGTCTCGCCAATATCGACATCATGCTCTCCCTTTCCGTCAGTGCCTCTGTTGACGACTACCTAGCTGGGGACGCTACCCTAGACGATATCATCATTCGCAATATTTACGGCTTCGACGTTCTCCCCGCATCCTCCGGTATGGCCAACTTTAGCCAAATCGATAGCGTCGACTTCAACAAAATCGTGGATATTTTTATCCGCCTCGACAAAGCTTACGACTATATTTTATTCGACAACGGTGCTGGCATTAGCGATCGCATTATGCAGTTTTCTGTTATCGCTGATCAGGTTATCGTTATCACCAACCCCGAACCTACTGCCATTACCGATGCCTACGCCTTCATGAAACTCATTACCCGCGATCACCACGTGTCTAAGATATCCCTGGTAATGAACCGCGTTGACACCCAAAGCTCCTCCATCTCCATTTACGAATCCCTACGTGGCGTTGTTAAGCGATTCCTCAATCTTGACTTGGAATTCCTCGGCAATGTTCGCGAAGATTTCGGCGTTCGTCGTGCCGCTCGCTCACAAAAACCCATTAGTGCACTCGACTCTGGCTCAGTTTTTGCTAGAGATACCAAAGAGATAGCACACAAGATTACTGGCACACGATACAACAAAGACAAGGTGGGTATCTCCAGCATGCTCAGGAGGATAATGAAATGATCTCAAGCCTAAAATATTACCCTATTTTAATCGCATCACTGGTTTATATCATATCTTTTGTCTACAAACTGATGAACGACCAATTTACCATCACTAGCTTGTTCCGCGATTTCGTACTATTCATCATTGTTTTATTCGTCGCTAGGATCCTTTTCGGTTATATTGAGCAGATACTAAAGAATTACTGGAAAATAATATAGCACGCAACGAGGTTGGTAACAAAATAGTGGATACCTTTACAGCGGAAGAACGTGAAGAGGTTTTAGTCTCTTTCCTTCCACGAATTAAATCTTGGGTCATTAAGATGAGTGCAAACCTGCCCAGTAGTGTGGAGCAACAAGAACTCTACTCTGCCGCATCCCTTGGACTCATGGAATCCATGGCTCGATACGACAAAACCAAAGGTGCTAGCTTCTACGCCTACGCTGAAAAGCGTGTCAAAGGTGCCATGATCGACGCCCTTCGCAACATGGACGTCTTGCCACGAAACGTACGTACCCGCCTCAAAGTAATCGAACGACACCTAGAAGAACTCACCGCCCAACTCAACCGAGTACCCACATACGAAGAACTCTCGCAACACTTCAACATCGAACTCGACGAAATCTACAAACTCATGGACATGAAAGCAAGATCCGTTACCGCATCACTCGAAGACAGCATCTCAGCATCATCCGACACCATGCTGAAAGACTTTATTCGTAGCAACGAAATCTCTCCCGAAGACTCCACGCTACGTAGCGACCTCATCAAAAAAGTGTCCAAAGAGGTTGCAACACTCGGGGAGAAAGAGCAGCAGGTTCTATCCCTCTACTATGTGGAAGACCTCACCATGAGCGAAGTTGCCGAAGTTCTTGGCGTTACCGAATCTCGCGTATCCCAGATACACTCCAAAGCCGTTAGTCGTCTACGCAAAAAACTAGTTCTCGACTAGGCTGCCACCAACCCCCACCGATTTACCCCAACCCCCACACAAATAAATTGACCAAAAACCAACCTAACCGCAAAAGTGTGTTGTCTTTGGTTGCAATCAGATTTTTTTTGCATTATAATAGCCGAGATAATCGGTTTTACGTCCATGAGTAGGGGCCACTTAAGGAGATGTCATGTCAGACATTCTGAGTCAGGAAGAGATTGATGCTCTGATGTCCACCATCGAGGATATTGGCGAACAGGACGATATTGATGGACCCTCTGATCCCATGCAAACCATCGATATCGATGCTGGTCGTGCCCTCAAGGTCAGTCCTAATCGTCGTGTTGCCCTGTACGATTTTCGTCGTCCCGATCGTGTTTCCAAAGAGCAGATTCGCTCCTTACGCAACCTGCACGACAAATTTGCCCGCAACTTCTCATCAGACCTGTCCGGTTTCTTACGCACCATCACCGATATCTCCCTGCTCTCCGTCGATCAGATGACTTACGGCGAATTCCTCATGTCTCTGCCCGATCCCACTAGCTTCAACATTATCAGCATGATACCCCTTCAGGGTAACGCTGTCTTAGAGATTAACCCGTCCCTCGTCTTCCCCATTATCGACAAGCTCCTTGGCGGTCAAGGCTCCCCCCTCTTTACCACCCGCGAAATGACCTCCTTGGAAAAATATATCGTCGATAACGTTATCAACATTGTTTTGAAAGACCTAGAAGACGCTTGGAAGCAGATTGTTCCCAACATTCGCTTCAAGAAAGAGGTTTCAGAGAACTCCCCCCATATTGTTCAGGTTGTTTCACAAACCGAAGTTGTTGTTCTTATCACATTCGAGGTTCGGTTTGGCGAAGCCTCAGGGATGATAAATATTTGTATCCCCGCCCTTGTTTTGGAGCCCATTCTGAGCAAGATAAACTCCCAAGACTGGATGATGGGCACATCCCACGGTCGCATCGGCGAGAACTCCCTGCAGATGCTCTCCCTTGTCTCCGATATCAAAGTTACACTTTTTGTCGAAGTTGGACAACTCCAAGCTCAACTCGGCAAAATCATCGACCTCGAAGAGGGCGACCTCATCGTTCTACCCAAAAAGAGCGACCGACCCCTCAGTGTGTACATCAACAACAAACTAAAATACTACGGCGAAGCAGGTATTTATGGCTCTAAAAAAGCGGTGAAACTGACCTATATTTTAACTGAAGACGACTACACGGAACTCTCATAAGCAAACACCCCGCCTGCAACCCCAAAACTCCTACGCAAACACACCCATGCGTAACCCTAACATAACCGCTTGTAGCCAACCATAAGCGTAAAGCACACAAAGGAGCAACACAATGGCAATGGATTTTGATGATATCTTGTCCGACGATAACCTCAACGGCAACAACGACGATAACGCCTTTACACCCGAAGAGATTGGCAACCTTGGGGGCAACAACACTGGCGATAATAGCATTGTTGATATTTCTACACCCAACAGACCCAGCGAAGCATCTGGCAACATAATCAACGATACCTCCAACGACAATGTCCCTACGCGGAACCTAAACATGCTCCTCGATGTGGAGGTTCCCGTCAGCATTCGCATGGGCACAAGCAAGCTGTTTTTAAAAGACGTTCTCGGGCTCTCCCCCGGAAACATCATAGAGCTAGACGAATACGCCGACGACCTCATCCAACTCACCATCGGCGACAAAGCTATCGCCCGTGGCGAAGTTGTTATTGTTGACGGGTATTTCGCATTCCGAATAAAAGCGATTATGAGCAAAACAGATAGAATTCAACAACTGCGAGGATAACACATATGTCACAATTTGCACAAAAATCAGTTCTAATAGTAGACGACTCCTACACCATGCGTCGTATTATCAAAAATATACTGGAAAAAATAGGCATGGGTACACTTTTCGAAGCTGGAGACGGTAAAGATGCACTGGAAATACTACACCGAGAACATATCGATCTCCTTGTTACCGACTGGAATATGCCCGAAATGGACGGACTAGCACTCGTCAAAGCTGTGCGTGGGGATGAAAAACTCAGCAAAACACCTATCCTAATGGTTACAACCGAAAATGCCAAAGACGATATCCTTAACGCACTACGCAGTGGCGTCGATAACTATGCCGTCAAACCCTTTACACAAGAAGTTATCGAAGAAAAAATAAGCAAACTGCTCGGCATGAACTAAAACAAAACCAAACATTGCAACACCATATTGCTTACAACGGAGAGTCTACAAGTGATAGATAACGATGAAACACTTGTCCAAGCCTTTTTAGAAGAAGCCTCTGAGCTGGCAGAAGACCTAATCGACAACATACTAGCACTCGACTCAGACCGCTCTAGCTCCGATGCCCTGAACAAAGTATTCCGCACTGCTCACACCATCAAAGGCTCATCATCCTTCCTAGGGATGCTACCCATTGCACAACTAACACACTGTGCGGAAGACCTACTCAACAAACTTCGCACAGGCGAAATAGCATACTCCGACCAACACACAGACGCACTACTCGGATTTGCCGACGAACTTGAACGGCTACTCGAATTCGCCTCACGCAACGAAGGCACTTTTGCCAACAAAAATGTTGTGGACGCACTGAACAACCCCACTACCACCACCACTGCCACCGCCACCGACACTACCACCACCACCACTGCCACTGCCAACGCCACCGACACTCCCGCCAACGCCACCGACACTCCCGCCAACGCCACCGACACTCCCGCCAACGCCACCGACACTCCCGCCAACGCCACCGACA
>CAMZNS010000038.1 GCA_947313855.1 uncultured Deferribacteraceae bacterium
CAGGCTACCGCTGTGCAGGGAGTAGGTCGTCCATGGTGTAGAGAGCGTTCGGACAGTTGTTCCTGTGTTGCAAAGCCAACCATGCCGCCGCTTGCAGTGCCCCTTCAGCAAAGATACGTCGCGACGACGCTCGGTGCGTGATTTCGATGCGGTCGCTATTGCCTATGCACATTACTGTGTGTTCACCAACAATTGATCCACCGCGAATAGATTGCACGCCAACTTCGTACGGAGTGCGTTTAGTGTTGTCGCCGTGGCGGGAGTATTTTGCACGATCCGAAATCTGGTTGTTGTCGCCAAAGTTATCGATAATAGTTTGTGCCAACATGACTGCTGTTCCGCTGGGTGCGTCTTGTTTCCGATTGTGGTGTGCTTCTATCACTTCAAAGTCGTAGGTTGGGTTTGAGCTTTCGTCATGTTTTTCATGTTTTTCATGGTTGTTGTGATTTGTGTGTGTGCCCGTATTTTGCGTTAGGGTTGCGAGTTGTGCTAGGTGTGTTGTGAGTTGTTTCATGATGTGTATCCCCATGCTCATGTTTGCTGAGTAGAACACGGGTATTTTGGTGCTGAGTTGGGCAATGCTGTTGTGTAGCTGTTGGTCTGTGCCTGTGGAGCCGATGACAACGGGTATTCTGAGTGCGTGGTATGTGTTGATGTTTGCTATTGTGCCTTCGGGTGAGGTGAAGTCCACAAGTACGTGGGGCATGCTGTTTGGTTGCACTGATTTCAGGTATGTTGTTGCGGATTCGGGTGTTGGCAGGGAGGACACGATAACGGTTGGGGGGATGTTGTCGGGGATGTTGTCGCGGTTTTTTTGTATGTTTGTCAGTAGTTCTTGTAGCGGTGTTCCGAGGTGTTTTGAGCTAGGTTTGTCGAATGCTTCGACAATGCGAATATTTGTCATACTAGTTGCGAGGTGTGCGATTTCCAGTCCCATTCGACCTGTTGCCCCGACTAGTGCTACGTTGATGGTTGTTCCTTTGTTTTCGTCTACAGTGTTGTTCATGTTGCCCTGCCTGTGCTTGTGCTTGTGCTTGTGCCTGTGTTCTATTTTTGTCGTATTATTTCAGTTGCAAGTTGAGTTTGTTGAGTTCTGTGCGTATTAGTTGTTCGGTTTCTTGTGATGCTGTGTAGAGTGGTGCTCTGAGTTTGTTTTCGATGATGCCCATTAGTGTTAGTGCGAGTTTGGTTGGTGCTGGAGAGCTTTCTCTGAAGATGATTTTGGAGAGTTCGAGTGTTTTGTAGTATTCTGTTTGAGCCTTGTGTAGGTTGCCTTTGCTGATGTGGTGGCATATTTGTGCAACATTTTGCGGTACGATGTTTCCGAGCACGGTAATGGCACCTGTTGCACCGAGTGCGAGTATGGGTAGGTTTTCTGAGTCGCTGGCACTGTAGAGTGCGAATGAGTTGTCTGTTTGGCTGATAATTGTGGCTATTTTTTCGAGTGAATCGGCACCCTCTTTGATACCGATAATATTTGGGTGTTGTGCTAGGTGTAGGATGGCTTTGGTGGTCATGTCCACCCCTGTTCGGCTGGGGATGTTGTACATTATGATGGGTAGTGTGCTTGTGTTGGCAACGGTTTCGTAGTGTTTGATGTAGAACGATTCTTGTGGTTTGTTGTAGTATGGTGTTACGATCATTACGGCGTCGACGCCTAGGTCTGCCCCTTCTTTGGTGAGTTCCATTGTTGTTTCAGTGTTGTTTGATCCGGCTCCGAGGAGGATGGGCACGCGTCCGTTGACTGTGTTGACGACGTGTTGAATGATTTTTGTACGTTCGGCTGAGTTTATTGTGACACTTTCCCCTGTTGTTCCGAGTAGGCATAACCCGCCGACGTTGCCGTTGATTAGGTGTTCGGTGAGTTTTGTGAGGGATTGGTAGTCCACGGTTGCGTTGCCTGCGGTTGATGTTTGCGATGTTTGGAATGGTGTGACCATTGCTGGTATGCACCCTTGGAGTAGGTGTTTGTTGTTCATGAGTTTGCCCCTTTGCGTACGGTTGTGGTTATGGTTGTGCTCGTCGCGTTATGTTAGTCTTAGCGTTGCGTCGTAGATGAAGTCCACGTCGCCCCTGAGGTAGATGTTGTATTTTGCTCCCGTATGGTTTTTGTGGTTTGTGTTGATGGGTTCCACGGCAACCCATACGATGTCGCCACAGGATGTTTTGATTGCAACGGGTGAGGTGCATCGTCCTGAGAGTACGAGGTGTACCCCCACGGCGGAAAACCCTGTGCCACACGCGAGTGTTTCAGCTTCGACGCCACGTTCAAATGTTCGAACGCGGTAGAGGCTCCCCCCACCGGCACTAGTTGCCCCATGGATATTGTCTACCCGCTCCATGAAGTTCACGTTGGAGCCTCGTGGTGCGAGGAGGGGGTGGTTCCGTATCCCTGCACCGTACGTGTGTACGTCGAAGTTGTCCACGTCATCCACCTGCACAACAACATGTGGCACACCTGTGTCCACCGTTGCACCGATGAAAACTGCACCTTCAGTGTGGAGTGTAACGTTGTCGTTGTGGTCGCGATACTCCACCATGCGAATACGCACGTTCCTTTCGTCGAATGCTTGACCTTGGATGAGTCCTGCAATTGTGTGTAGTGTGCCGGTTCCGTCGTCGTTGAGCCACCCCTGTGCCCTTGCGTATGCGAAAGCACAACGGCTACCGTTACCACACATTTCGGCAACACTTCCGTCGCTGTTGTAAAAGTACCACTTGAACTCACCTTTGGAGGTGTCCAGTGGCTCCAAAAATATGACACCGTCGCCACCAACAGACATGCGTCGCTCAGCGAGCAGTATGGCGACTTCTTTGCGGTACTCCTCGGCAATGGGGTGGGTCACAAGGTTTATAAAAATAAAATCGTTACCACTACCACTCATTTTTGTAAACGTAATGGGAGTGGTGGGTATGCCTAAGTTCCTGAGAATAGATGTATCTTTCCGCGTTGTAATCATGGTTGTTACCACCGTGTGTTATGAATTTGTGTGTTGAATAAAATAGCGTAACAAAGTAATATATATTTGTTGAGTGCAGCTGACGTTACCACAAACCACACTGCCATCGAAACAACAACATTATATAAAAATACCACCATTTAGGCAAGCTCCATCTTAGCCAAGGGGATCAACCATGACCACCAATGCCAGCTCCAACAACAACAAGGGGAACGAAGCACCAATCCTACTAGGGAAACAACACAAAGCAGAGGTAATAAATCTTCACCATGAGATGACCAGACTAAGCAAACAGGGGTTGTTTATCACAGACACACACGCACACATGGTCAAACCCTACATGAACACCTATGCAGAAGCCTTGGAAGTGTTGGAGCAGGGTGCCAACTTGGGCGTAAACAGAACCATAGCCATAGGCATCACACTAGAAGACTCACAGCAAAACATCGAACTAGTAAAGTACGTTAACACCAACAAAAGCAGGAACAACATACACATCTACGCCACAGTAGGACTGCACCCCTCAGACGTATTCAACTACACAACAACAGACGCAGAACAACTCGCAACACTAGCAAAACAAGGGGGAGTTGTGGGTATCGGCGAAATAGGACTGGACTACCATTACGACAACGCACCAAGCAAAATCCTACAACAACAAGCGTTTCGCGAACAGCTAGAAGTAGCACTAGAAGCAGGACTGCCCGTGGCAATACACAACCGCGACGCACACACAGATACCATGAAAATACTGCAGGAAACATACACCTCGCACCCAAAATGCAAAGGGGGGGTCATGCACTGCTTCCCAGGGGATGCCAAACTCCTAAGATGGTGCATCACACACAACTTCCACGTCTCTTACGCAGGGAACGCAACATTCAAAAACGCCGAACTCATTCGCGAAGATATCGCCAACACACCCATGGAACTCATCCTAGTAGAAACAGACGCACCATACCTAACACCATCACCGTTTCGCGGGCAGGGGAACAAACCCCAAAATACAATTTACACCGCATACACCGTCGCACGCGTAAAAGGGGTCTCCATGGAGGAGATTGTTCGCCAAACAGAGAGGAACGTTCGAACACTGTTCGGCAAGGTCACGGCGTAGGCAAGGTCACGGCGTAGGTGTTTTGCAAAAATATAACAAACACCTAAATCAGTAATTATTTTCCGAAAACGCTACTCGCCATGTTTCGGCGTTGAAAAATATTATTGACTTAAAGTTGCAACTATGATACTATTTACGTGCGTATTAAGGGTGATGCGTGGGAATAAATATTTATAAAACGCCATTGCCATTTAACCAAGATAGGCACTGCCAAGCCCGAACACACGTCGATGGCAACACGGCGAATAATAAAACATAGGAGACATACATGAAACTAGGTTTTTCGGTTAGCACCAACAAGGGGAACAGCAATACGCAACCCCGAAACAAAATACGCAACACACTACTACTAGGAAGCATAATCACAGTCGCACTCGCAACAACTGTGGCATGTACCAAAAGTAAACCCGCAAGCACACAAACATGGGAACAAGGGGTAACATACAACCTCACCATACTACACACCAACGACCACCATGGACGATTCTGGCAAAACAAAAACGGCGAATACGGAATGGCTGCACGCAAAACACTCATCGACTCTCTTAGAACAGAAGTTGAAGGGAACGGAGGCTCACTACTACTACTCTCCGGCGGCGACATCAACACAGGGGTGCCAGAATCCGACCTACTCAACGCCGAACCCGACTTCAAAGGGATGACCAAACTAGGCTACGACGCAATGGCCATCGGTAACCACGAATTCGACAACCCACTAGAAATACTCAAACAACAAGAAGAATGGGCAGACTTCCCACTGCTCTCAGCAAACATCTACAACAAAGAAACCGGCGAACGCATGTTCCAACCCTACGCCATCTTCATGCAACAAGGTATCAAAGTCGCCGTAATCGGACTAACTACCGAAACCACAGCAACAATCGGAAACCCCGAATACACAAACGGAATAGAATTCCGTGACCCCAAAGCTGAAGCAGTAAAAGTCATCGCCAAACTCAAACAAGACGAACAACCCGACCTCATCTTCGCCGCAACACACATGGGACACTACGACGGCAATATGCAAATGGGAGACGTTGCTCTCGCTAACTACGTAACCGAAGGCGACCTCGACATGATAGTAGGCGGACACTCACAAGAACCACTCTGCATGGAAGCTCCAAACGTTGTCAACAAAGGCTACAAACCCGGTGACGACTGCATGCCCGACTTCCAAAACGGTGCCTGGATTGTACAAGCACACGAATGGGGCAAATACGTAGGACGTGCCGACTTCCAATTCAAAGACGGCGAACTCACTCTCACAAACTACCAACTCATACCCGTTAACCTCAAAAAGAAAGTGGAAATCGACGGCGAAACACAACGCGTCTTCATCCAAGACGAAATCATGGAAGACCCCGACATGATCGCTTTCCTCAAACCCTTCCAAGACAAAGGAAGTGACGAACTCAACGTGGTCAAAGCAGTCATCAACGGCAAACTCGAAGGGGACAGAAGTGTTGTCAGGCTACAACCAACCAACCTCGGACACCTCATCGCAGTAGCTCAAATGGAACGTGCCAATGCCGACATCGGCGTAATGAACTCCGGCGGTGTAAGAGACTCCATCGCTGCAGGGAACGTTACCTATCGCGACGTACTCATCGTGCAACCATTCGGCAACATTATCACATACACCGACCTCACCGGTAAGGAAGTTATGGACTACCTAGCTGTTGTGGCAAATATCCCCGCAGGTTCCGGTGGATTCGCACAGTTTGCCGGCGTATCCCTAGTTGCCGACGGTACTGGGGTGAGCGATGTTAAGATCGGAGGGGAGCCCATCGACATGGCGAAAACCTACCGCCTAGCAGTGCCTAGCTTCAACGCTGCTGGTGGCGATGGTTACCCCAAGCTCGCCGACCACCCAACATACGTAAACACAGGGTTTGCTGACGCCGAGGTGCTCATGCAGTACCTAATGGAGAATTCACCTGTGGATGTGAGTATGTATAACAGCAGTGGCGACGTGGTTTATAAATAAAAGTTTATTTATAATAGCGTAAGTCATTATTTTTTCGGAGAGCACCGCTGCATGGAGGCAATAGCCTTGTGTGGCGGTGCTTTCCCATGCTTGCGGGGTGGACGGATTGCCACGCATCAACCCTTTAAATATTTTTTATTACCTAGTTCTTATTGCCATAGATTGCCAGGAATGGTCTCCCTTTATGGTTACGAATTGGTGGGGAAGCTACCCCTTGACAGCAGAAATTTTCCTTTTTCCCCTTTTTTACTTTTCAAAACATATGGTATAAATATATAATATAAAACAGTGTTCCGTATTTCCGAACATGCAGGGCCCTATTGACACGCCCTGTAATATCCTATAAGATGCAGGCAGATGTTGCGGAGAGCTGACATGCCCGTGTAATTATTAATTAGTACTAGATCGGTACTATATTGTTTTCTGCAAATCTAGTAGTCTTAGTACATTTTTGTTTATAGGAGGAGAGAAGTATGAAGTCTCAATTTTTTGTGATTATGCAACAAGTTGGTCGCTCGTTTATGCTACCCATTGCGTTGCTACCTGCCGCAGGTCTTTTGCTAGGTATTGGTGGTGCTTTATCCAACCCCAACACCATTATTGCTTACCCTGTTCTTGATGTTGCGGTGATGCAGGGCATCTTTACCGTTATGACTAAGACTGGTGTGGTTGTTTTTGCGAACCTGCCATTATTGTTTGCCATCGGTGTTGCCATCGGTTTTGCTAAGCAGGAGCGTGGTACCGCTGCATTGGCTGCTGCCATCGGTTTCTTGGTGATGCATCAGACAATCAACGCTGTTCTCGGGCTTCAGGGCAACTTGGTAACAGAGGGATTGGCTTCTGTTGGTCAGGGTAGTGTTCTTGGTATTCAGACCCTTGAGATGGGGGTTTTTGGTGGTATTATCGCTGGTTTCATTACGGCGGCGTTGCACAATAAGTTTTACGATGTTGAGTTGCCACAAGCGTTGGCGTTCTTCGGTGGTACTCGTTTTGTTCCCATCGTCGTGTCGTTCACGTTCCTGTTTGTTGGTTATATTGCCACAATAGTATGGCCGTTTGTTCAGACAGGTATCGAGGGTTTGGGTTCGTTGGTTCTTTCTAGCGGTCTTGCGGGCACCTTCCTTTACGGTTTCATTGAGCGTTCATTGATTCCATTCGGTTTGCACCACGTGTTCTATCTTCCTTTCTGGCAGACGGCTGTTGGTGGTACTCTTGAGGTTGGTGGTCATGTTTACGTTGGTACTCAGAACATTTTCTTTGCTCAGCTAGCAGATCATGGTACTGGTCCTTTCTATGAGGGTACATCACGTTTTATGGCTGGTAAGATGCCGTTTATGATATTTGGTCTTCCGGCTGCTGCTCTTGCGATGTATCATACGTCCATGCTTAAGCATCGTAAAGTTGTTGGTGGAATTCTATTTTCGGCTGCTTTGACGGCATTCATTACAGGTATTACGGAGCCCATAGAGTTCTTGTTCCTGTTTGTTGCTCCCCTTCTTTATGTTGTTCACGCTTTGTTTGCGGGGTTGTCGTTCATGCTTATGGACTACTTCAACGTAACTGTTGGTCAAACATTTTCTGGTGGTATTATCGACTTGACTCTGTTCGGAATATTGCAAGGTCAGGATCGTACTAACTGGATGATGATCCCTGTTGTTGGGGTATTCTACTCGGTTATTTACTACTTCGGTTTCCGTTTCATTATTATGAAGTTCGATCTTGCTACACCTGGTCGTCGCGACGAGGTTGTTGATGCGGCAGATGTTTCGTCTAGCGGTTCTGAGACAGAAAAGGTTGCGGACAGTGTTATCGATGCGTTGGGCGGTTTGAGCAACTTGAAGAATGTTGATGCATGCATTACTCGTTTGAGGATTACCGTTGTTTCCGCTGCGAATATCGATATGGACAAGCTGAAAGCTGTATCAGGTGGCAAGCACCATATTATTGGTAACGGTATACAGATTGTTTACGGCACAAGGTCGGACAACATTAAGAACCGTATCAATGTTATTCTTGGTTCGAAATAGTTAGGCGTGCTGATTGGCGTTTTGTGAAATGCTAGTTGGTGCCTCTTTGACGATGTACGATGTACGATGTACGATTAGGGGAGCCTTCGGGAGTGGATAAGTTCCGCTATCCGAGGGCTTCCTTGCGTTACGGTGTTTCTTTTTTTCGGTTGGATTTATTTATCTTGACACTTTGGTTCGTATGGTTGTACAATTAAAGTTATTGCTAAGGGTGTGCTTGTAGTTATTGTCATTAGTGTATCTATTTTTTCATATTTTTTCCGCTTCATTGACTTTTCTAAAGCTGACAACTTAGTTTTGATTCGCCGAAATAAGGGGCACGATGCACGATGATAGACTTCGCAAGCTTGTACGACAGCAATACTGGTCAAGAGGATCTTGATCTGTCTAATAATCTTAATGTTGACGGTGTTGGTGAGTTTTTCGCCACATTTGTTGGTGTTGCCAAGGGTGTTTCGTCCACGAGTGCCATTTTGGCGGGTAAGCTCGAGTACTCCATGTCCACCGTGTGCGACAGATGCTTTGCGGGCTTTACCTATGGTTCTTCAGTTGAGCTTGAGGTTTATGTTAGTTTTGAGCCTGGCGGTAATCTTTCCGACTCCATGTTTGAGTCTGGCACAGAGGAGCACTATGGTTATGGTTATGGTTATGGTTATGGTTCTGGCTCTGGCTCTGGTGGCGATTCTGGTGGTGATTCCGGTGCCTTGCCAGGCGAAGACAATAACGACTCGGAGTACTACATTATTGATTCGGAGGAGTTTGATCCTTGGGAAATTATCGGTGAAGAGCTCATGCTAAATCTCCCTTATCGCTATATTTGCTCCTCGGATTGCACGTCAGTGGGCGATTACGTTTCGGGTGATGATTCCGGTTTTGGCAAAGAGGATGTTCGTACGCCGTTTAAAAATCTTGGTGATGCTTTGGGCAAATTAAGGGATGGCGACAGTAGCTCACGGTAGGCTCGGAGCCTTTTGTTGGGACTGACTGGGATATAAATTTGATTTTATTTAAAATCTGATGTATAATGTAACACCTTGGCAAGTTTAAGGTTTTGAACTAAAGTATTGACAAGAGCCACCTGCATCCCATCTTTGGCATGCAGAGTTGCTGTTTTTTATAAGTAAATACACACTGTAGGAGGCTTGTTATGCCTAATCCAAAGAAGAAAACAAGCAGAAGGGTTCGCAATAACAGACGTAGCCATCATAGGGCTATAATCGTTACGCCAACCAAATGCACAAACTGTAGTGAGCTTGTTGTACCTCATACCGTATGCCCATCATGCGGCTATTATAAAGGGAAATCGGTGATAGCTCAGTAAGCTATTCATCTCAACAATTAATATGCGAGTAGCAGTAGATGTTATGGGTGGCGACGGTGGCCCCTCTGTTGTTGTCAGGGGAGCTGTTTTAGCTGCCAAAAAATATAAGGTGAAGTCTATCCTTGTTGGCGATACCAAAGTTATCGAGGATGAGTTGCGGAAATATCCGAAACTACCACCTGGCACATTCGAAATATACCACGCTGACGAAGTGATAACCATGGATGATCAGCCCGCTAAAGTTTTACGTGGCAAACGTAACTCATCGGTTCACGTGGGTCTTACCCTGGTGAAAGAGGGTCTTGCTAGTGGCTTCTACAGTGCTGGCAATACCGGTGCGGTCATGGCGTGCTCCCTGATGATCCTTCGTCGTATTAGTGGTATCGATCGCCCAGCCATTGCAACCATGTTGCCCACCATGATCGGTGAGTCCCTCATCCTCGACCTTGGTGCCAACGTTGACTGCAAACCTCTGAACCTTCTTCAGTTTGGTGTGATGGGGTCTGTTTACTTTAGCCTTCTCAAGGGTGTGGAAAGCCCGACTGTTGGTCTCCTTAACATCGGGGAAGAGGCTGTTAAGGGTAACGATCTTACCAAGCGTTCCCATGTTATGCTTAGTGAGTTGGGTAAAGAGGGTGCAATTAATTTTGTTGGCAATGTTGAGGCGAAGCAGTTCTACCTCGATGGTGCAGACGTTGTTGTTTGCGACGGCTTCACCGGCAACATTACCCTCAAAATAACCGAGTCTGTGGGGAAGATGGCGATGTCTTCCATTAAGGGGCAGATAAAATACGATCCCCTTGCATGGATAGGTGCGTTGTTTATGTTCCGAGCATTGCGTTCGTTCTCCAAAAAAGCAGACTACCATCAATACGGTGGTGCCCCATTCCTTGGGGTCAACGGCATCAGCATCATCGGACACGGCTCCGCTAACGCCTTCGCCATTGCCAACGGTATCAAGATGTGCGAACACCTGTCGAAGAAAGATATTATTGGGAAGCTTAATGCTGAGGTATCCGAATCCGTTGATTATTTAAACGACCTAAATACCATGGATACTGCACCCTCGATTTAAGCTAGGTGCAATTATAATGAAAAAATATGCTAGAATTACAGGCACAGGGTCTTATTTTCCATCTCGAGTTATGCGAAATGACGAGTTTAGCTCATTTTTAGAAACGAATGACGAATGGATACGCACTCGTACCGGTATCCTGTCGCGTCATATTGCTGTTGACGAAACCAATCTAGACATGGCTGTGAATGCCGCCCAAAAGGCTTTAGACGCCTCTGGTGTTAGCTTGGAGAGTATCGACGGCGTGATCTATTCGACCATCACCCCCGACACCATGATGCCCAGCAATGCTTGTGCCCTCATCGGTCGACTCGGTATCAAAAACGGTTGCTTCGGCTACGATCTTTCCGCCGCCTGCTCCGGCTTCAGCTACGCCCTACACATGGGAAAGATGATGATTGAGGGTGGTTCGGCGAAAAACCTTCTCCTGATTGCTGCGGATAAGTCGTCATCCATACTTGACTGGACAGATCGTAGAACCGCTGTGTTATTTGGTGATGGTGCGGGTGCTGTTGTGCTCTCTGCGGACACTACTCCCGGCGTACGGTTCTCGTCCATCGGAGCAGATCCTTACCATGCGTCCATGTTGACCCTTGGTGTTGGCGTGCCATCCAACTCCCCCGTTACTGCTCACGGTCTGAGCCCCATCACCCCCGATGCTAGCAATGCCTGTGCCGATGGTGGTCACGACTGTGTTCACGCCCCCTTGGGCATGGATGGTCAGGCGATGTACAAGCTTGCTGTTCGTAAGTTTGCGTCCATTACTGAGGAGGCGATCCACGGTGCTGGTTTGAGTTTGGCTGATGTTGATTGGTTTGTTCCCCATCAGGCGAATATTCGCATTATTTCTGCCGCTGCGAAGGCGATAAATCTTGACATGGAGAATGCTATTATCAACCTTGATCGTCGCGGTAACGTTATCGCTGCTAGCATTGTGACTGTTTTGGATGAGGGTATTCGTTCGGGCAAGATTAAGCGTGGAGATAATGTTGTTGGTGCGACCCTTGGTGGTGGTATCACCTACGGTTCATTTTTGTTGACGTATTAGTTTGCGGGTGTGCTAGTGTATTGACGTGCTAGTTTGCTGATTTAAGCGGTTTTAATTTTATATTTTTGGTGGTTTTTATTATGAAAATAGCAGTTGTTTTCCCTGGTCAAGGTTCTCAGGTACTGGGCATGGGTCATGATGTTTACACTTCGGATAGTGTTGCCCCTGAGATACGTTCCCTCTTCGATAGTGCCGATTCGTCTTTGGGTTACTCCTTGACGTCGGTAATGTTTGGGGAGGATAAGGAGGCTTTGGGTCGCACTCAAAACACTCAGCCGGCGATGGTTCTTGTTAGCACGGCTTTGCATGAGCATGTTCGTTCACGTCTAGGGTTATTGGGTGGTGGTTCGGGTGTTTCGTACTATGCGGGTCACTCCCTTGGGGAGTATTCTGCTTTGGTTGCTTCTGGCGTATTGTCGTTGGAGTCGGCTTTGGTTGCTGTTTATCATCGTGGATCGTTCATGCAGAGTGCTGTTCCTTCCGGTGTTGGCGGTATGTCTGCTATTTTGGGTGCATCGGATTCCGATGTTGCTGATGTTGCTAGTTCCGTATCGTCTTCGGGATCTGTTGTTGAGGTTGCCAATTTCAATTGTCCTGGTCAGGTTGTGGTTTCGGGTCATCTTTCAGCCTTGGAGTCTTTCGGTGTTGCGATTAAAGAGCGTGGTGCGAAGCGTGTGATAAAGTTGCCTGTGAGTGCTCCGTTCCATTCTAGTCTTATGATTGAGGCACAGGTTAAGATGTCTGCTTATTTGGATAAGCTTACGCTTTCGTCACCATCTGTTCCCATTGTGAGCAATGTTACTGGTTCTGCTTCAGTTGATGTTGGCGAAATAAAGTCGTCATTGAAGTTGCAGGTGACGAGTTCTGTTCGTTGGACAGACACTATTCTGAACCTTGTGGAGAGTGGTGTTGATACGTTCATAGAGATAGGGTCTGGTTCTGTTTTGACCGGTCTCATCAAGAAGATCGATCCGAATGTAACGGCAATCAGTATCTCTAAGCTTGATGATGTTTCCAAGCTTGATGCTCTGGGGTAGCCACAGCCGCAGCCAGGGTTTCGGCGTTGTTGGCAGTATTTTTAGTTGACTTATGGTCGGAAGTAATGTTTTATTTATGGAGAGCAAATTATGTTGAACCTATCTGATAAACTTGCCATCGTAACAGGTGGCTCCCGTGGTATCGGTGCCGCCATCGCTTTGAAGCTGGCACATGCAGGTGCCGATGTTGTTGTCAACTACACAGCATCCTCAAGCAAGGCTGAGGAGGTTGCGAGCACTGTTCGTAATCTTGGTCGTCGTGCTTTTGTTGTTCAGTGCGATGTTTCCGATGAGTCTTCGGTGTCTCGTATGTTCGATGCTGTTGCCGAAGAGTTTGGCAAATCGGCTGATATCCTTGTTAATAATGCTGGGATTACGAAAGATATGCTTGTAAATCGCATGTCCCTTGAGGACTACAAAGCTGTGCTTGATGTGAATCTTGCCGGAGCGTTTTTATGCAGCAAGTACGCCATCAAAACCATGATGCGTGCCCGTAGTGGTAGTATTGTTAATATTTCATCCGTTGTGGGCTTTACAGGCAACGCTGGTCAAGCAAACTACTGCTCAGCTAAGGCAGGTATCATCGGTTTAACGAAATCGCTGGCACACGAATATGCCAAACGTGGCATCCGTGTCAACGCTGTTGCTCCCGGCTTTATCGCTAGCGATATGACCAACGACCTCAGCGACACCATTAAAGACAAACTTGTATCGCAAATCCCCCTCGGCTCCATGGGCTCACCCGATGATATTGCCAATGCGGTACTGTTTTTGGCCTCGCCACTGTCATCTTACGTAACTGGCGAAACAGTTCACGTAAATGGTGGCTTGCTAATGTCTTAATGTTGTTGTAAAGTATTGTAAATTAAAGTAAATTAAAGTTCCATATTACAAAGGAAGGAGGCATAAAATGTCTATTGAAAGTAAAGTAAGAGAAGTAATCGCAAAACAACTAAATCTTGACGAAGCAAAGGTTAAGACTGAGTCATCCCTTTTGGACGATCTTGGTGCCGACTCTTTGGACGTTACAGAGATTATGATGAGTTTTGAAGATGAGTTTGGTATCGACGTTGACGACGAAAACCTTGCAAACATCAAAACTGTTGCAGACGTTATTAAATACATAGAATCTACACAGTCGTAGTTTTCATACAATATTTCAATAGCACATGCGGGCACTGTGGATACCCATCTCAGTGCTCTGTGTGCTGTTGAAAATATTGCGGAGGGATGTCGTAATGAAAAAAAGGGTTGTAATTACTGGCGTAGGGCTAGTAACTCCTTTAGGATTAGATACTG
Organism: uncultured Deferribacteraceae bacterium; assembly: GCA_947313855.1. GTDB lineage: Bacteria > Chrysiogenota > Deferribacteres > CAMZNJ01 > CAMZNJ01 > CAMZNJ01. Next base: position 13,872 of record CAMZNS010000038.1, read on the forward strand.
AAACAACATGGGAGAATATTAAAGCGGGGAAGTCTGGTCTTAGTGAAATAAGCAACTTCGATGCTAGCGAATCCCCCGTGCGTGTTGCCGCTGAATTACGCGGTTTCGAAGAGAGCGGTCTTGTTGACCCAAAAGAATTGAAGCGTTTTGATGGTTTTGTTAATTATTCCGTGGCGGCCTCAGGGCTTGCCATAAAAGATGCCAACCTTGTTGAAGGCACATACGATCCTTATCGTGTTGGCGTACTTGTTGGTTCCGGTATCGGTGGACTTCAGTTTATGGAACCCAATATTAGTAAAGTTATTCGTGATCACACATTTAAAGTAACACCCTTTTTCATCCCCGGTGCAATCATCAACATGGCAAGCGGCAACGTTTCCATAAAATACGGATTCAAAGGACCCAACTTCTCCATTGTTAGTGCGTGTGCCAGCGGTGCCCACTCCATTGGCGAAGCAACTAGGATGATTCAATACGGTACCGCCGATGTTATGCTTGCCGGAGGATCAGAATCTAGCGTTTGTGCCGTTGGTATTGCTGGTTTTGCCTCCTTGAAAGCACTCTCCCGCGGGTACAACGATGAGCCAACGAGGGCTAGTCGTCCGTTTGACAAAGATCGCGACGGGTTTGTAATGGGTGAAGGTGCAGGCGTTCTTGTTCTCGAATCGTACGACCATGCGAAAGCTCGTGGTGCCAACATTATTGCAGAAATAGTTGGTTACGCTGCCACATCCGACGCCTACCACATCACAGCACCAGACGAAAATGGTGACGGTGCCATCCGTTGTATCAAGCTTGCCCTAGATGATGCTGGAATCGAACCCACTGACATCGACTACATCAATGCCCACGGTACTTCAACAAAGTACAACGACTCCATCGAAACTAAGGCTATCAAGGCTGTGTTTGGGGATCATGCGTACAAGCTAAATATTAGCTCAACCAAATCCATGGTGGGTCATATGCTTGGTGCTGCTGGTGGTGTTGAGTGTGCCTTTTCGGCTTTTGCAACAAGGGACAACTTCGTGCCGCCAACAATCAATCTAGATACACCCGATCCTGAGTGTGACCTAAACTACACACCGAATAAAGGTGTTGAGCGTGAAGTTCGTTATGCTTTGAGCAATTCCTTGGGATTTGGGGGTACAAACTCTGTACTTATTGTCAAAAAATACGAAGGTTAGCAAGGAGTATCAGGCTCACATAGCCATGTTTGAGTCTCTTCTTCGGTATCGTTTCAAAAACAAGGGTCTCCTTTTGGAGGCCCTTACCCACAAGAGCTTTTCACTTGATAACGGTTTGCCCCACAATGAGCGATTGGAGTTTTTGGGGGATTCCGTTTTGCAGTTAATCATCACCACCCTCATTTACGACCACCATTGCCTAGACGAAGGGGTGATGACGCAAAAGCGATCGTATTTTGTGAGTCGCGACTACTTTCAGATATTAGGTTCTGAGCTACGGTTGTCGGAGTTTTTGCTCACCAGTCTTCCTAAAAGGCACCATTCACGTAACAACACAAACAGTCGCATCGTTTCCAATACGTTTGAGGCTGTGTTTGGAGCTGTGTTGCAGGATTCCTCCTTTGCCGTCACGAAAAAGCTTTTTTGCAAGCACTTTGGCGAGCGTCTTCTTGCCGATTTTGCAAACCATTCGTCTTATGATTACAAGAAGAGTGTTCAGGAGTATTCTTTGCGGGAGTATTCGCAACTGCCGGTTTACAAGTTGATTAGCCGTCGTGGTCCCGATCATGCTTGTGTTTTTGAGTCGTCTCTTTCAGTTGGTGGGGCGGTTGTGTCACGTGGTAAGGGTAGCTCCATCAAGCGTTCGGAGCAGGCTGCGGCATTGTCTGCGTTGAAGTCCATGGGTATTTCTGTTTCGATGAGCACGTCCACACAGCTTCGTCAGGGTGGTTGATATATGATTCAGTCTTCTGATACGACCACATCTTCGCTACAGTCTTTTTCTATTTTTAGAACAAAAGTTTTGCCTGTATTTTTGCCATTTGCGGGTTGTCCGCACCATTGTTTGTACTGTCAGCAGTCGACCATTACGGGTGCGAAGTCCACACTTTCGGTTGCTTACTGTCGCGATCAGATTGCGGAGTATCTGTCGTACTCGTCTCACTACACTCACCTTGCTTTTTACGGTGGTAGTTTTTCCTGTATTCCCCGCAGATTTCGTGGTGAGTTGATGGCACTTGCAAAGAGTTATGGTTTTGTTCGCATCAGGTTTTCCACTCGTCCCGACTGCATAACTAAGGAGTCTTTGGACTACATGTGCCGTTATATTTTTGATTACGGTGTTGATTTGGTTGAGATAGGTGTTCAGAGTTTGACTCATCGAGCTTTGGTGTTGAATGAGCGTCCATACGATCCGAACGGTGTTTTTGAGTCGTTGGAGAAGTTGGTTGTAGCTCGTGGTATTTTGTTGGGTTTAGGTTGTTCGTTTTCGTTGGGTGCTGGTGTTCAGATTATGCCTGGTATTTATGGTGAGTCTGATACTGAGTACTACAGCGGTTTGCGTCGTCTTTTGAGTGTTAACGGCGATGTTTGTGGCGGTTTGGTACCTTCGGACAATATTATTTCGACCATCCGTTTTTACCCATGTGTTGTTTTGGATGGCACAGGTCTTGCGGACGTTTATCGTAGCGGTGGCTATGAGCCTATTCATCTTTCGCGTGCAGTACGTCTTTGTGTTTACGGTTATATTTTGAGCCTTGCGAAGGGTGTTTCGGTGATACGTATGGGTTTGCCTCAGATTGGCGAGGTTTTGGTTGATGCTGGTGTTGATGCTGGTGTTGATATTATTGCTGGGTTTCAGCATTCGAGTTTTGGTGATATTGTAAAAACGGTTGTTATGTGTCTTTATATTAATGTTGTTGGTGTTACACGATTTGCTCTTTTGGATAAGGGTCAGGTTTTGGGTTACCGTCGTTTTAATGCGGTTTCGGGTTCCGAGTTATATTTCGGTTCTGAAGAGGCTCGTATGAGTTATGCGGTTATTTGCGAGAGGTTGTATAAGTCTTTTCAGGGGGATAGTTTTGCGGATTACATCAGGAATTTTGAAGGGTCGTACCATCGATTTGCATCCGAGTGGGTCGAAGAACAGCAGAGTTGTACGCCCCACTACGGATAAGGTTCGTCTAGCGATTTTTTCCATGCTTTACCATGATATTCATGGTGCTAGGGTTTTGGATCTGTTTGCTGGTTCTGGTTCATTGGGATTGGAGAGTGTTAGTCGTGGTGCACAGAGTGCTGTTTTTGTTGACACGAATACGTCGTTGGTTGAGCATAACATTTCGAAGATGCGTGGTGCGTTGCCTTTCGGTTCGGTGAGTGTTGTTCGCGGAGATATATTCAGCTTGCGTCGGTTTTCTGATTCACGTTTACGCAATACTGCTAGTGTTTACGACATTATTTTTGTGGATCCTCCTTACGGCGAGTATTCGTCTTCGGATGTGTTTCAGATTATTAAGCGTTACGGATTGCTTGCTTCGGATGGTGTTGTTGTTTATGAGGAGTCGTCTCGCAGTGAGTTTACTGTTCCTGCGGGGTTTGAGGTGTTGAAGGATCGTAAGTATGGCGACACAGTGGTTCGTTTTGTTCGTTTGGTGGATATTTCGTCATCGTCTTGTTTTGGTGCGTTTTTGCGATCACGATCACGATCACGATCATGATCGTCTCAGTTTTAGTGTTACGGTTTGTGAAGTTTTGAGGAGTAATGTTATGACTAATCCTGTTGTGTACCCTGGCACATTTGATCCTATAACGTACGGTCATGTGAATATACTGAATCGTGCTACACGGTTGTTCGGATCTGTTGTGTTGGCTATTTCCGATAATCCGTCGAAGAACACCATGTTTACCTTGGCTGATCGTGTTGCCATGGCGAAGGAGTGCACCATTCATATGGATGGTGTGACGGTGGAGCCTTTTCGTGGTCTTCTGGTTGATTACCTCAAGGCAAACAGATACACCACCGTTGTACGTGGTATTCGTGTTCTTACCGATTACGACATGGAGTACAGCATGACGTTCATTAACAGGCAGATGTACGCTCTGTACGAAACTGTTTTCCTTATGCCCGATGCACTACACCTTACCACGAGCTCCAGTGCTGTGCGAGATATTCACATAAACGGCGGCGACATATCCCCCTTCGCCCCTGATGTTGTGAAAAGGTATTTTGCAAAGATACCGCGAAAGTACGATAACGATTAAAATTTGTTAATTGATTGCAATATTTGGTTTTTTTTGCAATAATCTGTATTGATAATGCGTTTTTATGTTGTCACCATTTCACAAGGGAAGTTTAAAGTATGAGCACAGTAGTAGATGTTACGCGAGTTTTTCTTGTTGACGATAGCTTGGCGGTGCATAAAAGTATTACGAGTATCTGCGATTCCATACCATCTGTTGCGTTGAAGAAATTTTTCGCCATCGAAGACTTAACTGTTGCACTAAAGAACTCCGAGCCCAATATTATCATACTGGATGCCACTATCGAAGGGGTTGTACTAAGCCAAGCATTGCACCACCTCGAACAGGTTGTTCCAAAACAAACAGGTGTTGTGCTTTTTGGCGACAACGAATCTATCAAAAAATACCTCAAACAACACCATATCCCCGAACACAGATACCGTATTTTAACAAAACCTCTTACCGCAAAACTACTCGAAGCAGAGATAAACCACCATGCCACTGAGAGGACGAACCACAACCCTGACGCTAATACAAAAATGGACGAAAGACCAGACGTTGTAGAAGGGTACGAAGGCTTGGACGGATTGCCCGATGTGTTTGCTGTGGAGTATGGCACAGAGGTGCATAACACCACGACTAATCATAACACCACGACTAATCATAACGAAGACAGTATAAATAAACACAGGGGCAGTGAAGATATACTGAATGAAAACACTAGTGTGCCCGATGATATCAAAGAGATGGCTGAGGAGCAAGGTATGTTGTTTAGAAAGAAAAATAAAAAGGAAGCAAGCAACTTAGGCAATGTGGATAGTGTGGATAGTGTGGATAGTGCGGGTAGTGCGGAAGAGGTCGCAAACACAACAAGTGGCGACACACGCACAGACACACTCACAGACACACTCACAGACACACTCACACACCATGATGCACCACAAACCACTGAACAAATAAACTCACAACAGCTTGACGCAATGCTCAAAGGTATGTTTACCGACGAAGAGCTCGCACACATAAAGAAACATGCAGAGCTTGAACCGGTGGAAAGCGTGGGGGGCGTTGGTGCTAGCGTTGGCGTGGACGCTGTCATGGGTATGGACGTGGACGCTGGCATGGGTATGGACGTGGACGCTGATACCGGCACCGGTGCTAGCCTCACTACTGGCACTGCCTTTAGTGCTGGGTTTGGCTCTGGCGTTGATACCGGCACCGACCCTGACCCTGATGACCTGAAAACACCCGAATACAACCGAGTATCAATACTCGACAACCTCATGAAAGAAGACTACCAGTACTCCACTTTCTTACGCGATAGAGTTTCACCCGGCGGAGGGGTCGAACCAATAGGGGGCGACGACCTAGACGATACGGATTTGCATGACGTACACATGAATTTCGATATCGACAATATGGGCGACGATATGGGCGACGATATGGAGGAGTTTTACAGTGCACTAACAACCGATATCGTTGACAACAGCGATATGGATAGCGATACACAAGAAATCACAAGTGCAGCGGACTCTTCAGTGGATACATCCGACATGAACGCCATAGACGCAGATATACGAGAACTCGAACAGCTAATCGGCTCGCCTAACCACCAAAAACAGGGGGATGCAACCCACGATGGAGCACTCCACATCACACCCCTTGACACACCCCACGATGGAGCACCCCACGATGGAGCACCCCACGATGGAGCACCCCACGATGGAGCACCCCACGTCACACCCCTTGACACACCCCGCGAAGACACTAGTCAGGGGACGGGGGGAGTATTCGCCAAGGATTTCGATATGTTGGTGGACAACCTTCTAGAGGAGGGGCTCGGCGACAGCCTACTGCAGGATGGGGGGAAGACAGTAAGCCTCGAGTCTGGTGGATACACCGATATGAATAACATGGGGTACACCGTGATGGGCGAACAACCTTTGCAGAACGAAAAATCCCCCTTTGATGTGGAAACAGGAACAGAAGGGGAAGGCTTCAATACAGAAAACCTTAGTGCCGAAAACTTCAGTGCCGAAAACTTCAGTGCCGAGTCGCTACTCATGGAGGTACCGTTTACCCTGGATGGCACAGCTGTTGCAAATGAAATACCGCCTCGGACTGCACCTGTAAGCCCCGACCTCCCCGCTGAAGTTATGGGTAACATGGACGACGCAATGGACGCGATGAACGGCATGGACGGCATGGACGCGATGAACGGCATGGACGCGATGAACGGCATGGACGCGATGGACGGCATGGACGGCATGGACGCGATGAACGGCATGAACGGCATGGACGCTATGAACGGCATGAACGCGATGAACGGCATGCCACAAGACGCTCACCAAAATATTGCTGACGATATACTTGGAAAAGGACTCAACATGGGCGAAAGCTTCGACTTCGACGAGGAGTCGACCAACGCATACACACAACCACACACACACCAAGAGATGGACGCCATTGACAACCTGAGGGGTATGTTGGCAACAGACACTAGAGTTGCTACTGTGGATGCTGAAACAGAGCATCTTGACGGCACCATCGCCGAAACGGGGCTTGATGCACACCTACTGCCGAGCACGCACCAAGATACTTCGCACCAAGATACTTTGTATCAAGATACTTCGCACCAAGATACTTCGTATCAAGATACTTCGCACCAAGATACTTCGTATCAAGATACCCATGAGCCCCTTGAAACCGTTGTTGCAGAGGCAGTGGAGCGGTACATGGAGGGTGGCATTAACGAGTCCATAAAGACTGTGATAGAGAAAGTTGTTCGTGAGGAGATTAGGAGGCTTATGGAGACTGGACGCTAAAGAGGCTTCCGCCACGACAACGACAACGCCCACGCCCACGACAACGACAACGCCCACGAATACGCCCACGACAACGACAACGCCCACGACAACGACAACGACAACGACAACGCCCACGAATACGCCCACGACAACGACAACGACAACGACAACGCCCACGCCCACGAATACGACAAACAAGCAGATGCTGAGGTGAAGCTGTGACTCTAAACAATGGACTAAACTTTTATACTTACGGTAGTGACGACGATGGTGGGTATCAAAATAGCTCGTTGGTCAGCTTAGTTATCCTGTTTGCTGGGGGGCTAACAGCAGAGTACAGCCAAGGTGGATCGAAAAATATTAACGGTGTCGGCTCCCTCTTTGCATCGGTGTGGACAAAGAGCAGCAACCTACTGCCAACAATTGAGCACTGTGGCGGCTCACTAGATGTTTCCGTTAGCTCCGACTACCTTTCGCTATGGATATCCATACCATCCCACCACCTACCGGCCATCCAAAGGGATTTGGAGGCGTTTCTGCTCAAACCAACACTCCATCCCCATATTTTCGATACGGAAAAAACCTTGTCGGTATTGGACATTCAGGGGGCGGAAGACTCGCCTCGGTATCGTGCGGGCAAGCTGTTCCGATCCTTCACCTACGCCGGTACACCGTACTCCCTTGCCACCATTGGCACAGAGAGCAGTGTTGGCACCCTCACGTTAGACGATATCCATGCCTACTACTCCTCCAACATTAAAGGGACGGGATCAGTGGCTGTTCTTGTGGGATCCTACCCCGCCGAGTTCCGCACGTTTCTTGCTGAAACCCTTGGTGCCATACCGAGTACCGGTTCGGGTGTTGGCGACACCGCGGAGACGCTGTTGTCCGATGCTTACGACTACCTTGTGAAGGAGTCTTACAACGAAGCGGCAGACAAGCATACTCAGCAAGCGAAACTATTTATGGCATGGGATGCCCCTGCTGCTAGCGATGTGAAAGGGTTTTTTGCCACGAAAATGTTAGACGGTGTTTTGTCCACAGGGATGAGTTCCCCCTACTTCAAGAGGCTTCGCGACGAGCGTGGTTACGCCTATGCGGTTTCGTCTCAGTACTCGGCACGCCGTAATCCGTCACGGTTCGTTGCCACCATAGGCTTGGACTACAGCAATACAACGCAGTGCATACAAGATATTATCCACATCAACAGTAGCGTGAGTCGAGGGGACGCAATAACACCCGAACGATTGGAGGTTGTTTACAACACAATCGCGAGCTCGATTATGGCAACAAGGGAGAGTGTTGCAGGGATGGCGTTTCAGTACGCATTATTTGCCATGGTTGGTGTGGGGAGTCATACGCTGGACACCTACTTGGATGAGCTCAAGAGGGTGACAGTTGCTGAGCTGATGACGCATGCTGAGAGTATTTTTTCGTCGCCGAAAACAGTATTCATCCTTAAGCCAGCGTCGCCAGCGTCGTAGGGTGCCGTGATGACTGTGCGTGTGTGCGTGTCGTGATGACTGTGCGTGCGTGGCGTGGTGTCGTGATGACTGTGCGTGCACCGAAGCCCCACCCTAATGCTACCCTCCACAAAGTTATGGCGGCAAAATTAGCGATGGGGCACAGAAGTCTGCAAGCTAGTGCAGAAGTTCGCAAGCTAGTGCAGAAGTCCGCAAGCTAGCACCTACCAGCAGAGCCCAATAGGTTTTTCATCTTATCTTTATACAGCTCCACCAAGTCTTCCCTTGCTGGTCCAAGGTATTTACGTGGATCAAATTCACTTGGTTTGTTGTGGAATACTTCGCGTATGCGTCCGGTCATGGTAAGTCTGCCATCGGAATCGATGTTCACTTTGCATACAGCCATGGATGCTGCCTTGCGAACTTGATCAGCAGGTACACCAGCGGCGTTGTCCATTTTGCCACCGTACTGATTGAGTAGCTTTACTGCTTCGACGGGTATTGACGATGCACCGTGTAGCACAATGGGGAAACCGGGTAATCGGCTTTGGCACCCTTCGAGTATGTCGAAATGTAGTGGTGGTATCTCTTCACCGGGTGCGGGTTTAAATTTGTATGCACCGTGTGATGTTCCGATGGAGATGGCTAGCGAATCCACGCCTGTTTTTTTGACGAAATCTTCCACCTCTTCAGGGTTTGTGTAGTGGCTTTTTTCGGCAACAACGTCATCTTCGATACCAGCGAGTACGCCGAGCTCTGCTTCGACAGTAATATCTAGGGGGTGTGCAAATTCTGCAACCTCTTTGGAGATGCGTACATTTTCGTCGTAATCGTAGTGGCTAGCGTCGATCATCACGGATGAGAATCCCACAGAGATGGCTCTTTTCACTGTTTCCAACGAATCGCCATGATCGAGGTGTAGTGCGATGGGTACGGGGTTGCCGTTGCTGAGGTCGGAGGAGTACTGGACAGCGGCTTTTGCAAGGTGCGGGATAAAGCTGTCGGAGATGTAAGACATAGCCCCTTTGGAGAGCTGTATAATCACTGGTGAGCGGGATTCCGTGGCAGCTTGGATTATTGCTTGTAGTTGCTCCATATTGTTGAAGTTGAGGGCAGGGATTGCGTATCCACCGTCCATGGCTTTTTTGAACATGTCAGCAGTATTGCTGAGCCCTAAGTCTTTGTAATTAATCATAAAACCTCCAAAGCGGTGCTGTTGGGCACCCTCCGATTTTTTTAGTGGAACCTTGCGGTTCAGTGTAGTCGTAGTTGTTGTTGAGTTGAACTAGGGGCATAAGTTGTTAGGGGTGGCGAGGTGTTTGGTTGCGGAGTTAGTTGTCCCTAGTTGCGATGGTTCCTTGTTGCAGAGCCATTGTAACGTTGAAGCTTGAGTTGAATTTTTTGATATATTCGAGTTCGCCACTTCTGCCTTTGTCGAGGAGGTACCCTGTGAGGAATGCACTTGAGGTGTCGTGCAGGGATTGCAGGAGGGCACTAAGCACGCACCAGTAGTGGTTTTGGTGGGTTTCGATATCCAGTGCGAGTGCTTTGGGGGTGAGGACGATGTCGTAGTTGTGATCCTTTGCACTGTTGTCGAAGTCTAGGAGTACGTTGGTGACATTTTTGCTGTTACTGCCGTGCAGGAGTAGTGTCAGGGAGTAGGGTGCGGCAAACCCGTGGGGCATGCGTCCATAGGTTGTGACTTGGTAGTTTGAGGCGGTAACCTCTTCGATGAGGATATTGAAGCATTCGTCGAGTAGTGCTTGATTGAAGCCGTAGATATCGATTTTGTAGTTCATTGAATCGCTCCATAAGGGCAGGATATTTTGCAACCGGAACAGCCGACACAGATGTCTGAGAAGGTTGTAACTTTGCCGTCTTGCAGTACGAGTGCAGGGCATCCGGTGTTGATTATGCATGTTGGTTCTTCGCCATTTGCGGTGCATTTGCATTTTTTGGAGATGATTTTTTTGCTTTTATTGGCGGGTATGTTGTGGCACGAGTAGGGGAAAAGGAGGGCACTAGTTTGTCGTTTGACAGATTTGAGTGCAGAGGGGGAGAATACTTTGAAGGATTTGCTACTATCGCCAACAGTGTTGAGGAAGACAATGCCACCGGCGGCGAGTAGGTGTTTGTCGGCTGAGGAGTAGTTGTGTAGGTGGTCAACAAAAACCATGCTAGAGGGGTCTTTGCTAGTGGAGGCTAGGGATGAGAATTCGCCGAGGCTGACAGTGTTGAGGTTAAAGAAGCGGATAGCTTCGGGGCAGTTAACATTGGTGTAGATGGAGTTGTTCTCGCCAACACTTTCGGATATTTCGATAAAAGGGCAGCCAGGGCAAAGGTATGATCTGTTGTTGTCGTTGTTTTTGAGGTGGAAGGTTGTCATACGTTGCCTGAGGTTGAATGGGTAGAGTAGTGCGGATAGGTACTCTTCATCTTTGTCGATTACTCGTCCGGCAGAGATTTTGTCGTTGATGAGTTGGCATGTGTCTGAGATGGCGTGCGGGGTAATGAATCGAACGAACGAGCCTTCGGAGCTACTGTGGGAGACTATTTCGTTCCCGAGGATACCGTCAACCCACTTGGGCAGGATGGTGCTTAGGGTTTCATGTGCCAAGGCTTGGGCATCGCTGAGGGTGGCTTGGGTGACAGGTTTGTCGAGGGCTTGTTCCCATGGTGGGAGGCTGACACGTTCGTGGGAGGAGCTGGTGGTGGTTTCGTTGGTGTAGTCGAAGAGTGCTGTGGTGCCGAGGTAGATGACTACGGGGATAAGTGATTTGGATGAAACAAGGGCAGCGGTGTTGACATCTTCGGGTAGGTCGGACAGCTGGCGAGTAAAGATGGTGGGGAAAACAATGGGGGGTGGCGTTGTGGTAATGATAACGCAGAAGCTACGGGTAAGTCGTTTGAGGGTGGCGTCATGGGCTTGGAGCTGCTCTGTGAACACAATGCTTTTGTTGCCACCGATGGCACTAGCAATCCCTTGTTGAACAACGCCGGTGTCGGTAGTTGAGCGTAGGTTTTGGTTTGTTGCTGTTGCGATTTTGATGGGGAAGTTGTAGCTTACGAAGGTGGATTCAAACCCATGGGAGTCGATAATAGTAGATATGGTGTCGATGGTATTTGAATATTTCATGAGAAAGCAGCCCTCGCTAGTTGTTTCCCTATGGTAGCACAAAGAAGTTATTACGTCAAGATATATCAACGACGAAGGGGTACTGTTTGACAACCTTGAAGTGCGGAAATGTTTGACTAATGGTGCTAAATTTATTACACTTTAAACATGTTCGTAAAAATAATGCGAAAATAATGCGAAAATAATGCGAAAATGGTGCGAAAATGGTGCGAAAATCGCAAGGAGATGGTGAGGAATGGATAGCTTTAGCTTCCCCCAAGGGGGCGACAATCATAGCTTCGACCACAACTCCGTGGACACGACTAATCAAACCAGCCAAGCCAACAAACACTACAACAACCATGGCGAAACGAATGGACACCTGAACCACCACAACATGACAACAGCAGGAATCTTAGTGCAAAAAGGATCCGCTTACTCATGCATTTCCGTGCGAACACTATGTCGAAGCGACCTACCCTTTGTGGAAAAATGGCGGAACATGGAGGAGCTACAACAGTACTTCATCTACCAGATACCGGTCAACAAACGACTGCTAACACGATGGTTTGAAACCATGGACAAAACCAAAAACCATTACTACGTTATCGAACTCCACAGCAATCACGACAACAATCACGACAACAATCACGAAAACAGGGCGGAACACCGAAACAGCACCCAAACAATACCCATAGGCGTTGTCAGTGTCAGCAAGATCAGCAACACACACTCAAGCAATCCGAAAAGTGGAATAGTCGGAATATACATAGCCTACAGCCCGTTCCGCGGAAAAGGGATAGCACAAGCGGTCATGAACTACATACACCACCTGTATTTTCACGAAAAAGGCTTGGATCAGCTGGAAGCATGCATACACGATCACAACAAACGATCACAAAAGTTTTTTGCCAAAATGGGGTACACAAAACAAACAGTCGAATGCAACCACCAACTACATCAAGTTGCCCAAAAACACTGCCTTGAGGTTGTGGCAATACAAAAAGAGAGCTGGCAAAGGGGAACAACAACATGAGTATCAAAATATACGTGGCAACCAACAATGAACACAAACGTGCCGAAATCGAAAACATACTCAAGGGGTATTCCGTCCACCTAATAGGCGATCTACTAGACAAACACGGCGAGAAGGTGCAAGATATCCCCGAAACACAGGAAACATTCCACGGCAACGCACAACTCAAAAGTGAATATTATGCAAAAATTGTGCCCCTCAAAGGGGACGAATACATCCTTGCAGACGACTCAGGTCTAATGGTGGACGCACTAGACGGAGAACCGGGAGTGCACTCCAAAAGATTCGCCGAACTACACAACGACGATACCGATCAAGATGACGTCAATAACCGAAAACTACTGCAAACCATGGCGCACATGGACGCACATGCCCCCGCCGGAATTCAGCGAGGATGCAAATATGTCTGTGCAATCTCCATCTCTGGCAATGATGGTGAAGTTGCAAGCTTTAGTGGTGAAGTTGCAGGCGAGGTGGGCTTGGTGCCCCAAGGGAGTGGTGGCTTCGGGTACGATCCCATATTTATGTTGCCGGGGGGCAGATCCATGGCCGAGATACCCTCCGATCACAAAAACACCATCAGTCATCGCTACAAAGCACTTCAGCAGGCAAAAATGTTTTTGGATAGTTTGTAGCACATAATCCAACGTGCAGGTTAGTTTGAGTCCGCTTAAAGTCATTTGAGTCCGTTTCAGATTAAAAAATAAAAACTATTTACTAGCATAAATAATTGTGTTATATCTTTTGTATGTACAGCGGAACTGTTGCTGTGTCATGCACTAACGCTACTTGCCTGGTATAACCACTAAACATGCATCTATTTAAAGGTAGGGTGAGATGAATAACATATTTCTAATAGGTCCCCCCGCATCGGGGAAAACTAGTGTTGGTGTCAGTTTGGCAGACAATATGGGCTTGCCCTTTGTGGACACAGACGAGCATATTGCTGAAGCTGAAGGTGAGGGTGTTGTTGAAATATTCAACAGGCGTGGCGAACGATCATTTCGCGAAATTGAACGGGAGATGATCAAAAGTATTTGCGAAGACTATGACGGTGCCGTAATATCCACTGGTGGCGGTGCTGTGCTCTCCGCCCGAACACGCAAGATTATGAAGGAGTCGGGTACGGTTATCACCCTCCTGCCGAGTATCAGAGCCATACAGACGAATGTGGAGAAAAGCCACCTGCGTCCATCCCTGCTGAGCACCACAAAAGAGGCACTTAGTAGCTTGCTGATTCAGCGTATGCCTTACTACTTGATGGCAGATTACGTTGTGTCTTACGATATGGAGTCTGTTGGTGATCTGGTCTCTATTGTAGAAAAATTTGTTCTGAATAGTGACATAGATTTTACTCAAAACACAGTACGCTAAATAGATCAACTAGCCCGGTGAGGTTAGAAATTTTTAGGATTACCTTAGCTGGTATATCAGATTTAACAGCCTAAGATGACCGTGATGGGCGAGGTATTTATGATACACAAAGAGTTGCAAAATAATAACACACAGTTTCAGATGGGGGTCGAGGGATCGAGCCACTTGACAACCATTACCATCGGTCAGGGGATTATCGTTGGCAACCACGATCACGGTACTCAAACACCAACTCTCCTGCACAACGAAGTTACACATGATATTCTTAAGTCGGGAATATTTATCATCGAAAAGAAGATACAGCACCTCTACCCCGATCTTATTGCGTCTATCCCTGCGGGGAGGTTTTATACGCCCACCTTGTCCCCCGAAACCACCATGGGGGACAGCTCTGAAGGGATAAAGGTGTGGGATACACTGGAGGGGGTGCTCACCTTTCTGCTAGATGCCCACACGACGCGTGAGACTCCTGTTGTTAGCATTGGTGGCGGTGCTCTCACCGATATTGCTGGTTTGGCGTCGTCTATTTATATGCGTGGTACTCCGCTGTACACCATCCCGACCACCCTTTTGGGGATGGTGGATTCTGCCATCGGCGGGAAGACTGCCATTAACTTTCAGGACACTAAAAATGTTATCGGCACTTTTCATCACCCGACTGAGGTTATTGTTGACATTAATTTTCTGCAAACGTTGTCTCGTGTTGAGATTGTGTGCGGGTTAATGGAGGTCATAAAGTTGGGCATTATTCTCGATTGCGACCTATTCGACTTCGTTGACGCCAATATGGACAATATTCTAAAACTTGAACCTGCTAGCATTACCCATATTATTACCAAAAGTTTGCGTATTAAGGGTGAGACCGTTCGTGTTGACTCCTCCGATCAGAACGAGCGTTTGAAGCTCAACTTTGGGCACACCATCGCCCATGCCATCGAGGGTGACTCCATGTTTACTATCCCCCATGGAATTGCTGTTGGTATGGGTATGTATTGGGAGTTGTGTCTTGTTGAGTTTTTGCACAGCCTTTACGCTGACGCTGGTGCTGGTGTTGACGCTGACGCTGGTGCTGGTGCTGACGCTGACGCTGGTGTTGACGCTGACGCTGACGCTGACGCTGGTGTTGGTGCTGGTGCTGACGCTGACGCTGGTGTTGGTGCTGACGCTGACGCTGGTGTTGGTGTTGGTGCTGGTGCTGGTGCTGGTGCTGGTGCTGGTGTTGGTGCTGACGCTGACGCTGGCAGTGGATCAGCGAGCCAACCGCGACCACTACATACCCCCCATAGCGGTGTCCGTTTCCGTATTGACAGTATCAATATGGACGATATTGCTCGTATCAAGGGTCACCTTCAGCGGTTGCTGAGAGTTGTGGATATCGATCCGCTTTACACCCCCCGTAGTCGCAAGAAGTTTGTCTCCACACTTTTGAACGACAAAAAGAATCTTCCTCACAGTATTGTTTTGCCGTTGATACACAGTAGTGGTGTTGCTACCCTCGCCGAAGTAGCCATATCCGATGTGGTTGATTTTTGCAATCAGCATATTTTTTGTCCACCGCAAACAGAGGGCAATCAGCAGTAATTCTTATCCATTCTTGGCAAGTATAAGCTTGTGTGGTATGATAATTGCTAGTGTTCACCTAGTACAACCAAGGGGATAGGTCTTACATCTACCATGAGCATCCGTTTATTTAATGATATATCTTACTTTGAAGAGCTCAACAATAAAGACTCTTCGCAAAAGTTTTTTGTGCCATATGCTGGTGGCTTAATTGCGTCTGGAAAATATCAGGATGCAATCGATCAGCTTCAGAGTGGGCTATTGTGGGATGCAGGGTACACAAACGCTCTGGTACTCTTGGCGAAAGCGTTTCTGGAAACGGGGCAGGCTCCTGATGCCATTAGTTCGCTGGAGGAGGCGCTGGCGAAAGATATTTACAACGCTCAAGCCTTGATTTTGTTGGGTGATGCCTATGTTCTTTTGGAGGAGTTCGCCCGTGCAGAGCAAAGCTATGGTCGTGCCCTCGCCGTTTCCCCCGAAAATATGGAACTAGTTCAGACTCTGGAAGAGCTGTCGGACTATAAATTTGCTGAGCCTGATCCGCAGGAAGACAAACCGTACGAAGGTATCGACACAAGCGATATGGAAACACTCAACGAGGATCTGCTCACAGATTTCGACACCCTGCTGGAGGAGAGTGATACCCCTATCGGCGAAGCGATACCCGACGAACAGCTTGAACTGGACGACACAACGGACGATATCTTGGACACAAATCTGGACACAATAAGCGAGGACACCCTAAACGAAGTTTTGGGCGATCTGGACTTATCAGACTACTCTGCCCTAGAGAGTGACGACGAAGTGGATGGTGCCTGGAGTGGCGAAGATAATCCGTCTGAGCCGTCCACAGAGATGAATAAGTCTAAGAAATCGAAGAAGACGAAGGCGAAAAAAGCTAAAAAATCTAAGAAACCGAAAAAATCTAAGAAGCCGAAGGGGGCGGGTACGCCGGAGACTACTGAACATGCTGAGGGGATTGCCTTGGCGGGGGATGACCATGACCGCGACCGCGACCGCGACCGTGACCATGACCGCGACCATGACCATGACCGCGACCGCGACCGCGACCGTGACCATGACCGTGACCATGACCGCGACCGTGACCGTGACCATGACCGTGACCATGACCGTGACCATGACCGTGACCGCGACCATGACCATGACCGCAAGCGTAGTGCGTTTAGCCCCATGACGTTAGTGGTTGCTGCCGCTATGCTACCGGTAACAACTGTTGCGTTTGTTTTGTCGCTGTTTAGACGGCGGGGGACCGTGGGGGACCATATCCCTTATGGTGATTACGAACAGGCGTCTGGCAGTGGTGGCACCTTGGAGGGGATACTCCCCGATAGCGTTTATCTTGACCCCATCGATTCCACCGTTTTGCAGTCCCATGAAGAGGGGTTCGATATGGGTATGTTGCCCCCCGTGGACAGTGTTGCGACGGTGCCTGAGGAGCTTTTGGTTAACGATGCCTCAGACATTTTGGAAGACTTGAACGAACCAACCACGGAACCGCTAGACGAACCACCTATGGAACCACCGAACGAACCATTAGAACCGACACCCCACACCTTGGAACAGGCAACAGAGAGTATCCTCAAAGATGTGGACGCAATACTTGCAAACTCCTCATCCTTGGAGGGGGCAAAAGGTCTGCACCCCCATGGCTACGAGGATCAACAGCTGGACGAGGATATTGCTGCTTTGGAGGTGTCGCAAAGCTTTGACGAGGAGGAGGTCTACGTTGATACCACCCTCCCACCTGGAATTGTGGACAACTCTGAGGACTGGATCGGTAGTACGTTGGGTGCTGGTGTGTCTTTGGGGAGTGGCGATGCCCACGAACCTGCTGGGGCGGACTTGAGTGGCGAGGATTCTAGTGGCGAGGATTCTAGTGGCGAGGAGAACCCCTTTGGGGAGGTGAGCATTGTTCCTGCCCATCAGCAAGCAATATTCGATGAGGTTGTGCGGAAAACAGTGGAGGAGCAGAACGCTTCCCTCGACGCTCACACATCTATGAAGACGGGGACGGACGCAGACGCAGACGCAGACGCGGACGCGGACGTAGACGGGGATGATACTGTTGAGGAGACCCCCATACCTATCATGACCATAGATAATATTAATCCCCACGAGAACGTTCGTTCCCATCGTTTTACCGATGCTGAGGCGAAGCTTCTGGAGATGCTAAACAGTGACGATGACGACGATGACGACGATGACGAGATCTACCCCATGATGTAGGTGTGCTGAGCATGCAGATCGCAAGTGTAACGATAAACGATAAATGATAAATGATAAATGATAAACGTAGGATTAGGTGTAGAAATGAGCAGTAAGAACCTTGTGTACGTTTTGAATGGTGCAAACATAAACATGTTGGAGTTTCGTTCCCCTGTTCACTACCACGACACAGGGCACACAGGGCACATATCCTACAGCCACCTATGCGAAACCCTTGTACGCGAAGGGGACGCTTTAGGGTTGCATGTGGCGTTGTGGCAATCCAATTCGGAGTCTGCCATGGTGGACAAAATTCAGTCCATTGCCATGGAGCATATTTATCCCCACTCGTTGTCCTCGGCAACGCCAACGCCAACGGCAACGGCGAACGTGGGGGTAATCATCAACGCTGGGGGGTACACCCATACGAGCGTAGTTATACGCGATGCTTTAGAGCTCCTTGCCCCCCCCAATGGTACTCCCCTTATCCCCATCGTTGAGGTGCACATGTCAAACATATTCGCCCGAGAAGGGTTTCGTCACCACTCCTACATATCAGGAATTAGCCGTGGCGTAATAGCTGGTTTGGGTGTATACTCCTATGTTGCAGCACTGCACTACCTCGCCGAGACTTACTCTGAAACAGCAAAGCAGATACCAGAATAAAACTACGCAACACGCTACGCAACACGCTACGCAACACACCAAAGGAGAACTCATCGATGGCACAAACAAACTTGCAAAAACTAGAAGAACGCATGGTACTGGACAACATCAAACAGATGCTCATTACGCTCCCTGAAGACGTCTACTACCTTTCAGGATTCACAGGATCCAACGCTGGCATCCTACTCACGGAAGGTGACTCCCAAGGTGTTGTTTTCATGACTGACGGTCGATACACTAGCCAAAGCAGGGATGAAGTCACCGATCCACGATTCAAGATTGAAATTGTCGACCGGATACCGGCACGCGTGGAGGAGCTCATTGCCCATACCAACAAAACAACACCGCTCTACCTCCAACCCACAATGTCGGCATCGCAATACCTTGACTACAGCAGAAAGTTTAACGTGGAGGTGGACACAAGCAATCACGTTGCCATGCTTCGTGCTACCAAGTCGTCGGCAGAGATTGACGAGATTACACGACAGTTTGAACTAGCCGCCAACGCATTTACAGCATCGCTGAGCAGGTGGCAGTACGGTCAAACAGAGCTCGAATGGGCAGCACAACTTGAGTATCAGATGAAGGTACTTGGGGCACGGGGCTCCTCGTTCGAAACGATTATCGCAAGTGGCGTACGATCATCATTGCCCCACGGTGCGGCATCGAGCAAGGTTATAAAATCTGGCGAACCGATTACAGTAGACTTCGGCTCGCAACTACGCTACTGTAGCGATATCACTCGTCAGGTTTACAATGGTGACGATATGGAGTTTTTGCAGGTGGTGGATGTTGTTCACACCGCCATGAAGATGGGGGTAGAGGCAGCCAAACCCGGCATGGATTGCAGTGCATTAGACAAAGTTGCTAGGGACTACATCACCGCACAAGGGTATGGCGAATACTTCACACACTCACTAGGACACGGAGTTGGACTGGAGATACACGAATACCCCGGAATGGGGGCAATGTCCACCGACAGACTCGAAGTTGGCATGGTTGTTACCATCGAACCGGGTATCTACATACCCAATAAATACGGCGTTAGACTGGAAGACACAATCGTTATCACACCCAACGGTGCGAAAACCATAACACCCATGGACTCCTACATCTACTCAATAAATTAAGGCACCAGAATAGTCACAATACCACTAGAAAAAAAATAAACACGAACTATAATAAACATACCGAGGAGATAATCAGAATGGCATCCATTACACCAAACCAATTTAAACGTGGCGGAAAAATAGAAATAGACGGCGAACCGTACGCCATCGTCGAATATCAACACATCAAAACAGGTCGTGGCGGTGCTACTGTGCGTACCAAAGTCAAACACCTACTCTCTGGGAGCGTGTTAGAAAAATCGTTCCGCTCAGAAGAGAAAATACCTGTACCAGATTTCGAAAGCAAAGCCATGCAGTACCTCTACAACGAAGTGGATACCTTCTTCTTCATGGACAACGACACCTACGAACAGATCGAAATGGACAAAATCGCCGTTGGTGAACAAAATGTTAAATTTATGTCCGAAAATCTGGAAGTGCAGGTAATGGTCTACAAAGGGAACCCTGTGGGCGTTGACCTACCCAATTTCGTGGAGCTAGAGATAACGCAAACCGATCCGGGGTTGCGTGGCGATACGGTCTCGGGGGGGAGCAAACCAGCCACTGTTAGCACTGGGGGCATCATCAACGTACCACTATTCCTCAACGAAGGGGACTGGGTCAAAATCGACACGAGGGACGGCACATACTTAGAACGTGTGCGTAGTGCCGGCAAATAGTGTCGGCACGTAGATAGTTGTACCACAAATACACGGTTAGGGGAGCAGAGATATGTTCGAAATGGTAACGGTAACAGGTGGAACGTACGCTGGGAGCACGAACCAACGGTTGAAAGCAACCCTCAAAGCGACAGCGACAATCGTAATCGTAATCGTAGCAATGACCATGGCAACAGGTGGAACAGCCATGGGAGCAAACACCACAACGATAGCCGCATCCGATTCTCTTATGAGACATGTTTCGCCAAACGAGAACCCCGCCGGCTCCATCAACGCTACCCCCACCATTGCCGGACAGAGTAGTGCCGAAAATGCACCCGCTGTAGGTCACACAGCCATACAGTCGGCAGCAACTCAGTACTACAGTGCCAACAAGCTCCTCGCCGACGGTGATGGTGGTGCAGCTATCCCCATACTGGAAAACCTTCTCAAAACAGAGTCGTCACCAACCCTGTACAGCAAAATCATCTTGGCGTACGAAACGCAAGGGGACTATGCCAACGCCACTAGTCGTTTGGAGGTTGCACTCGACCTGTATCGAGACAACGACACCCTTCGCGAATCGGGACTACTACTCTACTACACCATTCAAGACTACAGCCGTGCCATGGGTCTCGCCAAAGAGTTGGAGGCAAGCGAAACATTCGACACTAGTCAGGCACTACTCTACCAAACCATAATCTACGCCGACACAAGGGAGTACAAAAAAGGGCTGAAAACTATCAAACGTATTGAAAAGATTCGCGGCATGGAGGTCTCCACCGACCTGCTGAAAGGCACCATGCTCCTTGGGCTCAACAAGCTTGACGCGGCACAAGAGGTGTTCGATCGCTCGTTTAACGCAACCCAAGGTGCCGATTTCGTTCTAGCCCACATCACTAGCTCCTACTACTTCTTCGAAATATACCCCCCCATCGTCTACTTCTTAGAACGCAAAGCCATGTTGAGCGAAGGGAAACCCCGCGACCTCTACCTTATCCAAGGTGCTGTGCTAGCCTTTACCCTAAAAGACTACGCCAACAGTAGCAGACTCTTGGAGCTAGTAAGCACAACAAATCCGTCCATACGTAGCTCAGTGTACTTCAACCTAGGACTAAACAACATCCTACTAGGGAACACCTCCCAAGGGATAAACTACCTAGAACAATCCATCAACACTGACATGGAAGACGGCAAACTACCACACTCATCCGAGCCATACGCCTACACCTCCCTAGCAAAAGCATACCTTGGCGAGGGGGCGGAGGGCTACAGCAAGGGGGACACAACCGACAGCAGCAACAGCAACAACAGCAACAACAGCAACAACAGCAACAACAGCAACAACAGCAACAGCAGCAACAACAGCAACAACAACGATAGTCGACGCAAGGCGATTGCAACCCTAAATGCAGGGATAAAAGCCTATGCCGATGTGCCCGAAAACTACCTAACGGCGGCAATAATCTACTCCGATAAGCCGGATCGCAACCTTACGCAAGCACGCAAGTACCTATCCGAATACGGCAAACTCACCAACAACTCCAGCAACTACTACTACTGGTCGGCATCACTGTACCTACTCGACAACCAAACACTCCATGCGTATAACGAATCCACATCCGGTCTTGCACTCAGCCCCGGCAACATCCCCCTGCTAAGTGTGCAAACAGACGTCTGTGTTTCCCTAGAGAACTACACCTGTGCCATCCATAGTGCCGAAAAACTCATTCAGTACGGGGGGGAAACACCCGACCGACTAAACACACTCGGCTACCTGTACGCCTCAGCTGGTGTTAACCTGAACGAAGGTGAACTGTTGGTGAAAAAAGCACTCAAATCAAGCCCGAAAAACTTCTACTACCTCGACTCCATGGCATGGATATACCACAAACAGGGGAACAACAAAAAAGCAAAAAAATATATCGATAAAGCGAAACAAGCTGTAACAGATTACGAAACAAACATACAAAAACAGGGGGCAGGGATTACACCCGAAACCATTGCTGTCATAAACGGTGCCAAAGAGGAGATAGACGAACACATGAAGTACATCGAAGAGGCAAACAACTCGAACGGAAACTAGGCAGGGACGCAAACTGAGATAGCTGATACAAAAATATGAACCGTGGAGATTCTCTAATTGTGTTTTGTGCTGTGAATGTGTTACAATACACCGTAAGATTGCTCATAAGTAAAACTTCCAAGCTTTTCAGCTTTCGAGGGACAAAGTAAGTATGCATTACAATCGCAATAATGGCGTACCGATACTAGTGGCAAGGGCAGTTTCCATGGCAAGGGCAAGGGCAATACCAGTGGCAAGGGCAATACCAGTGGCAGTGTCCATGATAACGCACCCCAACACCAACCCCGCAAGGCTAGCAACCATCCTGCTAATAACCCTTACATCAGTCCTCCTCCTATCGTCGTGCTCCCTCATCGTCAAACCCAAACCCATCATGGGGAGCTACCAATACAATGTTGACCTAATTAACGCCATTAATGACAAAAACCCAACCTACTGTGCTTACGATGGCTTAGTTGTTATCAAAATTTCCGACAAAAAATCCACACTATCATACAGCTCCAATCGATACACCCTGAAAGCAAATCTCCACAAAGAGTGCGACGCAGGGAACATCGCCATGACACTTTATGGACCCCTAAACATACCTGTCGCAACAGCCGAATACAATACCGATACCAAAGAACTGAAATACTCCTCGTCGTACGACAAAAATCCACAAGATAATGCCGGAAGCCTTTACCGCATCCTTGTTACCTATGGTGCACTCCTCACAATACCCCTGAAAACACCACAAGAATACTACAACGTAACCGTTGACTCAGGCAACGCCACATACATCTTCCGAAGCACAGAAGACGTAATCACAGCCAATCACATGCTACAAATTACAGGCATCTACCTCAGCCACATAGATGGTGCCATCGGCTACTCCTACCAACGCAGCGGGAAACTCAAGGGGATTACCTACGAAGACGAACTCTATCGACTGCAGATGGACTTCCAAAGGGAGTGGCAACAACACGATCCGAAAAAAGATAAAAAAGACAAAAAAACTCCCCTTGCCCCACCAGTGCAAGAAATAACAGCAATAAACGGCAATAAGCAGCAATAAGCAGACTAAGGGGAGGTTTCACTGTGTGTAGTCTTCATATGATAAACAATAACGGGCTGGGAACACTGTCCATACTGTCTTACGGCAAAACCAACCTAACCTTACGCATCACAGGAGTTATGCCCGACGAATACCACCAAGTATTCACCCTAATGGCAAAGGTTGACATTTACGACCACATCTCCATCGCACCCCTGCCTAGCGGCAACACCAAAGATATTGTTGTTTTCAACGCCTCAGGCAAACATATCGACAAAAAAGACGTGGCATCACTAAACGCAATGGAATCCCTTGGCGACAGCTCTGGGGGCACATCTGTCTCCAAGGTTGTAAACCTTTTACGCAAAGAGTATGGCGATATTATGGGGCTGACAAATCAGTTCTTCCACATTATCGTGAGCAAGAATATCCCCCAAGGAAGTGGCATGGGGGGGAGTAGTAGCAATGCCCACGCCACGTTAGTCGGTATCCTTAGCCTTGTGTCGAGCACCCTGTCGTACAGTAGCCAGCACCGACTCCTCAAAAAGATTGGTGCCGATGCACCGTTCTTCCTCCACCAAAAACCACAAATATGCCACGGACGTGGTGACGAATTCCTGAGTAGTGCTAATCTGCCCCAAGGGATGAACATTATTGTTATCTACCCCCACACCGGCAACGCAACAGCAAAAATATACGCCGAGTATGCTCGCCAACAGGTGGACAAAAAGTATTCCGCTGTCCCCAGTGGTGGCGTTTTCGAAGGTATGCCCGTTAGCAGGGAGATTAGCGAGTCGCAAGGGGTGGACGTCGGTCGCCTCAACACCAACAACAACATCAACAACGACGCCGAATGCAGACACAATGTTAATATTGAAGTAGAGGATCTTGTTCTTCTAATGGGCAACGACCTGCTCCCCCCCGCACTAAGCGTAAACAAGGAGCTGAAGGAGCTCTACAGTATCCTCTTCACGAAGGTGCAGAGCTACAATACTGCCCATGGCGAAGTCCTTGCCGCTGCTATCCTCAATGGTAGTGGATCTAGTGTGTCGGTGGTTTGCTTCAATAGGGAGACCTCACAGTATTTTGCAACATCACTCGCCAAGCTTTTCCCCTACTACTATGTTGGTAGCCACACCATTGTGCAAGATGCTGCCAAGGTGCACACCCTTCAACAGGGGCGGTAGGGTGTTGCAAAGCACAATGCAACTTACAAAACGTAAAAATAAACTACAAACTACATAAAAGCTTTAAATAGAGGTATAAATTATATGGGTTTTCAAGTATTTGCTGGAAGTGCTAGCAAAAAACTGTCGAGTCGAGTTTCAGAGATACTAGGTCGAGATCTTGGTCGTGTTCAACTAACCACATTTTCAGATGGCGAAATACGCGTTCGTTTCGACGAAACCGTTCGTGGCAAGGACATATTCATCATTCAATCCACTAGCAACCCCGCCGATCGAAACCTAATGGAGCTCATGATTATGACCGATGCCCTTCGTCGTGCCTCTAGCAAGTCGGTAACAGCAATCATCCCTTACTTCGGCTACTCACGCCAAGATCGCAAAGCGGAACCACGTGTAGCCATTACCGCCAAACTTGTTGCCAACCTGCTCACCACTTCCGGCATCGACAGAGTGGTAACCATGAACCTGCATGCAGGGCAAATTCAGGGGTTCTTCGACATCCCTGTGGACAACCTGTACTCCTCACCCATCCTTATCCCACACCTGCGAAACAATGGCTATGGTGGGGAAGACTGTGTTGTTGTGTCACCTGATGCTGGGGGCACAATTGTTGCACGGGCGTACGCCAAAATACTCAAAAGCTCGCTGGCGATGATCGACAAACGTCGATCCGAACCCGGTGTCATCGAATCCATGCGAGTTGTGGGGGACGTCAAGGGGAAGAGGGCGATACTCATCGACGACATGATCGACACTGCAGGCACACTGGTCTCAGCAGCAGACGCTCTCATGGCAAACGGTGCCAAAGAGGTTATCTCTGTCGCAACACACGGTATCTTCTCAGGACCAGCAATCGAAAGACTAAACAACAGCTGTATCACCAAAATATACATTACAGACACAATAGACAACTCCAACAACATGGAGATATCAGACAAAATAGACTCCTGTAGCGTTGCAGAAATTATTGCCGTTGCCATCAAGAATATCGATAACCATACTTCACTACACAACCTGTTCCCCATTAGCGAGTAGACTGCAATCGGTATGCAAGTAAAGATTTAGAGACGGAGATAATTAACACATGGTAATAGTTTGCGGGCTAGGGAACCCTGGCAGTAAGTACGAAAATACACGACACAACTTAGGGTTCATGGTGGTTCAAGAGCTATCGCAAGACTTGGGGGTAACGTGTAAGCTGCAAGGGAAGGTTGTGCAGGGGTTTACAACACTCATGACGACGCCTCCTCCTGTGACTGGTGCGTCTGTGACTGGTGCGTCTGTGCGTACCAAGGTTGGGCTCATACGCCCCCAAACCTTCATGAACCTCTCAGGGGAGGGGGTATTGCAAGTCTTCAGCTACTACAAACTAAACCTTGCCCACGACGCCACACAACTCATCGTCATACAGGACGACCTAGATCAGCCGTTTGGTCGCATCAAAATAGTTGTTGGCGGTGGTGCTGGTGGTCACAACGGCATATCATCCATACACACACACCTACGTACCAAACAGTTTGTGCGTGTTAAGATGGGTATCGGCAAAGGTTTTGCAGCGGCGGAGGGGCACACTGGCAATACTGTGAGCCATGTTTTGTCCGCATTTTCCAAGGATGAATCCAAGCTGTTACCTGACTTTGTTGGCGTAGCAAGCTCGGCTGTTGTCGAGATTATTACCCACGGCGTTGCCTCCGCCATGAACAGATACAACAACACAACCGTAACCTAGTTGCAAATTATCTAGCATTTATAACGTAAAACGTGTAAAATATGAAAAACTGAAATATAAGGTGGTCGTAGATGAGCTTCAAATGTGGCATCGTGGGTTTACCAAACGTTGGCAAATCCACACTATTTAACGCACTAACAAAATCCAATATTGAGGCGGCAAACTACCCGTTCAACACCATTGAGCCCAATATCGGCGTTGCAAAGGTTGCTGACAAACGTATCGACTACATCGCCAACAAAGTCAACCCCCTCACAACCTTTTACGCACGTGTTGACTTCGTGGATATTGCCGGACTGGTAAAGGGTGCTAGCACTGGCGAGGGTCTTGGCAACAAATTCCTTGGTCACGTTCGCAGTGTTGATGCAATTGTGCAGGTTGTTCGTTGTTTTGACGACGAAAACATTACCCATGTTAGCGGCAAGGTTGATCCCATGCGAGATATCGACACCATCAACACTGAACTTATTATTGCTGACTTGCAGATTTTGGAGAACAACATTACGAAGCTCCAAAAGATGTCCAAGAGTAACGATCCGAAAATTAAGTCTCAGCTGACAGCGTTACAAAAAATTCACGCAACCTTATCCGACGGCACACTTGCCATTACCCTTTTTGAACAGAATCCCGATCTTGCTGAAAGTGCCAAAGAGTTTAACCTGATTACAGCTAAGCCAGTTGTTTTTGTTGCAAATATGCGTGAGGATGAGCTCCATGGTGAGAACGAGTACGTTCAGGCTGTTTCTGCTTACGCTGAGTCTGTTGGTCGTCCGTTGGTACGAGTTTCCGCTCGCCTTGAGGAGGAGATATCTGAGCTTGATGAGGGGGATGTTCCTGAGTTTTTGGAGAGTATCGGTCTTGAACACTCAGGTCTTGAGCTTGTTGCCAGTGCAGGATACAAAGCTCTTAACCTTATCACTTACTTTACCGCAGGGGAGAAAGAGGTTCGTGCTTGGTCCATCGAAAAAGGCACCAATGCCGCATCCTCTGCAGGCAAGATACATGGTGATATTGAGCGTGGTTTTATTCGTGCAGAGGTGTGCTCCTATGCTGATTTTGTTGAGTACGGCTCCGTTTCTGCCGCCAAAGAGGCAGGTCGTGTGCGTCTCGAAGGTCGGGACTACATCGTTGAAGATGGGGATATTATCTACTTTAGGTTTAATGTTTAGTTTCGGTGGTATATAATTGAGTATGGGAAATCGTAACCACAACCACAAACACAAAACAGCAAACAGAAACCTCAAGACCATAACTGCTGCCCAAATATGGCTAATAACCACTGTTGGTGCCATCATCATGTTGGCGTTAGCTCCAACACCTATCATTGGCACCACCATTGCGTATGGCGACGACGCTACTGGTCAAGAACTAGGCACAGCGTTTATCAATAGTCGTGCCAAGGCGAAACGCAACAACGTTCCTTACTATAAAGACATCATCAGCACTAGAGCCATGGGGGTTATTTCTCGCCGTGAAAGCGTGATGATTATGCGTGAAGAGGGTGAGTTTTACTACGTTGAAACCAAAGATAGGCAACACGTTTACGTACGCAAGGCCGACCTGTATCAGGTGGTGAACCTCTACCAAGAACGCATCTCTCCACAAGGGTACAACAAAAAAGCGTACTACGAAATACAAAGCATTATCGACCGCTTCGATGCCACATTCAACACAACATACTTCAACGCCATGCCCACAGCACCACACATCGCACTACAAAACGTTCGTGCCACACGGCGGGATGTCACCTACACCATCCTGTACAGCGGTATCAATAACAACAAAGTGATGCACCCCTCCATAGCCACAAACCCATTCCGTGAAGACATGCTCAGACTCACAGAAGTAGTCATGCTCAAACTCATACAACAGGAAGATAACAAAAATATTACCATCGAAATTGTAGTACCAAAATTTACGGAAAACAAGGCTACAGGAGGGTTTGAACCGTATCAAACTATCACCCTGCCCAAGGGGTTACTAGAAGACAACAAGGTTGCCATACACATCCTCAAGGATATGGGAGCAATATGGAACTATGCCAACTACACAATGGACTACTTTCAAATGTATCAGAGCTACCCCAACTAAAAAGAGAGCAAAGGGAGCTGAATGAGGGGGCTGGAATGAGAACATTCAATTATCCGAAAACTGTGGAAATAATGCTACAGTTTATCAGACACAAGGTGGACGCAAGTGGCGTGGATGGCGTTGTCATAGGACTCTCCGGGGGGGTGGACTCCGCCGTAAGCACATCACTAGCAGCCAAAGCTCTTGGAGCAGACAGGGTGCACGCATACTACATGCCATACAAAACATCATCAGAACTCAGCCTGTTGCACGCACAAGAATTAGCAGACTCATGCAACATTAATCTGGAAATAATCAACATCACAAACATCGTGGACGCCATTGCAAACACCATGGACGAAACATTTGGCTCAACACTCAGTACCGCCGACAGTGCCTCAAAAAAACTCCGAATGGGAAACATCGCCGCACGTAGCCGAATGATATCACTATTCGACCGCTCCAAAGTGATGAACGCCCTAGTGCAAGGCACAAGCAACAAAACTGAGATACTACTAGGGTACGGAACTTGGTATGGCGACTCAGCTTCGTCGTTCAACCCCCTTGGCGAGCTCTACAAAACAGAAGTGTGGGGCGTTGCCAAAATACTAGACGTACCCAAGAGCATCATCAACAAACCACCAACAGCCGACCTGTGGGAGGGACAAACCGATGAAGGGGAACTCGGGATGGGGTATCTGGAGTGCGACAGAATACTCCACGCCATGGAAGAACTCCCGCAAAACGACTCAGCAAAACTCATACAACGACTTGTCGGGCAAGGATTTAACCAAGGAGTTGTGGAAACGGTGGTGAAGCGAGTTGTGGGTAATGCGTTTAAACGTAATCTGCCACAGAGTATCCGACCCATCTACAGGAAGGGGTAGCCAACACGTTAACGCAACACGCCAACTACATGGGGGGCGTCTGGATGGCAACCTCCATGAACCGTATCATATTCGTCAGATAATCGTAGATAACACCCATAAACATAACACCAAAATAGGGCAACGAAGCTGTCAATACGATAAATCCGAGCATCAACTGTGCAGGTAGACCCACAAGCAAAATATTGAGCTGAGGCACAAGGCGACCGATTATCCCCAAAAGCACATTCAAAAACGTGAGGGATATGAATATGGGAGCAAACACCTTAACTGCAATGACGAAAATATTACCCAAAACCTGTGCCAAAAATAGGAACGCATTCGGATTAATATCGAAATACGCAATGGGCAACAACAAAAACGACTCATACAATGCACGTATCAAAAACTGAAGACCACCAATGGACAAAAATATCAGAGTCGCAGCAAGGTTGTATGCCATACCAACAGTAGGCGTCTGAGTCTGAGTAATCGGATCCAAAACATTAGCAATCATCAAACCCATCTGCATACCGATGAGCTCACCAGCAAACAACACTCCCGAAAACAAAATATTGCCGATAACACCAATCAACAACCCCAACAAAACCTCCTTAACAGCAAGAAGTATAAATATGGGGGCACTCACACTATCCATGGGCACAACATCCAGGAGGGGAGCAATAAACACGGCAAGAAGGATAGCCATAAATATGCGGTACGTTGGACGTATGAAATTGCTGGAAAAAATGGGGGCAGCAAAAAGAAACCCACTAATACGCAACACTACCAAAAAATATGTTGTCGTAGAACTATAACTAAAAAATATATTCAAAATATCATTCATCTGCTATATTATATTAGGTATTAACCACTTGTTGCAAGACAAAAAAACTGACTCGTGATACAATGAACGCAAATGGAACGGAAACCCAACACACAACGGGAGCAATCATGCATAAGCAAAACAAAACACAACCAAACACTCAACACAACTCAAACCTCAACAACATAGACACAACCAAAAGACTAACACGAGAACAAGGGGTCGACCTACTGAAAAACGCACCAATCAACACGCTGGCAAAATATGCTGACCAAGTACGACAACGACTACACCCAAACAATACCGTAACATTCGTCGCCGATAGAAACATCAACTACACCAATATCTGTGCCGTACACTGCTCGTTCTGCTCCTTCCGACGAAACAAAAACGATGCCGACGCTTACGTCCTCTCAAACGACGAAATAATCGCCAAAATCAACGAAACCAAAGAACTCGGCGGAACCCAAATACTACTACAAGGGGGGATGCACCCCGAATTCAAAATCGACTACTACGAAAACCTAGTCGAACTAATAAAAAGCATGGGGATGTGGGTGCACGGATTCTCCGCCGCCGAACTACAATTCGTCGCTCAAGTAAGCAAAATCAGCGTACGTGAAGTCATGGAACGACTCATCGCTAAAGGACTCGACTCTATCCCCGGTGCCGCTGACCTACTAGTCGAAGACGTTCGCAAAGATGTCTCACCCGGCAAAGTTAGCGTACCACAATGGGTCGACTGCATGGAAACCGCACACAAACTAGGACTCAAAACATCGTCCTGCCTCATGTTCAAAAAAGACGACACCGCAGAAAATATCATCGAACACCTAGACACCCTAAGACAACTACAAGACAGAACAAACGGCTTCACCGCATTCATCTGCTGGCCGTTCCAACCCGACAACACAAAGCTGGGAGGCGAAAAAACCACACCCTACGAATACCTGAGAGTGCTGGCTGTGGCTCGACTCTACCTAGACAATATCCCAAACATACAAGTATCATGGGTCACACAAGGGAAAGATATCGGACAGCTCGGACTACTCTACGGTGCAAACGATTTCGGTAACCTCATGATCGAAGAAAATGTTGTCTCTGCCGCCGGAACAACATTCAAAATGAGCTCGGAAGATATCATCAACAGCATACAAGAGGCAGGGTTTATCGCTGCCAAAAGAGACATGCACTACAATATTCTAGAAACATACGTTTCGCCGTTGAATACTCAAAAGGTGAGCTAAATATGGGCAAAATACTATCACTCCTAATCGGACCACTGGTGGTGCTAGCACTCATGGTTGCCGCTTGGCTCGGCTACTCCACACTCTACACCATCAACAAAAAAGTAACATACGATATCCAAATCGAACCTAATCAAGGGTTTCGATCCGTATTCGTTGAGCTTGTTCCTGAAGGGCAAACTCCACTGTTTTACTACCGATACCTCACCTCTGTACGCAAATTCCACACAAAAATACGCTACGGACACTACTCAGGAACCAACGAATCACTCAGCACAGTCTTCAAACGACTCGAAAAAGGGGCACAAACAACCTACCCCGTAACCATACCCGAAGGACTCAATATCTACGACATCGATAAAGTATTCAGTGACAAAAATATTATGCCCAAAGGGGCGTTTATCCATGCCTGCAAAAATCAAACACTACTCAGCGAAGTAATAAAAAAAGGGTACAGCACAAAAGATAGTGGCAAACTAATCAGCTGCGAAGGATACATGTATCCCGATACATACTACTTCCCAGCACAAATATCCGCCAACAAAGCACTCAAAGTCATGTACGCTAACTTCGAATCCAAACTGCCCAACAACTTTCGCAAAAATGCCGAAAAAGTAGGACTAACCGAATACGAAGCCGTAACAATGGCCTCAATCATACAAAAAGAAACCTACATAATCAACGAAATGCCCATTGTATCTTCAGTATTCCACAACCGAATCGCCAAAGGGATGAGACTACAAGCCGACCCAACAATAATCTACGGCATTTACGAAAACTACGACGGCGATATTCGCAAAAAAGATATCAACGACAGGGGAAACCCATACAACACTTACACCATCAATGGACTCACCCCCACACCAATCGCCAACCCATCCAAGGAAGCACTACAGGCAGCTGTTACTTTCAACGACACACCATACTACTTCTTTGTAGCAACAAAAGGGGGGGAACACACCTTCTCCATAACATACGAAGAACATCGACAAAAGGTGCGGGATTACATCAACTAGGCTCGCGGGTTGCGGGTTGCGGGTTGCGGGTTGCGGGTCGCGTCGCGGGTTGCGTTGCGTCGAACACCAAACACCAAACACCAAACACCAAACACCAAACACCAAACACCAAACACCAAACACCAAACACCAAACACCAAACACCAAACACCAAACACCAAACACCAAACACCAAACACCAAACACCAAACA
>CAMZNS010000039.1 GCA_947313855.1 uncultured Deferribacteraceae bacterium
ACTAGCGTTTACCCTGATCGTAAGGCTCACCAACCGCCTTAGGACCAACCGCCTTACCGCTAAACACTACAAGGGCGATAACCGTCAAAATGTAAGGAAGAGCCCAGTAAACCTCTTTAGGAAGACTGCCTATCCAAGCGATACCAAGCTCCTTAGAAAGAGACGTGGAGTAAAGACTAAGTATCTGAGAAAATCCGAAAAATAAACTAGCAGCCAAGATACCAAATGGACGCCACTTACCAAAGATAAGGGCCGCAAGGGCGATGAAACCAGTACCATGAATCGCCAAAACAGTATACTGAGTGTTTTGAGTCAGTACCATGATACCACCTGCAAGACCAGCCAAACCACCAGAGGTCAAAACACCGATGTAACGCATCTTGTAAACACTAATTCCAACGCTGTCAACTGCCTGAGGATACTCTCCTGTAGCCGTCAAACGCAAACCGAATGACGTCTTGTAAAGCAAGTACCACGAAACCAACACAAGGAACAACGCAATGTACACAGTGAGGTAGATACCACTGAAAAAGGCATCACCAATGAACGGAATATCACGCAAAAACGGAACATCCATCTTGATAAAACCGCGAGTAAATGTATCCGTACGCTCTTGACCAAAAATCGCATAAGCAATGTAGATGGTGATACCACCTGCAAAAATATTGATGACGGTACCCGAAATAATCTGATCAGCACCAAGATTGATACTCAAGTAAGCATGTAGGGTCGACAAAAGGATTCCTGCCATGATGCCAAAGAGCAACGACATCCATGGAGCCCAGCCCGTGTAGGGCTCGATGAAGACAATAGTTGCGGCGGCGGTGAAGGCTCCAATGGCCATAAGACCCTCAAGACCGATATTTACCACACCAGAACGCTCCGAAAAGAGACCGCCAAGGGCAGCAATAATTATAGGTGTTGAGTAGATTAGAGTTGAAGTGGTCATGGATTGTATTAATTCTATCATTTAATCTGTCCTACCCATTTTTACTAAAATTTTGGAAATATGCTTACGTGTTGCAATGAACACGATAATCGAAGCATAAATAATAATCGTAATAGATTTGGAGATACCATCCCCTTGCATGATCGGTTGGGATGCCTTTAATGCACCCAAAAGTAAGGCTCCGAGGAGCGAACCGACGGCAGTGCTACCGCCAATAAGGGCGACGGCGATACCATCGAAACCGTAGTTCTCAAAGTGGGAAAGTACGCGACCGTAGCCGAATGTTCCCGATACCAAAATAACGCCCGCAAGACCAGAAAATGCTCCCGCAATGGACATGGCTAAGGCAGCGTTACGTCGAGACTTCATCCCAGCGTATTCGGTGGCGTGGATATTGAAACCGACAGCTTTGAGCTCGTAACCAAAGGTTGTTTTGTTGATGATGAACCAGAAGATAACGATGGCAGCGATAACAACGATGAAGCCGTAGTGTAGGCGTGAGTTGCTTGTGAGCATCGCAAGGAAATCGCTACTCAAAAGGGCACCAGAGTTGAGCTTCACAGTTTTTATGCTATCTGAGCCGGGGAGCATCTTCAGGAGGAAGTTTGTGATATACATGGCGGCATAGTTGAGCATGATCGTGACAACAACCTCGTGGACGTTGAATCGTGCCTTGAGGTAGCCGGGGATAAAACCCCAAGCCGCTCCTGCAAGGGTGCCACCCATGATAACTGTGGGAAGAAGAATATAAGTGGGGTAGTCAAGGTAGATGCCCAGGGCGGTGGCGGCGAAAGCACCCATGATTAGCTGACCCTCCGCACCGATGTTGAAAAGACCTGTGCGGAATGCGAAGGCAACTGACAGCCCTGTGAGAGTTATGGGCATGACATACACGAAGTATTCGCCAACACGACGAATACTAAAGGCGGGGCGATCGGTGCCAAGGTTGTCGAAGTTCACACCGAAAACCGATTGAATCAGAGCTTTATATAAATACCAAGGGTTCTCTTTGGAGATGAGGATGATGAGGCTACCAAGCAAAAAACCCATGACAACAGCGATAATAGGGATAAGAATCTTGTGATTTTTGACGTCTGAAATGTACGCTCTAAGGTAGTGGATCAAAGGGCACCCCCTTCGCGAATACCTGCCATCATAAGACCCAGTTCGTTCTCATTAGTTTTGTCTGCGTCTACAATTCCCATAATTTCACCTTCGTAAATGACAGCGATTCTGTCGGAGAGATTGAGTACTTCTTCCATTTCAAAGGATACCAGGAGCACAGCTTTGCCAGCATCACGTTCCTCAACTAAGCGTTTATGAATATATTCGATGGCACCGATATCGAGACCACGTGTGGGCTGAGCAGCGATAAGCAGGGCGGGGGAGCGGTCTATCTCGCGTGCGATAATGGCTTTCTGTTGGTTACCGCCAGACATGGAGCGTACGATGGTGCTACTTCGGTTGTTGCAGCGAACGTCGAATTCGTCGATTAGGCGTTCGCTCATCCGGTATCGTTCGTCGAAGTCGATGATTCCGCGTTTGGAGAGTGGTGCCTGAAAGTATGTTTGCAACGCAAGGTTTTCTTCAAGGTTAAAGTCTAGTACCAGCCCGTGTTTGTGACGATCTTCTGGGATGTAGCCGATACCTGCGAGTGTGCGTTCGCGAATAGATCTGTGTGCGAGATCTTTGCCACAGAGGCTGATGGTCCCCCCTTCGATGTTGCGTAGACCGGTGATTGCCTCTACAAGTTCCGACTGACCGTTGCCATCCACACCTGAGATGCATAGGATCTCACCGGCATGGATTTCAAGTGATAGGTTGTTGATGAGGTTAAATTTGCGGTTGTTTTTGACACTGAGGTTTTTGATGGCGAGGGTAACGTCACCGGGTTCGGAGTTTTTTTTGTCGACCTTGAAGCTGATTTCACGTCCGACCATCATCTCAGCCATCTGTTTTTCGGTGGTGTCAATAGTTTCGACAGTGCCGACATATCGACCTTTGCGAAGGACGGAGCAGCGGTCGGAGACTTTCTTAATTTCGCTGAGTTTGTGGGTAATGAGTAGGATAGATTTGCCATGGGCGACAAGGCTTTTCATGATTTTCATGAGTTCGTCTATCTCTTGTGGGGTAATGGTGGCTGTGGGTTCGTCGAAGATGAGTATTTCGGCGTCACGGTAAAGCATTTTCAGTATTTCGACACGCTGTTGCATGCCCACTGTGATGTCCCGTATTTTTGCGTGGGGATCAACGCTCAGCCCGTACTGCTGGCTAATCTCTTCGACACGTTTTGCTGCGGCTTGGATATCGATTCGACCCCAAGATTTTTTGGGTTCGATGCCGAGAATGATATTTTCGGTAACGGTGAAGCTTTCGACAAGCTTGAAGTGTTGGTGCACCATACCGATGCCGTAGGAGTTGGCAACGTTGGGGTTGGCGATGTCGACCTCTTCTCCACGAATACGGATAACACCTTCGTCGGGTCGATACAGTCCGAAAAGGATACTCATTAGTGTGGATTTGCCGGCACCATTTTCCCCTAAAAGTGCATGAATTTCCCCTTTTCGTAGTCGCAAGGTAACATTGTCGTTGGCTTTAATGCCGGGGAACTCTTTCGTGATGTTTAGCATCTCAATAATATATTCCATGTTCTACCCTATAAAATTTGTTTTATTCGTTGTATATTTTTCGATTTTGCAAATGCAACTAGTTGCGTCACCTCGTCGGCACTGGGTATTCGTCCTTCGATAAGTTTTGCCCTATCTTTGGTGAGCCCCCGTGCGTGCACTCTGATAATCTTTAGGAAGACGTTGGCATGGGGGTAGTCGCGAATTACGTCTGCGATGGTGCTTATTACCTCCTCGGCGTTATAAAATCCTTTGATGTAGACAAGGCGAATCTCCTCTACTTTGTCCATGCTTAGTAGGTGTCGCAAGTTTTCAACATGTTGGTTCAGGTTAACGAACTGATCGCCAGAAACGGGTCGAGCCCTGTTGACAGCGATTATGGTGTCTGAAAAACACAGATCACCAAGGTGGGTGCCAAGTCCTTTGATGTCGTATAAAAACTTATCGGTGGCACCTATGAGGCTGCCTATTTTTTCCAAGTCAAAAAAACCGTTGGTGTCTATGTAGCAAGTGAGTCCTAATGTGTGTGCTTCGTCAAAAAGTGCTTTGACGCTACGTGGGTAGAGGGTTGCTTCCCCCCCCGAAACGGTTATGCCCCTTATGAAGGGTGTGTTGTGGCGAATCTCGGTGATGAGTTCGTCAATGGTGTATGTTCTAGCATCAGCGTGGGTTGCAGGGATGGTTTCGGAGTTGTGGCAGTACAAGCAGTTTGCGTTGCACCCCTGCACAAAGATACTTGTTCTGTTCCCCACCCCTTCAACATTGGAGAAGGGGATGATACGATGAACAGGGAGTCTTAGCATCGCCATACCTATTCCCTGAGCTTCCGATCGAAAACGTCAGCAACCTCGTTCGTACCCTTGCCAAACCAAGTGGTATCGCGTAATACCGCTTCACCATTGGTTGCACGCTCCACTTCGCTTTTCTTGACGAGGTAGCCTGTAACGCGGATGAGGTCGGTATTTTTCAAGTAGGGGGTAATGTAGCGGTAACCGCTGTCGAACGAGCCTTGGACAATATCGAGAATGGCATCGAGGTGATCAACGTAGGTTTGGTCAAAAGCGAAGAGGTCGCCAGTTCCTGAGGGGAAGTATTTGTGGAACTGTGCGGACTGTTTGAGGTGGTCAACGAGGGTGGGTTCCTGTCCAACGCGTATGCGGTGTGCAGGTGTGTTGTAGTTGTCTTCGTCGTGAAGGCTTGCACCAACCTGAGCGTGTAGCAGGTAGCGATCGTTGGTACGTTCCACGTATTTGCCGGGGTGAGCGTTGACCATTGTTTCCAGCGTTTCCATGATTTTGTGTCCGATCTCGTCACCGCGTTCGGAGGTGCCGAAGGTTTCGTCGAGCCCTTCCAAGCTGAGCATGCGATTGACAGCGTCGGCAAGACCGATGATGCCGAACATGGAGGTGAAGTTGGTGCGATGTATGAATCCTTCTTTGACGAGGAAGCTAGTTTCGAAGAAGTTGGATTTTTCGACGATGAAGGTGTTCCGTTTGTCCATGATGGACAGCATTATATTTGCTACCTTGGGGAGTACGTTATTGATAAGTTCGTTGGTGCTGTTGGCGGCTTTGGCAACAGTGCCTAGTCGGAGTCTGCTGAGAGTGTATCCGCCGCCGGCTAGTGGTAGTGCGTTGTAGCAGCTACAGAGGGCGTGTTCGCCGATGTCGCGGTTGTAGTATTGTACGTTGGAGAATGATGGTTTGGACACGAGCAAGCAAGATTTTGCGGCAAGGCGAGCGAATTCCACGGATGTTTTGTCGGGGTCGTAGTGGAGTGTCATGTTGGGTGTTGGGTTTTCCAGTTCGATGACAGCTTGTAGGATTAGTTTGCCTGCGAGGGTTTCGTATGGTCCTATGTCGGCGTGGCAGAAAGAGTCTGTGATTTTTTTGTCGATATGGTTTAGGAACCGTTTGATTTTGATGTAGTCGGTTTCTGCATTTTCGATGAACGGATCGAGTAGTGTGTCAAGGTTGCCTATGAATACGGGGAAGGATGTGATTGACGGGACGTGTGAGTAGAGGATGAGTAGTCCGTCGAGGCATTCGTCGAGGTTTTGTGGTGGTGGGAGTTCTAGGAATCGGCAGCCATTTTTTATGTAAACGTTGTAGTCGGGGACGATGTAGCGTGGTCGGTAGGCGGCATACCCCTCATTGAGGTCGCATATCATGTTGTTGTTGATATGTTCGAGTTCTTGAGGGGTGTAGCCTAAAATATCGATTGGGGAGAGGAGGCGTTCACTGATATTGGCTAGGGTAAATAGTTTTTGCTGATAGGTCAGCGTTTTGCTAGTTACGGTATCCATAATATCTTGTATGTTTGATTGCATGAGGTGCCTCCGTTGTATTTTTGGCTATGCCACGCTACTACCTACTGGCGATTGGATGGTAGGGATGGTACTTCGATTTCGCCAGCAATAATTTTAGCTTTTAGGTCGTCTACAAGTGTTAGTGTTTCAGCAGAAAGGTTGGGGTTGTTTTCGGGTAGACTAACGCCACCGTTTTCTAGTGAGAAGTAGATGGTTTGCCCACCAGGAAAGTTCCCTTCTTTTGTTTGTTTTGCAACAGTGTAGGAAGCGATGTCAACACGTTTCATCATGGAGACAAGGATGGCAGATTTGCCTTCAGCGTAGATACCGTCGTCGTATTGGTCTCTGTCCACGCCGATTGCCCAAACGTTTTGTCCGTTGATTCTGCGATCTTTTGCTTCTTTGATAACACCGTTACCGCCACTGCCTGCTGCATGGTAAACAGCGAATGCACCTGCGTCAAACATTTTTGAGGTAATGGACTGTCCTTTGCCTGCATCAACGAAGTCGCCGATGTAGTCTGTAAGAACGACCATGTCGGGTGAAACCGCTTTGGCACCAGCTTCGAAACCGGCTTCGAACGCCCAGATGAGTGGGAATGATGCTCCGCCAACGAAACCGACAGCATTTTTGCCAGCTTTGAGAGCTTCACTTGCAGCGGCAGCACCGACGAGGAAGGAGCCCTCTTTTTCGGAGAAGAGTGCACTAGCTACGTTGGGTTTGTCGATTACGGCATCGATGAGTAGGAATTTTTGTGATGGGTAGTTGTCGGCAATTTGGGTGAGGGAGTCAACGAATAGGAAGCCGGTTGCGATAACAAGGTCGTGTCCACTTTCGGAGAGGGTAGAGAGGTTTGGGATGTAGTCGGCGTCGGAGTTTGACTGTATGAAAGACTTGTCGGAGCCTGTTTCTTCAGCAAACCTCAATACACCTTCCCAGGTTCCTTGGTTGAAAGATTTGTCGTCAACGCCACCTGTATCGGTTACGAGTGCAACGGAGAAGGTGCGTTCGGCTGGTGTACTGCTCGTGCTGGATTTGCTACATGACACTAGCCCGAGTGCCAAAACAACGGATAGGGCTAAAAGTAAAGATTTCTTCATGAATGAATGTCCTCCTAAAATTTATTGGTAAAATAATCTACCGCCTCATTATAAAAAACTTGTTTATTTTTGTCAAGCATGCTTTTAGATTGAGGGGTATTTTTCTACAAATGGTTGAGGTGTCAAACGTGTTGGTTTCGTAGAGACTAATTGCAGGGGGGTGGGGGCAGAAACCCCTCCTGGTTGTAGCTTAAAGTTAGGTGAGTGTTTTGCGGAAGGTCTTTGTATTCTAAAATATTGCAAGCGTCATGGGAATTATTGTAAATAATATAACTAACTTCAGGAACGGTATTATTTTTAATCAGGCTGTTGGAACGGGTAACAAAATTGACACGACACGGTTGCCCTGAAATACTCAGACTGCTGAACTTGCTGTTGACGCAAATGGGGAGATCGTGGGGGAGTGCAGACTTAATACGCAAATAGTAGTTCGGTTCCCCGTAAATACGCACATCGCCGTAATCGAATACCTTCGTGTGAAATTTCGCTACTTCGGGGAGGAATCGGTAGCGAAACGATGATATTGTACCGCTGTAGTAAACATAACTCTCCCCCGTTGGAGTCAGACCAGCAAACCCCTTGCTACTACCCATATTGTAGAAGACGACGCGAGGACTGTTGGAGTACTTGCCAGCAGGGAGATGGGCAGTGTACAGCCCCCACAAGTAAGGGGTCAGGAGGAACATAACCGACAAAATACCGTAACGAGTGAAAAATAAACCTGCGGAAACAACATAAATCAACACCAATCCCCATAAAGGGAGGAACGAAACAATAAATAACGGATAGGTGAAGTGGTATAAATAATCCATGGTGATGCTGTTTGCACGCTCCAAAAAATACAAACCGGGGAGGATAGCAGGAACAGACAACCATGACGGAGTAAGAAGCATTAACACGCCAAGGAATATCTGAAGGGTAACAATGGGCGTCAAAGCCAAAGTGGTAAGAACGGAGGCGTAGTTGGTTGTACCAAAACTGTAGAGCTGAATGGGGGTCGTGAAAATGGTGGCGGCAAGACCAACAAGAACCATAACGTAAGTGGAATGAATCGTGCGAACCAACACGCCAGATGCATTGCGAGCATTACCCCTAGACAGAAACAAAGAGATACCAAGAACAGCCATGAACGACATCTGAAAACTAGTGTCGAAGATGGCACCCCTATTCCACAAAATGAAAATACCACCCCACAACAATGTGAACGGAACCATATAAACACGATAACCCAACAAACGACAAAACATGTACGACAACGCAAACAGAGTCGCGCGGGTAACAGTAACCGAAAACGCACTGAGGGGAATAATCATGGGAACAAGAACAAGGGCAACAATCTCAAGAAGACGCCAATTCGTAAGACGCCTCGCCAAGAAAAATAAGGCAACCATAATACCAACATGCAAACCAGACTGTGCCAACAGATGAGACAACCCCGTAACAATGTACATGTCTCGCAAAGGCTCTGGAATGAACGAACGATAACCAAATAGATGTGACTGAGCAGTAAACACCTCACCACCAGAATCGTAGTACAAACGATTAGCAAGATCGTAACGCTTGCGTAGCAGGTGGCTAACAAGGGGGACGCCTCTGCCTACTACGGTGCTGACGGTGGTGTTGACGGTGGTGACGGTGCTGACGGTGGTGTTGACGGTGGTGTTGACGGTGGTGTTGACGGTGGTGTTGACGGTGCTGACGGTGGTGTTGACGGGGCGGAACCGACGACCACTTTTCAGGCGAGTAAACTCGGTGCGACTCCCATCATCAGCCACCATTGCCTCAACGCGAATAGCTTGCCCAACAGACGCCTGAACATCCCAATCCCTCGGTACGCGAACCTTCCCGTTAGTGGTGGTCAAAGCGGTGTAGGTTGCTAGCTTTTTGGGTGGCTCGAGGAGGAGGGTGTAGTTGCTTGTGAGGTATCCCGTGAGGAGTATTAACACCACGACAACCCCGCCGAGACGCAGTCCGAGGGCGTACACAGCTAGGGCGATTATTAGGGGTACGACGATGGTATTGGCGAGGAGTGTGGGTGCGTGTGTGTAGTCGAGGTAGTGGTCGACGAGTGCTAGGGCAACACAGGCGGTAACCCAGAGGTAGAGTCGGATAGTTGTGGTGTGTTGGGTTTCGGTCATATTTTTGTTACGTTGTTGTTACGCTGTTGTTACGCTGTTGTTACGTTGTTGTTACGTTGTTGTTACGTTGTTGTTACGTTGTTGTTACGCTGTTGTTACGCTGTTGTTACGTTGCCACACGACTGTTGTCATGCTGTTGTTACGTTGTTGCTACGCTGTTGTTACGTTGCCACACGACTGTTGTCATGCTGTTGTTACGTTGTTGCATGGGTGGCTACGTGGGTGGCTACGTGGGTGGCTGTCCCCTAGTTTACTATTTGTAACAGTTTTTGTAAACACATTAGATGAGGGGGGTGCGACACACGTGTTGTTCGTTTATTATTCTTTGGTGCGGTAGTTGAGAAAACATTTGTGATGTGGTATAATGGATTAGTTTGTCTTGCGTGCGTTGCCTAGTGTGAGCGTGTGAGCGTGTGAGCGTGTGAGCGTGGAGTTCTGTTGAGGTTGGTATGCTGTTTTTGTGGATATTTGTTTCTTATGCCGTGTTTGTTGTTGTTCTTCTGATGTTTTCGTTCCATATTCGTCGCAATCCGTTCACCCTGCTCAGCCCTATTAATCGGTTGAGTCATCTGCCGTTTCAGTTGTTTGTGTTGATTATTTTGGGTATGTTTGTTGTTGGTTTGCCGAGTATTTTCAGCAGTGCTAGTTTTATTCGTACCACGGATATTTTGCCTTTTGTGGGCAAGGTGTCATTCGGTTTTGATGTCATAGGTTTGCTGTTTGGTTTTGTATTTTTTGTTACTGTGTTGTTGTATGTTTCTAGGTATGTTCGTTATTCCCATGGTGTGAGTTCTTTGCGTGTTCTTGCACCCCTTATGTTTCTGACTTTTTCGGGTATGCTGCTATTTTTCTCTTTGAATGTGTATTCTTTTGCTTTGGGTGCGTTATTTTTGTCGTTATCTTTTGTGTGGCGAGCTTTCATCGGTTCGGGAGTTGTTGTTTGGTTTGTGTCCATGCTGTTTCCATTGTTGAGTGTATCGGCGTTGTTTTTGGTGGGTACGG
This sequence comes from uncultured Deferribacteraceae bacterium, assembly GCA_947313855.1. Lineage (GTDB taxonomy): Bacteria > Chrysiogenota > Deferribacteres > CAMZNJ01 > CAMZNJ01 > CAMZNJ01. The sequence continues at coordinate 10,125 of CAMZNS010000039.1, forward strand.
TTATGGGTTCGCCGAGTTTTATGTTTCAGAGCAGTTCGGTGTTGGTTGATGCTTCCTTGGTTCTTGCTGTTTCGGACTATGTTTATGAGTTTGGTGTATCGGTTTTTGCGGTATCGGTTTTATTTGTGTTGACTCTTCATACGGTTTTATTTGTTGGTTCTTCTCCTAGGGTTGGCGGTTTTGAGTCTTTGTTTATGTTCAGGGTTCTTCAGGTTTTGCTTGTTGTGTTTGTGTTCATTCGTTTTGCGATTTTGTTGCCTTATTCGTCTTTGTCATTGTTGTTGTTTGCTTCTGTTGTGTTTGTTTATTTGTTCTATCTTTTTGTGTCTGTTTTGGTTTATTCGGATAGGGGTTGGTTGCTTTCTGTCCCCATAGTTTCGTTGTCGTTATTTTCGTCGGTTTTGTATTCTTATGATTACAAGTATTTTATGCTTCTTCTTTTCGGTTCGGGTATTTTGCTGTTCATTTTTGTGGGCATATTTTTTCGCACGAGCCTATTTTCTCGTTGGTACACGTTGTTGATTCGTCCGACGGTTCTTTACCTTACGAGGTTTTTGCCATCATCGTGGGTGGATCTTGTTGATGTTGTTCGGGTATTTTGGGTTAGTGTTCTTGTTTTGCTAACATTTTTCCCGTTCACCTACAGCCTTGTTAGTGTTGCCATGGGATTATTTGATTCTGGTTCGTATGTTCTTGTGTTGTTGTGGTTTCTGTTTTATGTTACGGTTAGCGTTTCGATGATTCGTTTTGTTCGTGTTAGTATTGTTTCTGATGAAGTTGTTGTTTCTTCGGATAAGCCACGTGTTTTCCCTGTGGTTGCGAGTGTTGACGAGGTATTTTGGTGGTCAGTGTTGCCATGGGTAGTTTTTGTGTCATCATTTTTCATAACCGATCAGTATTTTCAGGGTATATTTTCTTACGTGGAGCTTGGTAGTTATTTGGACAGCAAGATATCCTTTGGTAATGCGGTATCGTCGTTGCAGCGAGGGTTTAATGGTACGATTGTTATCTCTTTTGCCATGACTATTTTAGTGTTTTTGTTGAATAAAAAGAAGCCTGAACAGGATTAGTGTATTTTAGTTATTATTTGAGGAGTGTAGTTATGAAAAAAACAGATATTGGCGTAATTGGTGAGGGTAGTTTTGGTACAGCGATGTCGATGGCGTTGTCGCGGTCTTCCCATGTTGCTAGTGTTTCCATGTTTTCTTACACCGAAGACACGGTGACGCAAATCAACGACGGGGGTGAGAACAAAAACTTCCTGCCAGGGTACACGTTGCCTGATAGCATAACCGCTTACGCGTCGAAAGAGTTAGTTGCCGAAGGTAGCGACCAGCATAAACATATAGATTATTTTGTTTGGGGTGTGCCCACACCGTTTTCCCGTGGCACTGCTCAAACCCTTGCCCCAGCCCTGCAGGGGAAGCATATCCTCTCCATAAGCAAGGGGATTGAACAGGGTACGAACATGTTTGTGAGCCAGATTTTGCGAGAGGTAATCGGCGATAGTGCGGTGTACTCAGTATTATCGGGTCCAACGTTCGCCAAGGATATTGCAAACAACTCCCACGCCATGGCAGATATTGCGTCTGCGTCTCGTAGCGACATGGAAGCATGGCAGAAGCTATTCTCCAGCGACACTTTTGGTGCACGAATTACCGACGACATTAAAGGTGTGGAGCTTGTTGGTGCGTTTAAAAACACCATCGCCCTGTTTATGGGTCTTGTGGACGGGTCAGGGTTGCCACCTACCACCAGCGGTGCACTGTTTGCACTAGGGTTTCAAGATATGATACGGTACGCCAAACATCACGATTGCCATGGAGACGCTTTCACAGGGTTCGCAGGGTTTGGCGACTTGGTAATGACTGCCAAGAGCGATCAATCTCGCAACAGAACCGTGGGGCTCGAGGTGGGTCGCGGCTCAACCTTAGAACAGGTAATGAGTAGCAAGTCATCCATCCCTGAGGGTGTGTTTACCGTGAAATCTGTTTATCAAGAGATTTATGCCGACAAATCAACTCCCGTTATTCAGTTGCCCACCATCGACGCCACTTACAAAGTGCTCTACCATGGTGCAACTGTGAAAGATGTTGTTGCAGACCTATTTCGCCACTACAGGGGCAGGTAAACAGTAGCAAGCAGCAAGCAGTACGCATTGGAGGTTGATAGATGGTAGTAGTTGATGGGCATTTCATAGCCTTCAGGGCGTTGCACTCAGGGGTAAGCCTAGAGGCACCAGACGGTAGCCCAACAGGGATACTACAAATATTCATTAGTGTTATGATGAAGCTTCGAACCGAATTCCCCAACAGATCCGTGGAGATAGTATTCGACGCCAAAGGTCCAACCCATCGTCACAAACTCCTTGAGTCCTACAAATCAACACGCAAACCTACCCCCGACGAATTAATAACACAGGTGGAAATACTCAAAGAGCAGCTGCCGTTTTTTGGGTTCAACGTGTACGCCATCGAAGGGTTTGAAGCGGACGACACCATATTCACATTGGTCAATAACGCCAAAACCGGTGCCGTCATCATATCCAAAGACAAAGATCTCATGCAACTTATCGACGATAATCCCCAAAGGCGTATTTATATGTACGACTACCAAAAAGGGGTGGAGGTCGATGAAGAGGGGGTGGAGGCGAAACTAGGGGTGCAACCTAATCAGGTGCGGGATTTCCTAGCACTAGCAGGGGATGCCTCCGATAATATCCCTGGAGTGCCATCCGTTGGACCCAAAACCGCATCCAAGTTGCTCAATGAATACGGCGATATGGATGGCATCTACCACAACATTGGCAAAATCAAGGGGAAGCTACAGTCGACTCTGCGGGACAACAGACACCTCGCATACCTATCACAAGAGCTTACTGAGCTCAAACATGTGGACAACCTACAACCCACTGCACCCATGACACCCGACAACAATCGTGCAGGGACGTTTCTGAGTAGCTACGGACTGCGAGGGTTGTTGCGTAAACACTTCCCCGAACACAACAACACGGCTACCCCCATGTCAGGTTCAGGGTCTAGCTCTGAGGGTGATGCGACGAAACTTGCCACCACATTTGTCCACGGGGCACTGGATACTGGCGATAAACAGTATTGTGACTACCTATTCTGCATGGATGGCACGGTGTACATTGTGCAAAATAGTGTTTGCCAAAGGGTTGAGCATCCGCGTCCAGAGGGTGACGTATTCCATATGGGGGCGTTTATGGGTACGGATGACGTTCACGTCAGCAGCACCGGCAGCAGCATCGGCACCGGCACCGGCAGCAGCATCGGCATCGGCACCGGCAGCAAGCACACGGATACACCAACCATAACCGCCACACAAGCCATTACCCTTCTACGCAATGCCCCTACTGGTCATGTTTTATTTTACAACTACAAAGGTCTGTTGCAGTCCAATCTTTTCACCGACTACCTTCGCAACCTTGCTGATTCTGGTGTTATGCTGGACATGATGCTACTCCTTTGGATGAGCAATACTGATGGTAAGTCGCACCTGCGTTTGAAGGGTGAGTCCGATTTGGAGTTCATGGCTCGTATTGCAGATTCGTATGGGTCGTCTAAGGGGAACATGGGCATTACGGCTGGTCTGGAGTCTTACAAAGGTGTTGACGTTAAGGTGTTACCTATCCTTGTTGCCATGGAGGGTCGTGGCATATGTGTGGACACCAACCAAATTCTCAAGGCTGCCGACGATATCTCTGCTAGGATACGCGAGCTAGAGGCTGAAATATGCGACTACGTTGGCTACAGGTTCAACATAGCCTCAACCAAACAGTTAGCTGAAGCGTTGTTCTCCTCTTTAGGTATTGTGCCCCACAAGAAAATAAAGACGGGGTTCTCCACCAATGAGGAGTCCCTACGAGCTGTTTTGCGGAACAACCCCCAACACGCCAACCTTCTCCATGGCATACTTGAGTACCGCGAGTTGTCCAAACTCCTCTCCACATACACGCTCAAGCTACTGGATTTTGTTGACGATGGTGGACGTATGCACCCTGAGTACAACATTACGGGCACGGGCACAGGGCGAATATCCGCCAACAACCCCAACATACAAAGCATACCTGTGCGAGGATCGTATTCCGAGCGTATTCGAGGCTCGTTTCGGGCAACAGCGGGCTACAAGCTTGTGGGCATCGATTACTCTCAGGTTGAATTGCGAATACTGGCACACCTTTGTGGCGACGAAGAGTTGGTTGAGGCGTTTACGAATGACGAAGATATTCACGCGAAAACAGCCATGAATATTTTCCACCAAGGTAACGCCGAAGCAACAATAACAGCCTCTGAGAGGCGTATTGCCAAAGAGGTCAATTTTAGCGTAATCTATGGCAAAACAGCGTTTGGACTTAGCCAATCACTGGAGATACCCATGGGGGAGGCATCCACCTTTATCAACGGATACTTCAAGCTTTATGGGGGCGTGAAACGCTACATCGACAAAACAATCGAAGAGGCGGTGCGAGATGGTTACACAACAACAATTTTGGGGCGTATCCGTACCATACACAACATCGGCGGTGCCAACAACATGCAACTAGCCCATGCCAAACGATCCGCTGTGAACGCACCTATTCAAGGGAGTGCCGCCGATATTATCAAACTTGCCATGATTCGTGCCGACGATTATATTAGGCAAAACAATATTGAGGCACACATGATAATGCAGATACACGATGAACTTGTTTTCGAGGTTGAAGAGAGTATTGCCGAAAGCTTCTTGCAGGTTATGAAGGGGATAATGGTTTCGGTGATGAGTCTTAAGGTGCCCCTCAAGGTGAACGCCTCCATTGGTGATAATTGGAGCGAACTGAAGTAGGTTAGGTATTGCTTGTGTGCGGTACATATTTTATTCGGAGTTTTGTTTTATGGGTCAGGGTAGTCAGCAAGTGTTTATTGTTAAAGAGGGGGGACGCCTTGATGGGGCTTGCTCCAAGGTTCTCGGGTTGTCGCGTAAAAGCGTTACCATTCTGCTGGGGTTAGGCTCTGTTTCTGTGTCGACGTCGGCGTCTCGGTTTGGTGTTGATGTTTTGCGTGAGTTGGAGGGTGGCATTCCTGTTGCAGGCGTTCCCGGTTCCGCAGGCGTTCCCATTGCAGGCGTTCCCATCCCCTCTGAATCCACCCACCTGCTGGACTACATTGCAGATAATGTTACGTTTGTTCCTGCCAAAAAAGCATCACAGAAGGTTGCGTTAGGGGATGTTGTGTCGGTTTACATAACCGAGTCCATGCCTGTTGAGGACTACCTTCAGGGGGCGGACGCACCATTTGACGTAATATTCGAGTGCGAACATTACGCTGTTATCAACAAGCCAGCGGGGTTGACGGTGCACCCGTCGTCACAGGGGTTGTCGCAACGTCCTAGCTCGGGCAGTGGTGGCAGTGGTGGCAGTGGTGGCAGCAACCGACCAACTTACATATCCCCCACAGGTGTTGCCGTGGAGATTACCCTCGTTAACGGCATAATCAAGCGGTTTGGACTAGATGTGGAGAAGTTTATTGCCCATGCAACCACCTCAACAGAATCGGGCAACGTGGTGGACATACCCCTCGCAACACGCATGGGTATTATCCATCGCCTCGATAGGGATACAACCGGTGTCATGCTTGTGGGGAAAACGCCCGAGGCTGTTGCCAAGTTTCAGAAGATGTTTGCCAACAGGGAGCTGTACAAAGAATACAAACTCATCGGGTACGGCGACCCTCAGCGCACATACTACGATATCGACAACACAATGGAGCGTAGCAAAACCGATTGGCGTAGTATGATCGTAACACCTAGTGACGAAAAGATATCCGACGAAGAGATTATCGGCTACAGCTACACTAGCTCCCTGGAAACCAACACTGAAGCAAACAGCTCTAGTAAGGCGAAGAAGCATGCCCGTACTGAGGTGAAGATAACTGCTCGCCATGGGAAGGGTTTTTGTGCCGAAGCCCTTATTCATACAGGACGGACGCATCAAGTGCGGGTACACATGGCACACATCGGGTTCCCCATCATCGGCGACCCCCTCTACGGCTGCAACAACCCCTACAACAACATGATACAACGACCTGCACTACATTCCAATAAACTGTCGTTTCGGGATCCCTTCACAGGCGAAGATAAAATATTTACAGCACCGGAACCGACAGACTTCACCAATCTGTGGCGAGGTATTTGTGCTAGTTAAAAATATGCTGGAGCCAACAACAATGCAACAACAATGCCAACGCTAACTTTAAAAACGTATATTCCTTGACTTAGGGTGGCATTGCGAGTACCATACGTATGGTTTGCATCCCCACGTATGGGGATTAGCCGAAGAAAAATAACCAAATATATAAAAACCTTGGAGCGAGAGATGAAGATTACCTGCAGAAAGAAGATTGCCGAAACATTTAAAAAAAGTGCACTACTAATACCTGTCTACAAAGGGATAAACCTAAGCGATGAAGTAGTAGGCGAACACCTAATCAGTGCCATCGAACCCATACTAAACGGCGATGACTTCATCTTCGAAAAAGGGTACACAAGCAGTCTATTCATCGAACTAGGTAACAAAATGCGTCGCGTCTACTTAGTCAACGTGCCCAAAGAACCGGGCGAATACCGCGAATACATGGAGATCGGATACGAATTCGCCAAACTAATCAAAAAAGACCGCGTAAGCGACTTCTCAGTAATCTCTCTCGAAGATATCTACAACGACGACAAAGACCTAATGCACTCCAAATACTTCATAGAAGGGGTGCTAGCAGGATCATACCAGTTCCTAAAATACAACACCAACCCACCAAGCACAACTCTGGAAGAGATCGAAATCATCACATCGCTACCCAAACAGAAAAAATTTGTGGATCAAATCTCAAGTGAAATACTCACAACATTCGAAAACATCAACATCCTCAAAGACGCTGTCCTCACCACCTCCAACGAACTCTACCCCATGTCTTACGCCAAAATGATGGAAGACATGCTCCCCGACAACATCTCCATGGAAGTAATCGCAAACGACGAACTACTAAACAACAAACTCGAATGCATATACACCGTGGGCAAAGGATCGGTCAACAAACCATGCCTTGTCAAAATGCACTACCAAGGGGCACCAAATACTAAAGCCAATATCGCCATCGTCGGCAAAGGGATTACATTCGACACGGGGGGCGAAAATATCAAATCCATGGCTTCACACATGCACTTCATGAAATCAGACATGACCGGTGCCGCAACCATGTACGCCGTAATACGATCCGCAGCACAACTCAAACTCCCCGTAAATATCTACGCATACCTACCATTAGCCGAAAACAAGGTTAGCTCAACATCCATCAACCCCGGCGACATTATCACCGCCGCTAGTGGCAAAACCATCGAAATACACAACACCGACGCCGAAGGCAGACTGGTGCTAGCCGATGCACTGTTCCTCGCAACACAAACCGAACCGGAAGTTATCATCGACATCGCAACACTCACCGGTGGAGTAGTTGTTGCCCTAGGCGAACTCATGGCAGGCTTCTTCGCCAACAGACGTTTCCTCGCAAAATCACTGGAAGACACATCGTTCAACATTAGCGAAGATGTTTGGGAGCTACCACTTTACGAACACTACGAAAAACACCTCAAAGGAACACACGCCGACCTACAAAATATCGGACTCCAAACACTCTCCCAAGGGGGCACAATCTTCTCCGCACTATTCCTCAAGCAGTTTGTGGACAACTACCCTTGGATACACCTTGACATAGCTGGAGTAGGGTTCACATCCAGCGAACACCCATGGTTGGGCAAAGGTGCAACAGGATTTGGCGTACGATTACTCCTTGAGTTTATCAAAAAAGACTATTTACAGAAGCAATAAAATAAAAATCACACTTGAGTAGGGGCCTAATTAATATGAAATGGATAGACAGCAAGCTAGACATGTTTACAGGTTATTTCTCCAAATACAGTGTTGCAACAAGCTATTTGAAAATGCCTAGGCGATACAACATCCTCCTCGGTATCGTTGCCATCGCCATGGTATTTGCCATTGTACTACACTATCGCTGGGAGCAACTTTCACCATGGTTGGAAGACAAAAACCCAGCATTTTATGTGGACAACGACACACCTATTCTAGGCACACTAGACTCCTACAAGTGGATTCGGTACACTGAAGAGGTGCGAGACGGAACGTACGAACCTCTCACCAACGATCCGATCATGTACTACCCCGACGGCTGGGAGCGTCCTAAAGTTACCCCCCTCATCGCACACCTGAACCTAGCCTTAGCATCGGTGTTGCCAGATACAGACAACTTCCACATGCGGGACAATATCTACTTCTCTGCGTTAATCCTTACTCCCATTTTGGGTTCGATGATAGTTGTGGTATCCATCCTTTGGGGGATGAGTATCGGCTACTTACCTTTGGGGATTTTGGCGGCGATAACAGGCTCCTACGCCCCAATGTTCTATTTGCGATCCACGTCGGGGCGTTTTGATACCGATCTGCTCAACGTATTCTTCCCCATGTTAATTGCGATTTTCATATCGTTAATCCCCATGAGTGCTCGTTACAGGCGTGATCATGATGGCGAGGCAGTCCATGATTCGAAAGCCTCTGGTATCGGTATGGCAATGATGGGTATTTTTGGCAGACTAGAGCCCTACAGCCCCTACATATATTCTGCATTAGCAGGGTTCTCCACACACCTCCTCTACCTTTGGTACGAGCATCAGATATTCAACTTAATCTATGCTGTCATACTATTTTTGTTCCTAGTATTCTCACGCTATCACCTGAAAGAGATACTTATCAGTTTGGGGCTTTTCATACTATTTGCTAATCCGTTTGTAGTGTTTGCAGGTATTAGTTCTTTTGTGGAGCTCTCTTACATCTACCTATTCAATAAGGATCTGTCCACATCGGCATTCCCCAATGTTTACAACACAATATCCGAAGCCATCAAACAGACCACACCTGAGGTTATGTCTGCCTACTATTTCAATGGCTTCTTTGTTGTCGTCGGTACGGCAGGGTTCTTGCTGTTCGCACTTGGCAACATGCGTTACGCATTGCCCCTCATGCCCCTTTTGGCACTAACTGCCCTCGGATTCCTATCCTCGCCACGTTTTACAATGTACGGCGGTCCACTCATAGGTATCGGATTCGGCTACATCATGCTGCTAGCAATCAGATACCTACCCATCGACATCGAACAACGCCTGACAAATATGTTTGGTCGACTAGGCAAGCAGGTTACCAGCGTTGTGTATCTAGGTGCGACAACACTTGTGGGGGTGGTACTGTTTATCCCTGCTTTAGGTATGATTACCAGCGTCAAACCCACAACATCCATACCACCTGAGATATTCCAAGTGTACGAAGACATGAAAATGAAGAACATCATACCGGAGGGGAGTGCCATCTACACATGGTGGGATTACGGCTTGGTCATCGAAGAGTACCTGAAAGACAAAAGCTTCCACGACGGCATGAGCCAAAGCTCGCCCAAAACATATTTCGTCGCACGGAGCATGGTCTCTAGCTCACAAGACGAAATGTACAACATCATCTCCTACCTCAGCAACAACGGGATGACAAACATCAACCGGTCCATTGCGTCGAAAACACCAACACAAGATATCATCGACAACGTACTCGGATACGACCAGAACCTCAACCAAGACGACATTTACCTCATGTACACCGCCGACATGATCGGTAAATTTGGTGCCATACAGTTCATCGGCAACTACGATATCGCAAACAAACAGGCACGCTACCTGCAAGCATCACGCATACCATGCTCAACATCACCGCAAGATGGGGAATACGTATGTGCAGGCTCATCAAAACTCAGCCTCAACTCCTTCTCCATCAGCACCCCAGGGGCAGGGGTACTGCTCATCAAAGACCTGTACATCGTCAATGCCATCGACGGAACAACCAAACAGGTATCCACACCATTCAACAACGGCGTGGGTGCCATACTCATGGAAACACCTTGGGGATCGGAACTAACAATAGCCGAAGATGGCTACATCAATAGCAACCTCATACAAATGTTCCTCTTGGGCAATTACGACCACAACCTATTCGAACTTGTGGCACACTACGGTACTGTTGCTAAAGTGTACAGGGTGCTCCCGCAACGTAAGTAGGTGGCAGGGTTGGACGGCACCCCCACTTGCCTCGCCCATGGGCGTTTGGTCGGGGGTGCACGTCATCGCCGTGCGTTCGTGTGCGTTCGTGTGCGTTCGTCATCACCGTGCGTTCGTGTGCGTTCGTCATCGCCGTACGCTCCTATCACCCTGATTTCTCTTTTTTTCAACTTTTTTTGAATTATATTTGAATTTTGTAGACATACAGATAATACTTATATAATATAAATATTAATATGCGGTGTGCAACGAACAATGAACAACGAACAATGAACACACGGACAGCAAACAGCAAAAAAGACTGCAAAACCGTGCGTTGTTCAGAAGGGATACCAATCAAACAGAACTAAACCACTGTTTAATGGTATTATTTTGGGTGTTACTATGAAAAAAATTAACTTCAACATCATACCTCTCACAGGTATGATACTTCTAACAATCACAATGGCGATCCCAACCATATCTATGGCGAAAGCAACAACCTTGCCAAAATCAGACGTGGAAGCACTATTCAAAAACGGGGTAGCACTCAAAAGCTACCAACAAGTCAAATACGGCTCAAAAGACTACTTCGTCCTAAAACAATCGAAAGCATCCTGTGCCCTAGCCACAGAAGTAGCATACGACAAACCCTACACAATCCTAGGGGGCACATACCTACGACTCAGCCATACCAAAAACTTTGTCCAAACAGGTGACGCAAGCTGGTACGGACCAGACTTCCACGGAAAACTCACCGCAAACGGCGAAACCTACAACATGTACGACATGACGGCAGCACACAAAACTCTACCCATGGGTACACGAGTGGAAGTCACAAACCTCGATAACAACAAAAAAGTTGTGGTAAGAATCAACGACAGAGGACCATTCAAAGACGGACGAATCATCGACCTAACAAAAGTCGCAGCAAACAAAATCGGAATGCTAGGATCGGGAACAGCAAACGTAATGATCAAAACCGTGGGCACACCAACATACGTCGTCAACGCATACCACCCACTACTAGCATCCATCAACGATGCTGACGAATCGTTCTGTGCCGGCGGGATTATCGTGCCCGAATCAACCGACCTGAACAAAGGAGCCGTTACACCCAAAATCCTAACAGCAGAAAACACGATCACCAAAGAGGCTATTACGGGTACGGGGGGGGTAGTGGAATACAACCCTGCAGCGATTGTTCCCATGGTGGCGACTGCACCTGTGGCGACTGCACCTGTGGCGACCGAGCCTGTGGCGATTGCACCTGTGGCGATTGCACCTGTGGCGACCGAGCCTGTGGCGATTGCACCTGTGGCGATTGCAGATGAGGTTTTGCCCATGTCGGAGCCCATGGCTGTTGTTGATAGTGCTGAGGCAAACAGTTCTGACACCGATGTAGCGACTGAGCCCGTGGCAACTGAGCCTGTGGCAACTGAGTCCGTAGCGACCGAGCCTGTTACGATTGCACCTGTGGCACTTGAGCCTATGGCGACTGAGGTGCCAGTTGAGCAGAGTACCAGCATTGACGGTAGTTCCAATTGGAAGAGCTACTCTGGTGATGTGTCGGGTAAGTATGGTATTCAGTTGGGTTCGTTTAGCCAACTTTCCAATGCGATAAAGCTTGCAGATGTTGTTGATGGTTCTAAGGTTGTTGACATTTGGGTTTCTGATTCCATCTATTCACGTGTTATTATCGATGGTTTTGCGACACGTGCTGATGCGAAGTCGAGCTTGAAGGTTATTAAGAAAGATTATCCAAAGGCTTTCATAGTTTCGTTACAATAGGTTGGCATATTTTTTGGCAATATTAGTTATTTGCTATGTTGTATCCTTAAGAATAGGGGTGTTGGTGGCTGTGCTATAATTGTGCAAATGTTGTTCATAAGTATTTCTCAGGGATTTTTTTAATAACAGATTGCAACGTCCAAAAATCCCTATCCCCGTGCAGTAGGGCTTTCAGCGGTCTCACAGCCACACTCCTTATTTTATCGCCCTTCCGGTGGTGTCAAGTATTTATTTGAGATATCTTTTGCAGAAGCTGTGTAAAACCCTTTCCTACCCCTTCAATAAGTCCGATTTCATAAGAATTCTGGGGGGGTGGTCAAAATTTGACCACTGGCAACTATCTTTTTCTGGATGCAGACTTTCCGGCATTAATCCTGCTTCACCCCTTGCTTTCGTCATTATTTCCACCACTTTGATGTTAATAGTAGTTGTTAGGTTTGTCCGTATTGCGTATACTGTTGAGGTTAAGTTACTTGCGTTGCGGGGCTACTTTCGGGGCTACCCCCTTTGGGCGTGGGCTACGTTACGGTGTCTACGTTACGGTGTCTACGTGACGGTGTCTACGTTACGGTGTCTACGTTGCGAGGCAAGTTTTGTGTTAAATATTATTCAATATTATTCGAGGAATGTTTTGTCATGGTAAAATCAGGAACGTACTACATTGTTACATACGGGTGCCAAATGAACGAGTACGACTCACAGCGTGCTGAGGCTGTTCTTGAGAGTTTCGGTTATATTCAGGGGGCGAGTGTTGAGGATGCTAGTTTTGTGTTGATCAACACTTGCACTGTGCGTGAGAAGCCGTTCCATAAGATGGAGAGTCTTTTGGGTCGTATCTACAAGGATAGTGGTGGTAGTAAGGGTGTTAAGGTTGGGATAATGGGTTGCATTGCTCAGCAGGAGGGTGAGAGGATTTTGTCGCGATTTTCTCAGGTAAGTTGCGTCATGGGTACTGATGCCCTTGTTCGTTTCCCCCAAATATTCCCGCGTGTAATGGCTGGCGAGCGTGTTGTTGACATCGCCATGAACCCTGCTGACTACCATATCGACAGCTTCAAGGTAACACCTAATATATCCATGTATGTTTCGGTGATGAAGGGGTGCGACAAGTACTGCTCCTACTGTATCGTACCGTTTGTTCGTGGCAGGGAGGTTTCTCGCCCCTTGGAGGACATAATAACGGAGATTGAACGGCTGGCACTGGGTGGTACGAAGGAGGTTACCCTGCTGGGGCAAAATATTAACTCCTACGGGAAGAACCTGACCAACGGTGGCGACATTAATTTTTCGAGCCTTCTTCGGGCGGTGAATGGTGTGGATGGTATCGAGCGTATCCGCTTTATGACCTCCAATCCGTGGGACTTCGACGAGGATATTGTGGATACCATGGCGGAGTGCGAGAAGGTGTGCGAATACCTGCACCTGCCATTGCAATCGGGTAGCAATCGGATTTTGAAAAGCATGCGTCGCAATCATACCATCGAGGAGTACATTCGCAAGGTGGAGTACGCTAAGGCGAAAATACCGGGGCTTACCCTGTCGTCCGACTTTATTGTTGGGTTCCCTGGGGAGACTGAGGAGGATTTTCAGCAAACCATGGAAGCAATGGATGTTATCGGTTATGACATGGTTTATTCGTTTATTTACTCACCGAGACCGAATACAAAATCGTTGGCGATGGAGGATCGTGCACAAAAGGTGGGCAGAGGTATTTCGGTGCCACTCCATGAGCAGAAAAGGCGTCTTGCGACGATGATGGACGCAGCAGACGAAAGACGAGCAAAAGATAGAGCCACTTTGCAAGGCACAACTGTGGAGGTGCTTGTGACGGGAGCAAGCAAAACCGATAGCACAACCTACACAGGACGTAGCCGGCAAAATATGGTGGTGAATTTTGTGGCACAGTCGCAAGCAGAGATACAGCCGGGGTCTTTGGTAACGGTGCGGGTTGATGCTGTGCGTCGGTATGCATTGCAAGGGACTCATGTCCATGTGGCTGTGTAGGGTGGCTGTGTAGGGTGGTGTGTTAGCCGTCCGAGTTGTTCCCTTCGGTTGTGCCCTCGGTTGTGCCCTCGGTTGTGCCCTCAGTGGGTGCATCCTGCTCGACAAGTGTGTCGGTGTACAGTATGTGGTAGTTGGCATCGATGAACGGGTGTATGTCGGGGTACAGTTGGAACAGCCAGCTGTCAAATGTTGCTTCGCCATCGAGGTATACGACAACTTTTATGGCAGGGTTAGAGAGGTTATCGCTTTTGGTGGCGATTTTGCCATCTTCGTCGATGATAAAGTCGGGGACAAAGTCTTGTACGATAAAGCTAACGTTTTCTGAGATATTTGTGGTATTGTTGATGTTTATTTGGAAGACTTGTGAAGTTTGAGAATCTTTGTTGATTGCGACAATTTCGAAGTAGAGTTTGTCGTAGTTGTAGTTGACGGTGCTAGAGTAGTTGCCGTCAACGCTGACTTCTTGTTTGTTGCCTACCCCTTTGCGAGCGTCAGATTCTTTGTATGAGTTTTGTGAGCATCCCATTGTTGTGATTGCGATTAGCAATACAGCGGTGGTTATTAGTATTGTTGTTGCTCTGTGGTATTGAGTTGTCATTTCGGAGGTTCTCCTGTGGTTGTAACGTATTAGTTACAAATAATATTATTTCAACACTTATGTTATTATAAAAAGTTGGTGTTGGCAAGTACAACTTATTTATTACGAGTTATTGGAGTGGTTATGGATAGTGTAAATACATTGCTTTGGATTATTGTGTTGCTGTTTACCATGGTTTCGTTGGTATTGGTACATGCTTATTTCGGTCGTGTGGGTTTGGTTGGTTGGATGGTATTGGCACTCATCGGTGCGAATATTCAGGGTAGCAAGCAGATTGTGTTGTTTGGTATGAATGTGAGCATGGGTAATATTCTGTACTCCTCCATCTACCTTGCGACGGATGCGTTGAACGAGTTTTATGGTAAGCGTCGTGCACAGTTGGCAGTAGTATTGTCCATGGTTTTGACCGGTGTGTTTATGTTGTCCATGATAGCTACCACGTTTTTTGTTCCGAACGATTATGACGGTGGTGTTAGCGATAATATTAGTGCTTTGTTTGCCCCTAATTCTGCTGTGATAATGTTTACTGTTGTTGGTTTGTTGGTGTACACGATCTCTCAGCGAGTGGATATTTTTGTTTATTCGTTGTTGAAGGGTTGGGGAACACCTTTGTGGGTGCGGAACAATCTTAGCACAGTAATTTCTCAGGTTTTGGATACAGTATTTTTCACTATTTTGGTGTTCAAGATTATTCCGTCGTTGATAATCATTGAGGGTGTGCAACCCTTGCCTTGGAGTGTTTTGGGTGGTATTATAATGTTTATGTATTTAGTGAAGGTATTTATTGCGACTATCGATACGCCGTTCCTTTATATGATGCGTCAGGCTCATGGTGGTACTAGGGCAAATTAATCTGGGCTGAGGCTTGTGGCTGAGAGCTGGGGAAGGGTGTTATGTCATTGGTGATTAGGGGTATTACGAAGGTGTACAAGTCGCAACGGGGGGGTGGCTCCAACCGTAACCGTGACACAAACGACCGTGACACAAACGACCGCGTTGCCGTGGAAAACTTCAACCTCGACGTTCGCGACGGGGAGCTTATTGCCATCATGGGACCTTCAGGTTGCGGTAAATCCACCCTGTTGCGAGTCATCAGCGGTTTGGAATCCCCAACATCGGGCACAATTCATCGCCATGGCGAGGATATCACCCACCTTCCACCGCATCAAAGGGGCGTTGCCATGGTGTTTCAGGATCATGGACTCTACCCGCACATGAGTGTTGAGCAAAATATGGGTTTCGGGCTGCAATTGGCGAACAGACGTCCGTTGTTTTCGAAACGTCCGTTGTTTTCAGGCAGAAGGGGGGGTAAGGCTGAGGCAGACAGAGTGAAGAGCGACGTTTTCAGGATGGCACATACCGTTGGCGTGGATAAGCTGATGCTTCGATACCCCAAAGAGATTTCTGGGGGGGAGCGTCAGCGGGTGGCGTTGGCGAGAGCCTTGGTGCATACGCCACAAATAGCCCTATTCGACGAACCATTATCCAACCTCGACATGGGGTTGCGTCACGATTTGCGGATGGAAATAAGCGAAATGCACCGCAACAATACTAATAACAGCGGTGGCGTTACCATATACGTTACCCACGACCAAAGCGAAGGGTTAGCACTAGGGCACAGGGTTGTGATTATGAACAACGGCTCTATTCAGCAGGTTGGCACCCCCGAAGAGGTCTACAACAACCCCACAAACACCTTTGTAGCAACATTCCTCGGATCGCCACCCATGAACATTATCCATTGCACAACAGTGACCGCAGATGGAACAACCATGGTGAGCAGTGTGTCACACAAAGGGATAAACTACGACAACCATCCCCATAGTGAGCAGTATCAGTTGGGGTTGCGACTGTTTGTGGCGTCTGACATGCTCAATACGCAAAGCCAACAGTATCCCAACGAAATATACATGGGGATACGTGGGGAGAATATTACCTTAGTGGATCTGGTTCAGTGTCGCCCCAAATATGGGAGCGGGAGCATGGGTGTCCACCCTGAACATAAAGGTGAAGCCAATATTGTAGTTGATGACGGCTCTTTGGTGATCAGCATGGTCGCAACGTTGTCGTCGGTGCAGTTCCAAGGGGGCACGGCGATGCTTTACGTGGACATTAACAGCCAAAACCATGTTGCCATTACAGTGCACCCCGCAACAGAGCTGTATCAACGTGTGAAAAGTATTGTGGAGAACCCCATCAATCATACCTACACAAGTGGGTTCTGCAAGGGGAGTATGTGGCAGCTAACATGTGTTGCAACGAGGGCTTCGGTGTTCTCCTACCCCAGCGGTGATGCTGTTGACGTCATTGACGTAACGCCTTGGGAGCAACGGTATTGACATAACGGTATTGACGCAACGGTATTAACGTCGCATTATGGCGATTAGTGAGGCGTGCGAGTATGGCAGGAATACAGATAAATCAAGGTGAAGGGTATCGATACAACGAGGACTCTATCCTACTGTCACATTTTGCCGCCACCGCCATGGGATTTTTGCCGAAGAGGGATGCTACACTGCCAAGACCACAAGCCACCATGGTTGATATGGGTGCAGGGGGTGGTGTGATTGCGATTATACTCGGTTGTGTTGCCCGCGAGTTCGCCAACACCGCCAACACCGCCAACACCGCCAACACCGCCAACACCGCCAACACCGCCAACACCGCCAACACCGCCAACACCGCCAACACTAGCGGGGGGCTACACATCCATGCCATCGAACTGCAACAAGGGCTCTACAACACCCTAACGGAAAACATCCGCCTCAACATGGCAACAGGCACACTGCGTCATGGTAGTGTTGTGCCTATTTTGAGCGGGGTAGGGGAGTTCTCGCCAGCGAAAATCCCCAACGGAACAAACACCTCCGTGGATGCCAACGGCTGTCTCTACGATTATGCTGTATGCAATCCGCCCTACTACCCTGCAAGCAGGGGCCGCATACCCGCAAATACCACCAAGGCGATTGCATGTTTTAGTGGCGAAGGGTTCGGTATGGGCTTGAGTGATATCTTCCGATTTGGCAAAAAATATGTACGCCACAACGGAATACTATTCATGTCGTACCCCAGCGTCTACCTCCACGACGCCCTTAGCGTAGCACGCAAGTACGGCTTTGAAGTGAAAAACATTCGCTTTGTCCACGAAAACACCATGTCGGTTGCTGGTATTGTCCTCATGGAGTTTGTGAAGGGGGGTGTCACCGGATTATCTGTTATGCCCCCGCTGATAAAAATGACGACCACTCTAGACTCGCAAACCACTGTGGACTCGCAAACAACACAAGATTTTCGCCAAATCTACACCGATATTTTTATTGAAAGTGTGCCGTTGTAGTGGTACTATTGTGTTGGTTGTACAAATTATGCACAACGAATACTAGCACCACAAATTAGCAGGGGGTAGTTTCCCATGAACTACGACAACATTCAACTAGTGAAGATTGTTACAGGCGAGATGGTAATCGGAGTACGTGAGGGGGACAAACTCGAAGGTGTAGCAATGGTTCAAATTGTACCCGTCTCTAGCAACGATATGCAGATAGCAATCCTACCATACGGGTTCCCTTTCGAAGAAACCGTGGAGGGGGTAATCAGTGCTAATCATATTGTTTACACCTTTGAAAACGTGTCTGAAGACCTCGTCAACAAATATATCGAAACACGTAGCAACATCACAATACAAAAAACACCCCTATCTGGTGGGAACTCAGGGATAATCCTATGAGTGCAAACTGGATCTTCAAAGGGAGAAAAAAAGTTGCATTCGCACGAATACTGTCCATATTCGAAGACACTTACCTCTATCGCAACAACCGTGAAGCATCTTTCGTCACAGTGGACACAAGCGACTGGGCAACAATACTCCCCATAACTGACGACGGCAAATTTATCATGGTGGAACAGTACCGATTCGGGAGCAAAAGCGTGTCCCTCGAATTCCCCGGCGGTGCCATCGACGCAAACGAAGACCCCGCACAAGCAGCCGCAAGGGAACTGGAAGAGGAAACAGGGTACACCCCCAATCATGTACAAACAATCTCTGTGCAGAACCCCAACCCCGCATTCATGACAAATACATTCAACATCGTACTCGCAACAGGGTGCACACCTGCAGGTGAAACAAAATTTGACGAGTTCGAAGACATATCAGCCATCAAACTACTAACATACGACGAGGTTGTAAACTATTTTGCAACAAACAAGATTACACACTCATTAATGTACTCAGTGTTTTTGGCTTATCTTTTGCACACCAAACAAACCTAGTGGCTATCAAAAATAAAAAACAAAAACAAAAACTACGACACCGAACTGTATGGAGAAAATAAATAGATGAAAAATACGGAACTGAACAGAGTACTGAGCAAAATAGACGAATGGCGTGACGAAATCATCGCCGACTTACAAGCACTCGTGAAGTTCGAGTCGTATCAGCAACAAGGCACCGAAACAGAACCGTACGGCAAACAGGTCACCCTCGCACTCAACTACATGCTGGAGCGTGGTGTGCGATTCGGACTGCATACCCACAACTACGACAACCGTATCGGTCATGTGGAAATTGGCGGATCGGGGCGTGTTTATGGCTCCACAGAGTCTGACGGGGAGCTCATCGCCCTGCTCGCACACTTGGACGTTGTCCCCGAAGGGAACGGATGGACACAACCACCTTACGAAGGGAAGATTATCACCGACAACAACGGTGCCATGCGTATGTACGGACGAGGCACTGAAGACGACAAAGGCCCAGCCGTAGCCTCCCTTTACGCACTTCGTGCACTCGCCGAAACCGGCACACCCCTGAACAACAAGCGGGTACGACTCCTACTAGGTTGCGACGAAGAGGTCGGAATGAGCGACATGGCGTACTACCGTGAAGTGGGGGAGATGCCAACCATAGGGTTTACCCCCGACGGTGGTTATCCCGCCATTTTTGCCGAAAAAGGTATTGTTACAAGTGTTGTGGAGGGGGCAGGGATTGTTGATCCTGATGCCACACACAACACTAGCGACGCACACGACGTACACGATGTTAGCGATGCACACCTGCCCGCCATCACCATTATGACCATTGAGGGTGGCGACAAAGACAATAAAGTGCCCGAAAACTGTCACAGCCACATCCTACTCGGGAGCAGCGAAGTTGTTGCACGTATGAAGGCCGTGTTCAATGGTGTGGTTGCTGAGCTACCTAAGGGGGCGGAGTTGTCGTGGGTTATAACGTCCATGGATGCTAACAACACCAACACAGGTGCCTATCAGTACCCATACCAAGCAACCATCAGTGCCAGAGGATTCGCCGCCCACGCCATGGCACCTGAGAAGGGGATAAACGCCATTGCCATCATGATGAACACCCTCACACGAGTATTCGCCGCTGTGGGGGAAACGAACACACTCCTCGACTACTTCCAAACATACTACATTGGGGATGCTCACCGTATCGAAGGGTGCGATACCCGTGGCAGGTGCGTTGAGGCAAACCATCGGGACGAACCGAGTGGCGAACTAACATGGAACACAGCCATTATCCAATACAAAGGGGCACACCCCGCAACCGCAACCAAAAACAGCACCAACTTCACATTCTCCATCACCCATAACATTCGCTACTGCGTAACACTCAGTTGGGACAAGCTCGGTAAAGAGATTGCGAGTAGGTTGTCGCAGTACGATGTTTGCGGATTCACCGTTACGGTTCGCGATAGAAACCACCTCCCACCACTCTACGTTGAGCGGGACACACGCCTGATAAACGCTGTTTCCCATGCGTACAAAAATGTCACAGGGGACACGAACGCCGTACCACAGTCGTCTGGCGGTGGGACGTATGCACGCGGGTTCCACAATTTCGTTGCCGTAGGGTTCGCCATCCGCAACAAAGAAGCGGTAGCACATCAGGCTGACGAATATATTTACATCGACGACCTCATGGATTCCACAAAAATATACGCAACCGCTATCTACAACCTAATCAACTCTGAAGAGTAGGGGGGAACATGTTCAACATCTTGAAAGGGAGTAGCAAAGCCATACGTGTTGTTGTGTTGTCCGACACACACATTTGGCGAAACGCCGCCGCATCCATGCCCAAAAGCTTCTGCGACGATGCTTACGGAGCGGACATGATTATTCATGCTGGAGACTTGACATCCGGTAGCGTTATCGATAGCCTAAAGGAGCTATCCAACACGGTGTTTGCCGTTCGTGGCAACAACGATATGGGCAGTGTAAAACTTGCTGACAAAAGTCTTTACGAGCTCCCCGACGACCTAGATATCACCGTTGGAGGCATTCATATCGGCGTCAATCATGGCTCAGGATCGTACTACGATATTCCGCAAAGGCTGGCACGACGATACAAAAACCACGCCTTCGACATCATCATATTCGGACACAGCCACAGGGTGCACATCAAAAAAGAACAACTTAACGGCAAAGAAACACTATTCCTCAACCCCGGCTCACTAATCGAACCACGAACAGGGCTAGCAACATACGCCGTCTTAGACATACTCGACAACGAATACACATGCCAACACAAATATATTTAAACAACAAAACGAAAACAAACTGAAACCATACAAAACCCCGAACAATACCTCCAAAACCTCACCCTGGGAATGTATGCACAGGAGAAACATATGAGTTATTACGACTTGACATCCATCGAAGCGGAATACGACATGGTTATCATCGGCGGTGGACCAGCAGGGTGTACGGCCGCTATTTACGGGAAAAGGGACGATCTGAGCGTACTCATTCTAGAAAAACAGTTCATGGGTGGGGCTCTCATAACAACATACGAAGTGGAAAACTACCCCGGAATACCCGAAACAATTAGCGGCGTGGATCTTGCAAAAAGATTCTACCAACACGCCGAAAACCTAGGGGCACACATCCGAAATGGAACATGCACCAATATCGAAATGGACGGCAATATCAAACTTGTGCACGTTGACGGCATGGACAAACCTATTCGTGCAAAAACAATCATCCTATGCACCGGTGCCTCACCACGACTCCCTGGAGCCACCAACGAAGACAAATTCTTCGGCAAAGGGTTATCGGTCTGTGCAACATGTGACGGAACATTCTACAAAGGCAAAACCGTTGCCGTTATCGGCGGAGGCGATGCCGCTGTGGAGGAGGGGGAATACCTAACTCGACATGTGGACAAAATATTCCTCATACACAGACGTGTCGGCTTCAGAGCCGCAAAAGTTGCCCTGGATAGATTCCTAGGATCACCAAAAGTCGAAACAATACTCGACACTGTTGTGAAATCCATGGAGGGGGATCCCTACCTCGAAACACTCATCCTAGAAAATACCAAAACAGGGGAAACAACAGAACTCAAAGTTGACGGACTCTTCGTATTCGTCGGATCAACCGCCAACAGTCAAGGATTCGAAAACATGGCAACAGAGATAGACGCCAATGGCTACTTTATCACTGACAACCTCATGAACACAGGAGTCGAAGGGGTGTTTGCCGCCGGAGACTGTCGCAAAAAAGAGGTCTACCAAATCACTACAGCAACAAACGACGGCACCTTAGCCGCCAAAGGTGCAACGAAGTTTATCATCGAAAACTTTTAAGTGGGTATCACAATGCTTGATGGACAAGGGAACAAACTCAACACATCTAGCATAACCATACCAAAACTAGACCCTGCTAGGGTGGTGAAGGTTATGGCTACTGTCGCAACTACTATTGCAACTACTATGCCGATGCTGATGTCGATGCTGGTGCCGATGCTGATGTCGATGCTGGTGCCAGTAATGATGCTAGTAATTGTGCCGCTAGCAATAAACCTCACACACCCTAGCACCCTCTATGCTCAAGGGGGAAACGCTGGGTACGCCATAAACAACTCACCCGGCGGGGGAACAGCCATCCACCTATCCACAATACTGAGCTCCGTATACATCGTAAAGGAAGCACTCGCCTGTCTGAGCGACGCGGAGAGTGACCGAGTTGCAACGGTAACGGTGTGCAACCGCAAGAGCACCGTGTGGAGTAGCACAAGCATCGGGCACATCGGTATTTACGCCAAGCTAGCAGCACAACAGGAAAACCTAACACATGGCGATGAGTTGCCACTAATTAGCATCACGCAGTTCGACATCGCCCTAAGGGTGAAAAACCTGAAACCGTCGGGTATCGGTCGGAACTTCACCATCCCAAGTGGGGAGCAATCGATCACCCTGTACGCCTTCTCCGATATCCAAACAGCAATCTACCCCACCAACATACTGCACGTATGGGTGTACAAGGGGATGGTTGCCGCAGAGATACCACTCAACGTTGGCAGTGCAAGTTGGCGGACGTACTCATCCAAAATTATCGAAGGCACCGAAAGGGGGGGCTGGAGCGTGTACATCTACCATATCAAAGACGGGGGGGGAGCACAGGATGCCACAATGAAATCGCTGTTCGGGTTTTACACCACCGATACGAGATCGCTAAACAACGACGGGAGTATCCTGTCGCAAGGGGCAAATATTGTGCGGAACAACGCAAAAACAGCGACGCTACTGGGCACATACTCGTTTACGGTGAACTAGGGACGCAGTGGCGTTGGGACGTCACGCAGTCACGTCACGCCACGCCACACCACGTAGTCACGTCACGTCACGCCACGCCACGCAGTCACGCCACGCCACGCCACGCCACGCCACGCCACGCCACGCAGTCACGTCACGCCACGCAGTCACGCCACACAGTCACGCCACGCCACGCCACGCAGTCACGCCACACAGTCACGCCACGCCACGCAGTCACGTCACGCCACGCCACGCAGTCACATCACGCCACGCCACGCAGTCACGTCACGCCACGCCACGCAGTCACGCCACGCCACGCAGTCACGTCACGCCACGCAGTCACGCCACGCAGTCACGCCACGCAGTCACGTCACGCCACGCCACGCCACACAGTCACGTCACGCCACGCCACGCAGTCACGCCACGCCACACAGTCACGTCACGCCACACAGTCACATCACGCCACACAGTCACGCCACGCCACGCAGTCACGTCACGCAGTCACGCCACGCCACACAGTCACGCCACGCCACGCAGTCACGCCACGCCACACAGTCACATCACGCCACACAGCGACGCCACGCCACACCACGCCACGCCGGCCCGCCACGCCCCCCCGCCACGCCCCCCCACCCCCCCCCCCC
>CAMZNS010000040.1 GCA_947313855.1 uncultured Deferribacteraceae bacterium
AACGTGGCGGAAACGTGGCGGAAAATATACAACATAAATAATATTAAAAAAGTAACAATAAATTATTTGGTGCCCTTGAAATAATTTATTAGCTGTGATAGATTAACCCTGTAAGGGAGTGTCCTGATCTCGCAGTTAACACTGGGCAACACAACACAACGCTGAGCAGTTAACACTGGGCAACACAACACAAAGGAGCAGGTGCACCTATGAAGATTAGTGCAGATGTAAACATTCATCACCCCATTAACTACACCTTCCTATTCCCCGAAGCGTGGGACGCATACTGGTACGTAACCGCTGGCGTTATTGTAACCATCGCCGCCGCCGTGGGGTTCTTCCTGCTGAGCAAACGCTACACAAGTGGCGTGCCCGGTCGTACACAATCCGTTCTAGAATTGGCGGTAAGCGGTCTGCGTAACCAAGCCTACGACGTTCTCGGTAGCGAAGGGATGAAATACTTCCCCGTTGCCATGGGTATCGGACTGTACACCCTACTATTCAACGTTGGCGATATTGTTCCGTTCCTAATCGCACCCACGTCGTCACTCAATGCTACCCTCGCCCCTGCACTATTCATCTTCGTGCTCTACAACTACATCGGAATTCGCAAGTACGGACTACACTACTTCAAACGCTTCCTCGGACCAGTACCCGCAATGGCACCACTAATGCTACCCATCGAAATCATCTCCCACATTGCCCGCCCCGTAACACTTGCCGTACGACTATTCGGCAATATCATGGGTGGCGGTCTTCTTCTGCTAATACTCCTTGCGTTAGTACCCATCGGGTTCCCTGTCGCTCTGTTCTTCATCGAAGGGCTCAAGGTGGTTCTACAAGCGTACGTATTTATGCTGCTGTCCATGGTGTACATCGGCACAGCCCTCGAAGATGACCACTAATTTCACTATCCGACGAATTTGACTAGCCGACGAACTTGACTAGCCGACGAATTGTAATCGGTCTAGCAAAATTGAACGAACTTACTGTATTTAAAAAATAATTAAGACAACTTATATCTCTGGAGGTAGGAGTAATTATGACTCTTTTTAGAACAATTTTTATGATGTCGTTGATGATGGCGATGGCTGCTGTGGGCTTTGCTGCACCTGATGTAGCTGCCAGTGTTGTGGGTATTGGCGGATCAGCAATATACCTTACAGCTGGTATTGGCGTTGGCGTAGCCGCAGCAGGATCTGGTATCGGTATCGGTATGATCGTAAGCGGTTTCCTAGTTGCAATGTCGCGGAACCCCGGTTTACAAGGCAAGCTGGCTGTTTACATGTTTCTAGGAGTGGCACTCGTTGAAAGTGCGGTTATTTATGCCCTAGTTATGTCATTCTACTTGCTCTACGCTGCACCTGTGTTGACGTTCTAGAACAACGACACTAGGTGGCAAGTTTGCACGGCGTAACGTAACCACGTTGGCAAGTTTGCACGGCTAACGTAACCACGTTGGCAAGTTTGCACGGCTAACGTAACACGTTGGCAAGTTTGCACGGCTAACGTAACCACGCTTTAGCTTTAGAACCTAATGCTCTTGAGGGTAGCCAACCTTAGGTTACCCTCTGAGGAGCTTCTGTCTTTATACCATGCTGATAGTATTTTTTGAAACGAAGGTAGGCTCACATTATGAAAATAATAAAAAAAGGTGTAATGTTTTTTTTAAAAAGACCACTAATACTGCTGATAACAATAGCGATATCGCTACCCCTAATTATGTTTGGTAGTGTCAAAATGCTTCACTACTCCTCAACACCAGAATTCTGCCAAACATGCCATGCACGTGATGTTAACGAAGTCGGTGGCGAATACTTCAGTTGGGCACACAATATCCACTACTTCGCCGAAGTCGAGTGCATGGACTGCCACGCACGACCCGGTATATTCCACTACCTAACAACGAAAGCACTAACAGGTGCCCGAGATGTCTTTGTTGAGACTGTATACACCGAACAAGCAAAACTCGACACGCTTCGTGCAGTGGCTGTGGATCCCATGAAAGCAGCAAAGGCTGTGCCAACAGAAACATGCCTGTTTTGCCACTCAGACTCCGTTAATGAACAAATAAGAGACACACGTATCATAAAACTATTCGTTAGCCTTCGTGGACAAGAGGATGTTGTAAACCCCGAATACCGCGAAGAGAAAGGGATGGCGGATATTCTGGTTGACGACTTCATCGGAATAAATGTTCCCCATGATACCCATATCGACGCCGGTGTTAACTGTGTGGACTGCCACACACAAGAACCCCACGGCGGAAGCCTCTTCAACCCTGTGGAGATGAACACATGCTTTAGCTGCCATGGAGACCTACGCAACAACACCGGAATCTATGCGTTCCTGCTAAACAATATCGACAATACCAACAATCTCCCCGACAATGAAGACTGCACAACCTGCCACACCGTACAGTCGCAATCCCTTGACGGCGTACTTGCAGTAAACTTCGGTATCGACAAAGTAGCAGGGGACTATGAAGGGTTCGACTGTGTGGACTGCCATGATGGTGCATTCGGCGAAAACTACATAACCGGTGGGGAGATCACCTCCGAAAAAGAGATGTTTGAACAACGATACGACGACCTCATGGATATGTGGCTGGAGATATACCAAGGACACCTTAGCCTGCCATACGATCAGAGAGACAACTTTATCCTGCTGAAGAATTATATTAAGATGTTGAGCAGAGATGGATCTTCGGGCTACCATAATGTTGCTTTGTACGACACCATATTTAACAAATCGTTCATGGTTGCCCATGAGCTCCAAGAGTCGTTGAGCAAGTAGGGGTACGCTGATATTCGGGGCTCCGAATGGGGGTGTTCGGGGCTCCGAATGACTGCGTTGCCGTGGAACATGCGTCTTGCGGTGGAACAAGCGTCTTGCCGTGGAACATGCGTCTTGCCGTGGAACAAGCGTCTTGCCGTGGAACAAGCGTCTTGCCGTGGAACAAGCGTCTTGCCGTGGAACATGCGTCTTGCGGTGGAACATGCGTCTTGCCGTGGGTGGTTCATCGACCTAAACAAAACCGATGCTTTGCAGTACTGACTACACAGACTACTTGCGGGTGTATCCCCCTGATTTATTAAAAAATCCCCCAGTTTGTGAAAAAGTATTGTATATTTATCGGTTTTGGGTTACACTACTGTTAAGTTTTGTGTTAGGTGAGCCTCCGCAGGGTTCACCTTTTTTTGTATTAACACCATGGACAAAGGCTCTTAGCCTTGATAATAGTTCCTGTTTTTAAGTGTTTTTCCATTTTTTATGATGGTGTTAATCGTCTCAAAAGTAGATAAATTAATATTGAAGTGCTAAAGTGTTTCAGGAGGCTTTACTACTATGGTTAAAGAGTTGACTAGGGTTGCTGAAGAGTTTATGCGTGAAAAGGGCATTGCTCGAGATGTAATGAACGACGCCCTTAAAAGTGCACTCGAAGTGGCTGTTAATCGACGTGTTGGTCGTGAAATCGAGTCCGAGATAGATGTTAACACCAGCAAAGGGTTGATCGAAATTGCTATCCCAAAGTTTGTTGTGGATGAAATGTATGAAGGTCGTGAACTAGAATACATCACTGTTGAAGACGCCAAAGAGTACATGGAAAATCCTGAGCTCGACGATGTTGTTCTTGTTCCGGTGACATTATCAGACCTTGGTAGGCGTTCTATTTATTTCGCAAGGCAAAAACTGAACGAAAAACTTCAAGAAGCTGAACGTGAAATTATCCTAAACGAGTATGGCGACAAAGTGGGGGAGATCCTCATAGGTACCGTGCTGAAATCGGAACGAAACATCACCGTAGTCAACCTCGGTCGTACCGAAGGGGTATTGCATTTTCGCGAATCTATCCCTGGAGAAACATTTTCACGTGGCGATCTTGTGCGTGCTGTTCTTCTAGAAATACGCACCGATAGGGCGATGCCCAGACTGGTTCTCTCGCGTAATCATCCATCATTTTTGTCGAAGCTGTTCGAATCTGAAATCCCTGAAGTATTCGACGGAACAGTTGAAATTCGCGGTGTTGCTCGTGATCCCGGTGCTCGTGCTAAGGTTGCGGTTTACACCATGAACCCCAATATCGACCCGGTGGGTGCATGTATCGGCGTGCGGGGATCGCGTATTAACGCCATTAGCCAAGAGCTGAGCGACGAACGTATCGACGTTTTCGAGTGGTCGCCAGATCCTGTGCAGTACGTAACTAATGCCATCAGTCCTGCTAACGTGCTGCTAACAAATGTTTTCGAAGATGAAAAAACACTGGAACTAGTGGTTGCCGACGACCAACTCTCCCTTGCAATCGGCAAACGTGGACAGAATGTTCGCCTTGCAGCCATGATAACGACGTGGAGACTGGATATTCTGAAGGAAAAAGAGTACTCCGAAATACGCAAAGGCAGAGTTGTCGAGCATGAAACAGAGCTGAAAGAGTTTTACGCCATCTACGGATTGCACAACTTGGACTCACTAACCGAGGAATGGAGAACGGAACTAGTAAGCAACGATATCGATAACCTGGATACGCTCTCCGATATTAGTGTGGATGAACTGGCGTTACTGCTAGGGATAGACGGGGAGAAGGCGTTGGATATTATCACCGATACCATCGATTATATGACTAGCAAGCTGGATGATATGGAGCTGGCTGAGGACGATGAGATTGGCAACGATGACGATGTTGATGTTGCTGACGACGCTGATGTTGATGTTGCTGACGACGCTGATGTTGATGTTGCTGACGACGCTGATGTTGATGTTGCTGACGACGCTGACGCTACTGGCGACGCTGATGTTGATGTTGCTGACGCTACTGGCTCTACCGACGACGCTGATATTGCTGGCTCTACCGACGACGCTGACGCTACTGACGACGCTGACGACGCTGACGACGCTGAGGACGCTGAGGACACCGATGCGTAAAACCAATGTCCTAAGTAATAACTGCTTGATGGGGCAAAATAATAATGAATAAATAAACAATAACAATGACTATCCAAACTCAATCAACCCAAACAAACAGGGGGAAAGATTGGATACAAAGGAAGAGGTTCGTAAATGTCTATAAAGGTAAGGGATATATCTAAGAAGTATGGCTTAGGTGTGAGCCAAGTAATTGATAAGCTTACAGAAGCGGGACACAAAGTCGCTTCCGAAAATGACGCCGTGAAAAAAGCCGATGCTGAAAAACTGTTCGCATCTGCCGAATCCTCGAGGGGAGGGCTTATCAGTAAAGCCAGAGAAAGACACAAAAGCTCCGGCGGACTTCGTGGTGCACTGACGCGTAGACCCTCTGCCATCACAGCCTCACACAAAGAGATGCTACAACAAAAAAAAGAACTACTCAAAAAACGTAAAGCAACTCTGCGTGGAACAAAAATTAGCAAAACTGAAACGCCCGAACCTGTTGAAACGTCCGCACCTGTTGAAACACCCGCACCTGTTGAAACACCCGCACCTGTTGAAACGTCCGCACCTGCTGAAACGTCTGCACCTGCTGAAACGTCCGCACCTGCTAAAGCGTCCGAGCCTGTTGAAGCGTCCGAGCCTGCTAAAGCGTCCGCACCTGCCAAAGCGTCCGAGCCTGCTAAAGCGTCCGCGGAGCCATCCAAAGCAGCTCCCGCACATGGCATAACACAACTCACCCGCCAACCTGGAAAGGTACAGCGGGTATCCATCAACCCTAGTCTTGCAAAGGCACAAGAGGTTCTTAGAGCCTCGGCACCCGTCGTTCGTACCCTTACCCCTGGCAAATTGACCGCACCGAGGGAGGGTGGATACGGGATTACGAACTCCCTAGGGGTGCGATTGACTACCCCCGCAGACTCACCAAGACCACCACGCGCAACAGGTGGGGTGAACAAACCCTACACACCGCGTACTAGTGGAGGGGGCGACAGCTCTTCGTCGAGCAGGGATAGGGGCTCAGCACCAAGACCAAACTACAACAGAAACAATACACTTGCCGACGTAATGCCGTCAAGTATTGCCGCTGTTGGCGAGGAAGCGAAGAAAAGATCGACCGCCCGTGGTGGAACATCCCTCACCAAGAAAAAGAAAACATTTGAAAACCACTCAGCAGAGCTGGCAGCCAAACGAAAACTGAAAGGCTCCTCCGAAATGTCTCAAAGAGATTGGCAGAGGGGGGTCGAAGAGGGGCTTGAAGTCTTAGACATGGAGAAACAGATCCAGCAAGGCGACGGCGTTTCCATAGATAACATTGACACTGCCACAACGACAACTCCTAACAACAACGCACCGTCCTTCCAACGACCCACAGGACAAAGTGCTTTCCCCGCGAAACGTCGTGGATACCAAGGTAGCTTCGGCAACCGTGGCGGAAGACGTAGAAATACCCGCAAATCCACTGTCAACAGAGTTGTGGTTCGTCCCAAATCCATCGACCTTGCTGGAAGCATATCGGTGAGCGATCTTGCACACAAAATGGGTGTAAAAGGTGTCGAACTTGTAGGCAAACTAATGGGCATGGGGATCATGGCCAATATTAACCAAATAATAGACACCGACGTAGCAATACTTCTAGCAGCTGAGTACGGCATTGAAGTCGCACTCAACGAAGTTACCGAAGAAACACTACTGCCAACCTTTGAAGACAAACCCGAAGACATGGTCAAACGACCACCCATTGTCACAATTATGGGACACGTTGACCACGGAAAAACCTCCCTCCTAGATACCATCCGATCTGCCAACGTAATGGACAAAGAAGCCGGCGGAATTACACAACATATCGGTGCTTACGATGTTGTCAAAAACGGCGAACGTATCACATTCCTAGACACACCCGGACACGAAGCCTTTACTGCATTACGTTCACGTGGTGCTAATGTTACCGATATCGTGGTTCTTGTTGTTGCCGCTGATGACGGCATCATGCCACAAACTCGCGAAGCCATCGATCACGCCAAAACAGCCGACGTACGACTAATTGTTGCCGTGAACAAAATAGACAAACCAGACGCAAAACCTGAAGTTGTAAAACAACAACTCGCCGAAATAGGTATCCTGTCAGACGAATGGGGAGGCGAATACCAATTCCAAGACATCTCCGCTAAAGAAAATATCGGTATCGAAGACTTACTCGAAAAAATACTCCTCGAAGCAGAGATGCTAGAACTCAAAGGAAACCCAAATCGACCTGCTGAAGGGGTAATCATCGAAAGCCGATTAGATAGACAAAAAGGGACACTCGCAACTCTACTCGTCAATGCAGGAACTATTCGCAAAGGCGACATAGTTGTGGTTGGACAACAATTCTCAAAAGCAAGATCCATTTTCGACCACAAAGGGAAAATTCTACAAGAAGCATCCCTCTCCAAACCTATCGAACTCATGGGACTCTCCGAACCACCAACCTCAGGGGACAAAATTATTGTCGTTAACGATGAAAAAATCGCCAAAAGTATTGTCGACTTCAGAAGAACAAAAGCTTACGCAATGAACATGAACCGATCAGAAAAACTGTCACTCGAAAACCTGTTCGCCAAAATCAAAGAAGGGGAACTACAAGAACTCAAAATTATCCTCAAAGCAGACACACAAGGATCCCTCGAAGCCATCAAAGCATCACTACTCAAACTCTCCAACGTTGAAGTCAAAGTTGTTATCCTGCACGGTGACGTTGGCGGAATTAACGAATCCGACGTTATACTATCAAACGCATCAAACGCACTACTAATAGGATTCAACGTTCGACCAGACGCAAACGCAAAAGCTCTTGCCGATAGAGAAAATATCGGAATGGAACTCTACTCCGTCATCTACCAACTAACAGACGACGTCAAAGACGCAATCGAAGGGATGCTTGAACCTGAAAGCAAAGAAGAAGTTGTAGGGGGAATCGAAATACGTGAAGTGTTCAGCGTGCCAAAAATAGGCAAAGTCGCTGGGTGCTACGTTAACGAAGGACATGTCACAAGAGACAGCAAAGTGCGGATTATACGCGACAACACTGTTATCTACGACGGTGCTCTAGATACTCTCAAACGATTCAAAGACGAAGTCAAAGAGGTGAAAAGCGGTTATGAATGCGGACTGAGCTTCGTAAGGTATCAAGATATTCGCGAAGGAGACAAAATCGAAGTCTACAAAATCGTGGAACTAAAAAGAACTCTTGCAGACCTAGAAGCGGAAGCACGTATTCAAGCAACTAAAGACGAAGCCGCTGCCAAAGCAAAACAAGCTCAAGACGCAAAAGATAACTACGACAACGATAGAGATAGCAAAGGTGACGCATAATGGCTGTTGACAGGATGCTGAAAGTGGACTCCGTTTTGAAAAATGAAATATCGTCCATCATGCAAACAAACCTAAACGACCCACGACTCAATGGCGTTGTCATCACAGCGGTAAGAACATCTCGTGACCTCTCCCTTGCCAAAGTGTACTTTATTGTCTACAGCAACAAAAGCCCGCAACTCGTGAAAGGTGCTCTGGAATCATCCATCGGACACATTCGAAGTACACTAAATGCAACGTTGAAAATGAAACGTATACCCAAACTCGAATTCTACCACGACGATACCATCGAACAGGGGAACCGTATCGAAGAACTACTACGTGAGATCGGTCGCAGTTCCCCAAATAATGGTGATGATGCCGGTGCTAACCCCGGTGCTGATGCCGGTGCCGATAATCAACACAGTCGCGGGAACTAACTTGCACATATGAAAAATATTAACGGCTTCATCAACATACACAAACCTGCAGGTATTAGCTCTAGCGATTGCGTTGTTGCTGTGCGTAAAATACTGGGGATAAAAAAGTGCGGGCACCTAGGTACACTTGATCCCATTGCTAGTGGATGCTTGCCCATGGCTGTCGGTGGGGCAACGCGTCTCATCGAATACTTTGCTCACTCCAAAAACGGCTACACATGCACCATGGAATTTGGGCGTACCTCCGTGAGCTTCGATACCGAAACCGAACCCACTATTCTGCCTAACCCTCGAAAAATACACGAACAAGAACTCACCAACCTACTTGAAACCCTTGTTGGAGACTTTAGCCTCACGGTGCCTGCTTATTCTGCAAAGAAGATAGACGGACAGAGGGCTTACAAACTTGCCCGTGAAGGCAAAATCGAGGACGCTGGCGAAGCTGTCATGCACCTCTATGGAGTCTCACTGGAGCGGTTCGAATACCCTGAAGCTGTAATAAATATTCTTGGCGGGAAGGGCGTTTACGCTCGTAGCGTTGCCAATCATATCGGAAAAGAGCTTGGTAGCGGGGCTGTAATGTCTGACCTTGTTCGAACGCGTAAGGGGAAATTTACACTGGAGAATGCTGTTACCCTTGACGAACTCAAGGTGTATGCTAGCTCGAATAGTCGCGAGTTTTTACTCAACCCTGCCGACCTCTTGGATAACCCCCGACTGACAATTCGCGATGAGCATATTGTTGGTATTTCGAGGGGGATTTCGCCAAATCTGAGTTGGTTTAGCTCCCCGCATGAGCTTCAGTCTGAGGTTATTACAGAAATTAGTCGTCGCCAAAAGGGTAGCGTTGACGAAAGTGTACAACCCGCTAATGTTGTGTTTCTCGTATCGGAGAGTGGCGACCTACTCGCATCGGCAACGATGGCGACGGCACCCAACGCCCACACCCCTGTTAAAATTAGAAAAGTTTTCGCACCTCAATCTTAGACACACGCAGACACACGCAGACACACGCAGGCACACGCAGACACACGCAGTTATGCGGTACTGTTTCACAACATTGGAGCCGAACGCCCTTGTTTTGTCCCGCCATATTCTGTAAACTAAGGGTGCCACAACGACCACATCTGTCTTTGTGCACTGGAAGGTTTTAATATGAAAGTGCTTGTGATTGACGACAATATGACCATTTGCCTGACACTAAAAGATATCCTCATGGATGAAGGGTATGACGATGTATCGTACGTGAATACGGTGTCGGACGCAATGTCTATCCTGAAACAACACCGATACGACTTAATCTTCCTGGATATTTGGTTGCCCGATGGTGACGGTATCGATGTGCTCAGTGTCATCGCCGAAAAATACCCCCTCACCGATGTTGTTATGATTACTGGGCATGGTAGTGTGGAGCACGCGGTCAAATCCATCAAAATCGGTGCCTTCGATTTCCTCGAAAAACCGTTCTCGCTGGACAGAATAACCATACTACTAAAACACATTCGAAACAATATGGATCTTCGATCACGTGTAGAATCCTACCGTCAGTCTGAGCTGAGAAAGTACCGAATAGTCGGAGACAGCTTTGAAACAGCACAACTACTCGCACAAATAGGGAAAGTTGCACCAACACTGGCATGGTGCCTAATACTAGGAGAGAACGGAACGGGCAAGGAACACGTATCGCACCTCATTCACCTAAACAGCACCATCGCAGACGCTGATTTTGTGGAGGTAAACTGTGCCGCCATTCCCAAAGAACTCATCGAAAGCGAATTCTTTGGGCACGAAAAAGGAGCATTCACAGGGGCAGATAAACGCAAAATAGGGAAGCTGGAACTCGCAAACGGAGGAACACTATTCCTAGACGAAATCGGGGACATGGGACTAGACACACAAGCAAAACTACTGCGTGCACTGGAAAACAAAAGCTTCTACCGCGTTGGAGGAACTGAAAAAATACACAGCGAATTCCGACTCATTTGTGCCACAAACAAAAATCTGGAAAAAGAGATTGAAGAGGGACGATTCCGAGAAGACCTCTACTACCGAATAAAAGTCATACCAATTAACGTGCTACCGCTAAGGGAAAGAATAGACGACATGGACCGACTCATCGAACTATTCATCACAGATAGCTGCAACAAATACGGACTCACAGAAAAACAAATCGAAGCCGAAGCCGTTGAACTACTAAAAAGCTACACCTGGCCAGGGAATATTCGTGAACTCAAAAAAACGGTGGAGAGGATGGCCATACTCTCGGACGACCAAACTCTAACCAAAAACGATATACCACCAGATATTCACGGAAACAAAGTGAGCATCGGAACAACAATCGAAGGGAACGAACCTCTTAACCATGCAAAAAAAATCTTCGAAAAAAAATACATCACAATGGCACTAGAAAAAAACGGCGGAAATATCTCCAAAACAGCGGAAACTCTAGGAATTGCACGGACCTATCTACACAAAAAAATTAAAGACTTCGAAATAAATATCACCTAAAACAACAAAACATGAACACAACAGGAGCAACCATATATGGGGAGTATTCTACAAAAAAATATTGTGGTTATGAAATTCGGAGGCACAAGCGTCGCAAATATCGAAGCCATGCAAAATGTAGCAAATATCGTCGCTAGATACACTCACAAAGGTATAAACGCTGTCGTAATCGTTTCAGCAATGGCCGGACACACAAACAAACTCGCTGAACTATGGAAACAAATCTCCTGGCAAACCAACTCAAGAGAATACGACAAACTCATGGCAACAGGTGAAATAATCACGGCAACACTAATCACCGAAATACTCAAAAATAAAGGACTAAATGCAAAATCATTCTCAGGAATGGAAGCAGGAATAGCAACAAACAAAAAACACGGGAACGCCGAAATAATACAACTAGACCCAACAAATATACGTAAACAACTCAGCGAAAGGGGAAGTGTCGCCGTTGTAGCAGGCTTCCAAGGATTCATACGAAACTCTGGAGACACCACAACGCTAGGACGAGGGGGAAGCGATACATCGGCCGTTGCAATGGCAAAAGCACTCAAACTAAACAAATGTATCATCTTCACAGACGTGGACGGAGTCTACGGTGTGGACCCAAACATACACCCAGAAGCAAAACGAATACCTCTAATCAGCCATGTCGAAATGCTAGAATTCGCAAAAGCAGGGGCAAAAGTTCTACATGAAAAATCCGTCGAAACAGCACGAAAGGGGAACATCGACATACACGTGCTATCAACAAATGAAACAATCAACAACAACAACTCCAATGAACAAGGAACAGTCGTAACATCAAACCAATACAAAATATACGACCGCAAATCGAAAGTTGTCGGTGTTGCCGTAGGGGAAAACTACAACCGATGTATGCTAAAACTACGGGGAGCTGACAAAAATATTACCGACATACTGAAAGAAAACCTGAAAGGGAACTTGATACTAGGCGATGATGAAATAATCTTCAATATCTACAAAAATGAGGACGAAAAAATATCGGAAATACTCAATAGTTACGCAAGCAAAACAGCTATCACCATGGACAAAAATCTGAGCAAGGTGACAATCATTGGCAACTTCGCACACCACCAAGACGCACACCTCGTAACTCCCGCGGGGGGGGTGGTGGCACAGGCTCAGAGTGTCCTACGTAGCAACGCCATTGACCACACTGTGGAAACCATATCCGAAAGCTGTATTATTATCGCAGTAGACAGTAACTACAAGGAGCTGGCAGCACGAGTGATGTACACCGAACTAGTTGCAAACGCTAACTGACCCGACGCAATTGCCGACACATGTCGACACGTCACACACGCCGGCACGTCACACACGCCGACACGTCACACACGCCGGCACGCCAGCACGCACAACCCTAGGGGTGCTACCGCTTACGCTTGTACATGGATGCTTCGACGTAGTCATTCATCTTGATGCGTTTGGGGGTGATGGCTATTTCGCGATACACTGCGGATAGGGGACGAATAAGACTGTTGCCCGCCAATCGTGTGTAAATGGCGTACGACCGACGCAGGCTCTTATCGGCAATAGGGTACAGGTTGTAGATGGCATCAGCCGTTCCTATGTTGTGGATTCGGTTTTTGGCGATAATACTTAAAGCACGGTAGTGCCAGTAACGGGAGCCGTGGGTATCAGCCTGTAGGTATGACCGAACAGTATTGATGCTATGCGGGTGTTGAGATTCGAACGCTGTAATGCTTTGCAGTATGTGGGTCGGATCCTCCCCTTGGCGAGTCATATTTGTGAAAATGTCACTATTGTACTTTGCATAGATATGGGAGTACGAGGTGAGTGCTTTGCTGAGGTTGCGAGGCTTGTGCCCTGTACCCTTATGGCTATCATCGTCATTGCTATGGCTGTTGTGGGCATCCGTGAGCATGGTAATCATACTGAGTATTGCATTGGATGTTTCAAGGTATTTCTCTATGGAGTTCATGGTTGTCATGATCGAGCCTTCACGTGTGCGGTAAGCATAAAGGATATCAGGGATAACAACCACTTTATTTACATGCAAGAGGACTTCAAGTGAATACAGTGCATCTTCAACAATGCCTGTCGTAAATATGATGTTGTTGTCAAGGAGCAGACTAGACTTAAATATTTTAGTGCAAACGCTGGGATGTCCAAGTGGA
The DNA here is from genome assembly GCA_947313855.1 of uncultured Deferribacteraceae bacterium. Taxonomy (GTDB): domain Bacteria; phylum Chrysiogenota; class Deferribacteres; order CAMZNJ01; family CAMZNJ01; genus CAMZNJ01. The sequence goes on from CAMZNS010000040.1 coordinate 13,349, forward strand.
GTATGGGGGTACTGAAACGACTCCATGATCTCGTTACCAACGTACTCATCATACTCTGGCACACGGTGTAATGGCTTTAGTCGACCATCTATTAGCTCTTGGAATTGACACTGCACCATGCAGGCATCGGTTTTCTCCATGGCGTCCACCATAATCTGCAAGGCATTAAGTGTGTGGTAGTAGTCGTCAGAATCAGTGAAGGTAATGTATTTGCCCGAAGCAACAGCCAGACCCGTATTGCGAGTAAGCCCTAGCCCTTGGTTGATATCATGCTCCAAAACCTTGATGCGGGCATCTTTGGCAGCATACTTATGCACTACCGATAGGGAGCCGTCAGTGGATTTATCGTCGATAACAATTAATTCAAAATCGATAAATGTTTGGTCGAGGATGCTCTGGAGACACTCCCCAACATACGCCTCAACGTTGTAAACGGGTACGATTATGCTGAGGGTAACGGGGTGCTTTTTGTGGTTCATGATTGTGCGGTCTCCTGAAGTTTCATATTATTACTAAGGGGGTTTGCGGTCACTAGAGCCTTATGCGTTGCCTTCGATACCTTGAGTCGTTTGGGGGTAATAAAAGCCGCGCGATAAATAACTGCAAGGGGGCTTGTAGCCCGATTTAACAGAAGCCTGGAGTATATTTGATATGAAAAACGCAACTTCTTGCTAGGGATTGGGTGCATATTGTAGATATAGTCGGCAAGCTCTTTGTTGAGAGGTAATCCGTTTCGGTATGCCTTAGAGATAATGTTGATGCTACTGTAGTGCCAGTTGCTACCGTCGTTGTCGTGGTTGATTAGCTTGTCCAGAAGCCTGTTGCTCTCCGAGGATGACGCCCCTTTGATAGACTCGAGCAAGTTAATGGTCTCCTGCGGGGTAGGCTT
>CAMZNS010000041.1 GCA_947313855.1 uncultured Deferribacteraceae bacterium
CGAATTATACCAGACACTAGGGGTGCGTTGGTTATTACCGGTTCAACAAGTTTGCCCTCTTGGTTTGCAAGTCCGTTGAACTCACTCAATGCAACAACCAATGGCATAATGTTCTCACCTTTGATGAATGTATCTGCAGTGTTACGTAGGTAGCCACTTGCAACAAACATCAACGAATCATCCCATTTACCTGGGTTGCTTGCATAACCACCCTTTTCGTAGTTGTAGACTGGAGCATTTGAGTAGGCTGAACTGAATACGAAACCAGAGTTAGCAAAATCGATTCCGTAGGATGCAGCTCCTGTACCAGAGATTGCATCTGTTGGATGCCAGTTAAAGCCAAATGTTGCCGTAAATGCAGCATCACGCTGGTTAGTCCTGTACATTGGGTTCATTCTTAGGCGTAGGTTTGGCACAGGTGGTACAAGGATTTCAGCAAGCTTCCTAACATCTTGCAAGCCGTCTTCAGTTGGTAGATAAAGGTAGTATGAAGGTCTAAACTCCCTTGGGAAGTAGGAAACCCCAACATGTACACCATCAGCAGGAGTAACGTCTGCGAAGGTATTATCGGTGTCTGCTCCAACACCATTACCTGCATTACGCCCGATGAGGGTTCTTTCTGCCAAGAGAGCAAGGTCGCCTTCTTTGTAGCCAGTCAGAACTGACGGATTGGAATACCCGCCAACACCATTATTTTTGGGGTCAAGCTCAGGTGCGTAAGCGATAATCTTCTTGAGATTACCCACTTCTGTATCTGCAGGGTTGTCGAGGGGGTCAGGCAGAACAAAGCGTGGTGTTGTTGGTTTCACAAATCCACCTTGATTTGCCTCAGACCATTCAGCGAAGAACCCTTGCATGTACTTAACTACACCACTCTGTGATCCTGAGTAAGATCCATAGTCACCAGACTTAGCCTGTACTAGTGGCAGGGAGGTGTCGATGGTTACATCAAACGCAGGGTCAAACGCAAAGTTGTTGTTTGTCTCTGCTGCAAGCTGGTTTACAACATAGCGTAGATCTAAGTACTGATGTATCTTCCTGTTAGCACTTAGAGTTGGCAGGTTAGTATTGGTTGTACTTGGATCTACGCTATGTGGTAAACGAGCTTGCAGCGGATGATACCAACAACTTTGCATTCAACCCTGCTTTAGGTGTTACTATCGACGACACTCTACCTATAGTATTCTCGCTGTCAGACGGAGCATATAACGTTAATGCTGGTCCTGGTGGTCCAGTGTCGTACATGCAAGGGTTCTTTGCTGAGTGGAATGGAGATTTAAATGGCGGTAGTTTTGTGAAACCAGTAACACCACAGTTTGTCCTACCCGACCCCCGTGACAATGCCCCAGCTGTTGCTCTTGATGACGTTAAGAAGATTATCGCTTACGCACCTGAGCATGACCCCAAGAATGCTGACGAGAGCTATGCCACACCAACAGTTCTGGCCAACTACAAAACAGGCGATCTTGCCCTACTGGAGGAAAGAACCCTCATCGGGCTTAATGCAGGAACTACTGGTGACGGATCCGACAACACCTTCGCAACTGTTACTCCTCCTGATAATGTATCTGTTGGAGACTCTAGGTTCCCAAGGGAGTTTGATCCATCACGCTACCTCTACGTGCCAACTGAAGACGGCTTGAAAGATGTTAGGAAGCTTGCTGAAATCCTTACGCCACCTGTGCCAAACGTACGACTAAGAGCAGTTGCCTCTTACCAGTCCCTTACGACTCCGTTTACGCAAATTCATGGCTTTAACTGGCATCCAACAGATGCAATCTCTGGCTTAGGTGCTGCATCCTACGGTATCGACTTTAGGGGAGCTGGAGGAATATTCAATGGGGCTTACTCAGGGGCACCAGCTTACGACTACGCCAAGGGTGCTTATGTGATCAACAACAGCCCCGGGGTCTGGGATGATTCGTTGATGTTTGTTGCAAGTGGCTACCTACGCAGCACTTCAGATACATTCATCACGGGTGAGGACATTATGCCATTGGTTGTTGCATTGAGAGAGTTCAACGGACTTGCAAACCAAGAGGGTGCGCTTGTTGAACCCATAATCACCAACGCACCTCTAGTGTCTGGTGTAAACCGTGACTCAGGTGCTGTAGCATTCAACGTTGCTGAGGGTGTAAAGCTGAACTTGGATTCATCAAAGGCATCAGACTTGTCTGAGTTTAAGGCTGCCTACGATGATCTTTATGCGAAAGGTGCACAATACTTTGTTGGTTATGAAATAACTGTTGTTGGTGATGAGCAGAACCCAATATTCATACCTCTAACACCAGCAGACTACACAGAAAGTACGGCGGTTTCTGAAACTAGGCTCCCTGCCGGTTCGTTTGAGTTCTACGTTCGTGCTAAGTACTCCGTTCCGTTTATGGATGGTTCGGGCAGCAAGGATGTTTACTCGTTCGGCGTTCTGAAGAGTGTCCAGTAGTCGCTTGTAACGTGTTACTTGTGACGCTTGGACGTACTCATTGCCCACAGTAATGTGGAGCAGTAAACACACTTTTAGGGGAGATGCCTGCGGGTTTCTCCCCTTTTTTGCGTCCGCTGTGTGTTGCCGTGCGTTGCCGTGCGTTGCCGTGCGTTGCCGTGCGTTGCCGTGTTGCCGTGTGTTGCCGTGCGTTGCCGTGCGTTGCCGTGTTGCCGTGTGTTGCCGTGTGTTGCCGTGCGTTGCCGTGCGTTGCCGTGCGTTGCCGTGCGTTGCCGTGTTGCCGTGTGTTGCCGTGTTGCCGTGCGTTGCCGTGCGTTGCCGTGCGTTGCCGTGTTGCCGTGTGTTGCCGTGTTGCCGTGCACAACACCACACAAAAAAAGCCCCCACTAAGATAGCAGGGGCTTCATTTTGCGTCCAAATACTTCGTCAGTCGCCTAGAACAAGGTGAACAACATATTTGCAATTAACACAAATATTCCGATTAATACAGCGTAAAGCACGAATGGCACAAAGGTATATTTCATTATCACACCTTCACGTCCTCCTAGTCCAACGGTTGCACTAGCTGCCACCACGTTGAGTATGCAGACCATGTTACCGAACGCTGCACCGGAGACTTGTGCCCCCAATACTAGTAGGTACGACAACCCTGCCGACTCGGCAACACCCCATTGGAAGTCGCTAAACAGGAGGTTTGACACTGTTGCCGACCCTGTGATGAATGCACCTAGTCCGCCGATGAGTGATCCGAGGTAGAGCCATTGCCCACCCAAGATACCAGACACTGTTGCGGCGATGGATAGAGGCATTGAGAGGTATTCGTTTGGGTTGAGAGTTGCATCTGCAATCCCTGATCCTTTGAATATTGCCACCAGTGCCACGGCGAAGAATAGGGCTATTGTTGGAGCTTTAATCTTGATGATGGCTTCTTTCCATGCTGCGGCCATGTTTGCCCCTGACATTTGGTGTATGAACACTGTGATGATAGCGACAAGCATGAAAGGTATTGTGCCGGGCAGGTAGAGTATTTTGATGCCGGTATCCACGGTTGGGAATCCGAGGATGTTGTTGAAGGGGATAACAACACCAGCGAGCCATGCTTTGAAGGGGAAGATGTTTATGCGTGTGATCATGAGTATTGCCCCGATGAGGATGTAGGGCATCCAAGCACGAATTTGCCCCATGTTTGCTTCCGCTTGGACACTACTTGGCTTGACAGTTCCCATCCACGATTTTTCCCAGTTGGCAGGTTCACCGAATGTCCAGACCTGTTTTGGCACCCCCCAACCTTTCTTTGCGGCGATCATAACGATTGGCAAACCGATGAGTCCACCCATTAGGCTAGGGAATTCGGGTCCGACGAATATTCCGAGTAGTAGGTATGGCAGTCCGAATGCGAGAGCCATGATCATGGCGAATTTCCAGATGGCAAGACCATCTTTGAAGGATTTGTTTGGTCCAAAGATTTTTGTTATCATGGCCATTACGAAGAGTGGTAGTATGAATGTTACGGGGAAGTTTAGTCCGGCAATGACGGTTGTTAGAGCCCGTTGGAACTCTTCATAGCTTGCGAACGGCGAGAGACCTGATGCCATAGCTGCGGCGTGGTTTGCTTCGAGTGAGATTCCGATGAGGACAGGTGTTCCGACAGCACCAAAGGGCACCGAGATGGAGTCGAACGCTAGAGCGAGGATAACTGCTGGTAGTGCGGGGAATCCGAGGGAGAGCATTAGGGGTGCTGCCAGTGCTGCTGGCGTACCGAACCCTGCTGCACCTTCGGTGAACGAGACAAATACAAATCCGATAATCAGGGCTTGGATACGGTGGTCGGGTGTGATGGTTTTGAACCCTGCTTGTATTGTTGCTGTGGCACCGCTGTACTGCATTGTGTAGAGTATGAGTAGTGCTCCGAAGATGATGATAAGTATACCTAAGGCATCAACAAATCCTGCTAATGTTAGGGCTATGACGTAGAGTGCGGGTAGCTTCCAAACTAGAAGAGCTAGAAGAGCTGTGATCCCCCATGCGACGGGCATTGCACGAACGGCAGGCCAACGCATGAAAACCATGAGCACTAGTGCTGCTAGGATGGGCAAAAGTGCGAATAATGCTAATAGTGTGACTGGCATAAGTAAAACTCCTTTTGTGTTTGATATGGTGTACAAAATTTACTAATCGATTATAACATATATTTTATCATTTTAAAACTAATTTCACGGCACAAAGCATAGCTATTAATAAGGGGCGGTCATCTGAATTTTTGTGTCACCGACGAAGGCACTGCCTAGTAATAAAAAATACATAATATTATAAATACTTGTTAAGTTATTGGAATTTTTAGGGTATAATAACACGATTACCACGGGGAATAGTGGAGCACCACCGAAAAACAACTACACCTGCCGAGCCAAACCCATACCAAAAACATAATGTAAACTATAAAATATCATGCAAGCAGGGGAGGACTACAATGTTGCCGAGCAAGTACCATAGCTTTTACGAGCAAATAGCCAAGTTTATTGATGAGGGCAGAATCCATACCGACTACCTAAAGAACTACGCCTTTGGCATCGACGGAAGCTTTTACCAACTGACACCCAAAATTGTTATTGATGCCAAAACTGAGGCAGAGGTGGTCACCATCCTTAAGGTTGCACAAGACTACCGTATCCCTGTAACGTTCCGTGCTGCTGGCACCTCCCTTTCTGGGCAGGCGATTACGGACTCCGTACTCATTCGCACAAACCTAGGTTGGAAGGGTATCGAAGTACTCGACGAAGGTAAAAAAATCGCCCTTGAAGCGGGTGTTATCGGCTCCCATGCCAACATCTACCTTGCACCTTACGGTAAAAAAATAGGACCAGATCCTGCCTCCATCGATTCCTGTCAGATTGGTGGTATCCTTGCAAACAACGCTAGTGGTATGTGTTGCGGTATCGAGGAGAACTCCTACCAAACCATTGCTGATATTCGTGTTGTATTCGCCAATGGTGCAATTCTCGACACATCATCCGAGGAGAGTCGCAAGGCATTCCTCGAAAACGAATCCGAACTTGTCAACAACCTGATGAAAATACACAGCGACGTTAACAGCGACAAACTTCTTGTGAAACTCATTAACAAGAAGTTCAAGATCAAGAACACCACTGGATACGGCATCAACGCTCTAGTGGATTTCAGCGATCCCATCGAAATCATCAAACACCTGATAATCGGATCGGAAGGCACGTTGGCATTCATCTCGAAAGCATACATGCGTACTGTGGTGGAGCACCCCCACAAAGCGTCGGCACTAATGCTGTTCCCCGATATCAAAAGTGCCTGCGAAGCAACCATCATCTTGAAAAACACACCGGTGGACGCCGTGGAACTCATGGATTACGCCTCACTTAAATCGGTTTCGCACCAAGCATTTATCGCCGAAAAACTGGAGATACTTCCGCAACAAGCCTGTGCCCTCCTTGTGGAGACTAGGGCTGCCACTGCTGAGGAGTTGCAATCAAATATCGATGCTGTTGTGGGTAGCGTCAACCATATCGCCAAGGTGGAGGAACCACACTTTACGCCAAACCCTGAGGAGTACAATACATTTTGGGCTGTACGTAAAGGTTTGTTTGCCACTGCTGGCGGGGATCGCCCCATCGGTACAACCATTATCATCGAAGATGTATCGTTCCCGTTGGAGGATCTCGCTAAGGGAACACTCCACCTGCAAGAGCTCTTCGAGGAGTACAAATACCACGACGCCGTAATCTTTGGTCACGCACTGGAGGGGAACCTGCACTTCATCTTTGCACAAGACTTCAACGATCCCAAAGAGGTCAAGCGGTACGAAAATTTCTTGGACGCACTAGTTACCCTTGTTGCAGACAAATACAAGGGATCCCTCAAAGCAGAGCACGGAACAGGACGCAACATGGCACCATTTGTGGAGCTCGAATGGGGTGAAACTGCTTACCGTGTCATGACCGATCTGAAAAACGTATTCGACCCACTAAATATTGTTAACCCTGGCGTTATCATCAACAAAGACAAGCAGGTTCACCTCAAAAACCTCAAGCTGTCACCCAAGGTCAACAGTATCATCGACAAGTGCATCGAGTGCGGATTCTGCGAACCGATATGCCCCTCGCGTAACATTACAATGACGCCACGACAACGTATTGCCGCCTACAGACACATGGAAACGTTGTCGAAATCCCCCAACGCCAACGTGGCGAGCTCCAAGGCGTTGCTCAAAAAGTCACGCAAAGAGTACGACTACCTCGGTATCGACACCTGTGCCGCCGACTCATTATGCAAAACACGTTGCCCTGTTGGCATCGATACGGGCAAGTTCATCAAAGAGCTCAGGGAGGATCGCCATACCATTTTAGGGCACACCGTAGCAGCGTTTTCCGCAAAATTCTTCGGCGTCGTGGTATTCTTCTCATCCCTATCGCTACCCATTTTCGCCATCATGCGTCGCCTTATTGGCGGAAAGCTGACGAAAGTCGTTACGGGCATCGCACACAAGCTGTCATTCAAGCTTGTACCGCAGTGGTTCCCACAGATGCCTCGACGCAACTCAGGGAAACTCACACCACTTGCACCCCACCCACACGACAACGCCAACACACCAACAAAAGTTGTCTACTTCCCCAGTTGCCTCGCTAGGTCAACAGGCACAGCACAAAACGACAAAAACAAAGAACCACTCACAACGGTTACACTACGACTACTGCAAAAGGCTGGCATGGAGGTTATCATCCCCAACAAGCTAAACTCGCAGTGTTGCGGTCAGCCGTTTGAGAGTAAAGGCTACCCCAAACATGGAAAAAATAAATCCGCCGAACTGGAAGGGTTGCTCCTCGAAGCGTCAAACAACGGCGAATACCCTGTTCTTTGCGACACATCACCATGCACCTACAATATGGTGGAGAACATGACCGACAAGCTGGACATATACGAACCTGTAAGATTTGTTGTGGATCACCTGCAAGACAAACTAACATTCACACCTGTAAGCAGAAAGGTGGCGGTACACAGCACCTGCACCAACAAAAAGATGGGGCTTGATAGCAAACTAAAACAGCTAGCAAGTCGTTGTGCCACAGAGGTTGTAGCACCCCTTCATACCGACTGCTGTGGATTTGCTGGCGATCGCGGGCTACTTTTCCCCGAGCTCAACGAGGG
>CAMZNS010000042.1 GCA_947313855.1 uncultured Deferribacteraceae bacterium
CTTGATTTCGTCTGTGAAGCCTGAGTCGCTGGAGAATGCGAATAGTGTTCCCACCTGCACCCCTGCTGCACCGAGGCTGAGGGCTTCGTCCACACACCCTTCCGAGCCGTAACCCCCTGCCATGTAGAACGGTTTGCCGAGGTCGCGAATGCGTGAGATGTTGATGGCATCCCTGTCGCCGTAGATAGGTTCGCCGTCGTCGTTCATTTCGTAACGTCCTCGTGGTGGGGCATTATGTCCGCCGGCACTGTGGTTTTCAACGATAAACCCTTCGATGGACGATCCTTTCGCACGTTTCAACAGGGAGACGGCGAGGATATCGGAGCTCACGATGGGGTAGAAGTCGGGTCGTTGTAGGGAGAGGTTTTCCACGGGGATATCTTGGGGATTGAAGTGGCTTTTGAAGTTGTCGCTGCTATCCGATCCGACCACGTGTATGTTCATCTCAACTTTTTCCAAAACGGAGAGTTTGTCGAGTATGGCAGGGATTTCGTAAGGGATACCCGCACCCATGATAACGACGTCAACGTCGGCGATCATGGCACCGTACAGGCTGGGTAGTATTGGGATGGGTATTTTGGTGAGTAGGTTGATGCCAACAGGGTTGTTGTGTCCTTGTTTGGCGAGGTAAACGGTGGCGAAGTTGCTGACAACGATGAGTTCGAGTAGTTCGGTGCTCATGGATACGGCGGACATGGGTATGCGTTTTACTACTGAGGTTGCGGGGATGCCACCTTCAACGTAGTATTTGTCGAGTATTCGTTGCGAGACCTCTTTGTTGGGGAATGCTAGTACGGCACTGTGGTAGTTTTTGCAGCCCCTTTGCAGTCTGTGTACCAAGACGTGGTCGATGGCGGTGGATGATATCACTCCTAACTGCCCCTCAATGGAGACAGCACGGGCTAGTTTCCAAGATGAAACATCTGCACCCATCCCCCCCTGTATTATGTTGAAAGTGTTGCTCATAGTTGTACCTCGATTATTTTATTTATTTGTTACTTACCGTTTCTGTTAGTTTAGTCGTTTGGTGTGTAGGACTGGCATGTGTGTCCGTCGAAGAGTTGTCGGTATTGGATAAACCCTTTGTAGTTTGCTGACCACAGGTTGCCTGCTCCATCGGCATGAGTTGCACCTTTGTTGTTGTCGTTGCCTATCTCTGCCACTGTGTTGATGTGTGTGTTTGCCATGGGTGTTGCTTGGTGTTCTATGGGTGAGGCGTGCATGGGTTGTGAGTTGATAAGGTGGTGGAATATTTTTTTTGCTTTGTCGATGGAAGTGTCCATGTTACGGTAGCTGATTTGAGCACAGCAGCTTGCTGAGACCTGTAGTGCTAGTTCGTGATTGTTGCCAAATTCGCCATCATCGCCGTAGGAGAGTGTTCCGTCTTTTTGTCTTTTGTGTGCAACGTATGGCGTGTGCCATTCCCCTGGGAGTAGTTTTTCGGGGTTACTCTCTGTCCTTGCTTGGTGCATCATGGTAGCGAGTTTTCGTATTTCGGGTTGTGCGTCTTTGTGTATACGCAGGTTGAAGAAGTTGTCGTATTCGGTGGCGGAGCAGACAACGTGCATAAATTGGAACGGTTCGAGTAGTCTGTTTGTAAACTGTTTGTGCACGCCTATTTCTAGCATATCGTTGGCGTGGTTTGCCGCACTTATGGCTGCTTGCCACCATGCTGTGTCGGCTTTGGTGGCGTTGTTTCCTGTTAGTGTTTCGGTGGACTGCATCCCTGTGCGATTTTTGCCCCAAGCTAGAGGTGTTGCGGGGTTGTTTTTCACATTTTCGATTACGCGTTCGATGGGTATGGCTCTACTGCTGGAGGCGTTTCGTGAGAACATTCGGTGTGTCATGAATTCGGAGTGGATGAATCTGGGGTAGCGTAGTTGGAATGTTGTGATTCTGTTTCCGGTTTCGTTGATGCTGTCTGCTATAACCTGCACTTCTATTGTTAGTGCTCTGTTTATTTTTGAGATATTGCCCATGCTGTATTCCCGAGCCCTGTTATTTATTACTTACTGCTTACTCTGTATATCATTCTACAACATTTAATCATATTTGTAAAATTCAATTTTCGTCTCCGTCTAAGAGTTCGTGGTGTGGCTGATCAGGCTAGAATTTAAACATCCCCCCCATACCGAAGGCGACAATACCGGATCCTTTCAGATCCACCGGTTCAGTTGCAACAATAATGTCCATTTTAAGGTCATGGAAGATCTTCACATACCCTGTTAGGTAGGTGTTTGTTACTATCTCCACATCCACCCCTGTTTTGAAGATAAGCCCTACTTCGTCTTTGGTTGAGGAAACAAGGGGGGCATCAAATATAAACTCTGTGAAGTCGTCGTTTACTAGGTATACGGTTAAGTCGGGGACGATAAACCCCACACCGAGGGCACTGAAAAAGTCTATGTTGCTGCTTAAAGGTAGATAACCGTACATGTACCCTTCGAAGTTGGTAAACGTTTCGATGAATAGAAGATTGTTTGTAACGCCGGAGCTATCCGTGGATGTTAGTCGAAGTGTTCCTGAGGAGTACCGTCCGAAATCTAGACCAAACCCTAAAACTCGATTGAACCGATACTGAACAAAACTCTGCAAGTGCAAACCTGGGGGGATGGGTAGCCCGTTAATGATAAGTGTCTTGGTGCCTGAAATAGGCGTTGACGGGGCGGGGGATATGGTGGATAGACCGAACGAGTAACCGAAAATAATGGACGGATCAAACACCCAAACCCCTTTACCATAGCTGTTGTGCGGTGTGGTGAGCATCGCAAGAAGAATAGTCGGGATAAGAATAATCTTTGAAGCCGTGGCGTAGATAACTCTCGCACTCCGTACACCGCAAACACTAATCTCAGCACTTTTTGACTCAAACACGATCCATTAACACTCCATGTTGTTCCATAACTTTTGCTCTTGGCAGATTAAGACTTGTGACGCCTGTACAGCAGTGCCATGGGGATGGCAACAAAAATCGACATTGCCAAAATAATGCCGATGTAAATTAAAGGGCGACTAACTCCATCGAATGCTAAAGGCAAGGCTCCCCCGTAAACAAATGGTGTTTTGATGCCAAAAAGGAACGTTAGCAAGCCCGCCCCCATGGATGACAATGCAAATATGGGCAACACATTACGACGATTACCTAACGCAAAATACCCTGCACCTTCATTGATAAACAACATCCCCAAAATGAAAGCATGTCTGCCTAAACGCCTCTCTTGGGCGTTGTAAACCTTGCGAAACATCAGGGTGGATAGGAATACGCCAACAGAGGGCACCACACTAGCAGCTAAAACTGAGGCTAACAATAGCTGAGATTGGGGGGGAAACCCTGTAACTACCGCGACCATAACGGCGAAAAGTAGACCCATCTTGCTAACAACACCGCCGTAGTCTGAGCCAACCAAAAGGGTGAGAAGCAGAGTTAGGAACAGCACACCCCAATACCCTAAGTCCATGATGAATGCACCCTCGAAGTAGAGAATGTGTGGCGTTAACATGGCATTGAAGGCATAAAGAACAACCGCCGTAACTATCGTGCTTATAAGGGGCACAAGGAACATGGCGTAAAGCTCGTAAGATTGTGATACCACACGGTTCACAGCATAAAACAGCATAAGGGTTGCATACCCAGCAAAAGTACCGCCGATGAGGAGACTCACGTAGGAACCGCTACTGTAGGAGATGATTACTGCCATAACAGCAGATGCCAACGCATAACGACCTGCTATTGTGTAGCTAAGGAGTACCGACATAACAGCCATAACTACGCCGAAAATACCCATAGCCAGTAATGCTGTATCAGTACTGAACCCTATGTTGGATATGTAGGCGAGGATCCAGTTTGGGAGAATGGGGATGATGGTTATAAAAAGAAAGCTGAGGAGTAGTAGGGGGAATATGTTCTCCAACGCACGAGCGATTTTGTTGTAAAGCGTTACACCTACAGGGGGATAAAGATCGCAGTACCGTACGTCGTACTCCATGGTAGTGGCGAACCCAACAATGTGTTCCGACTTATCGTACGCCTTGTCCCAAAAGCTTTCCGACAAACTACTAGACGAAATCTCCCTGCGAGTTGCAACGTATACATTTTTGCCACTGTAATTACGCCGAACCACCTCCTTGCCAGGCACAACAATGTTAAGACTACCCTTCCGCTCGAGCACCTCTGTGTCATCGTCATGGGGTTTGCCACAAAGGTGGTGCGTTAGTGTCGTCCCTTTGTAGAGCAGTGACATGTTGAAGTCGTATGTTGCCCAAGTGTTTGTTGTCCGCCCCAGGAGTTCGTAGAGTTTATCGGCGGTCTCGAAGGGGTTCCCCTGTGAGGTAGTGCCACAATCGATGCTGATGTTTATTGCTGTCACCGGTTTGCGTTGACTAATGGTGCCACCTGAGGCTTCATCAATGAGCAGAGAGTTGCTCTCGGCAACAGTAGTGCCCTCCCCCGCCCTGCAATCCCCCTCGTCGACGATAAATACCGACTGCATGAAACGTTCTGTGTGCTCCATGAACTCGCCTGCAGGTATGTATACCGCACTTAGGGGGGCAACCTGCTGTAGCGTAATGTGGGTGTCGGCAACAACGATAACTTTTTGGGCTTGCCCCGTGTGGTAATCGGTAATCCCCCCTTCAACCAACCCTTCACCGTGGTAGAGCTCGTATCCAGCGAGTATTCCGTTCTCTTGTGCGTATGTTTTTAGGTGACTAAAGGCTTTTAGAACAGGCGAGGAGTCTGAGGAGTATGCACCCATGAGAATAATATGTTCCATTGATCCTCCGTTACTGTTTATCTCTTGCAGCAATTTCGCTCAGCGATATGCGTGCTTTTGCACATGATAATATGTTTGTGTTTATGTCTTTGTTTACGCCTAGGGTGGCGATGTTGTTTCAGGATTTGACGCGTCACAGGTGTACTGCTCTGCGAGAGTGTGTGGGGGGGGGAGCCACTCTTAGCAGCCCCGCACGACCATGCCCCGCACGACCATGCCCCGCACGACCATGCCACACACCACCATGCCACACACGACCATGCCACACACCACCATGCCCCCCGCGACCATGCCCCGCAACGGGGGATGGTTACATGGATTGGCTAAGTTTGCGAACCTCTGCGGCAGTGCTCTGTTCTAACGCCTTAAGGGCAAGTGTTTGTGCCTCCGACATGCTCAGACAGCGTACACGCTCTTTAATGAATGGTACACGTTTTTTGTTCATGCTGAGCTCAGTGACACCGAGTCCGATGAGTATTGCTGTTGCGTCTTCATCGGCACCTAGTTCGCCACAGATACCGACCCAAGCACCATGCTCTTTGCCAGCCTTGCACACCATGCTGATAAGATTGATTACAGCGGGGTGTAGGGGATCTGCCATGCATGATATTTCGGCGTGTCCACGATCAGCGGCTAAAGTGTACTGTGCTAAGTCGTTTGTTCCTATTGAGAGGAAGTCCACCTCTTTGGCGATAACATGGGCGAGGACAGCAGCTGACGGCACTTCGACCATGGTACCAAACTGCAGGTCGTCGCCGTGTTTGATGGTTGTGCACAGGTCGTCGTAGATTGCTCGAACAGCACGTACCTCCTCGATATCAGCAATCATCGGCACCATTATTCGCACAGGTCCATGGATAGATGCGGCGATTAGTGCTCCCAACTGATCACGCAATATTTGTGGGCGACGCAGTAGTAGTCGTATGCCACGTATTCCCAAGAACGGGTTGTCCTCTTTGGTGGAGTACAGGTATCGGATCGGTTTGTCGCCACCAACATCCAGTAGTCGAGCGACTAGTGGTAGCCCTTTGAGCTGTTTTACAACACTTGAGTAGGCTTCAACCTGCTCTTCGTATGTTGGTGCCGATGCGAGCCCCATGAAGTACATCTCTGTACGCATGAGCCCCACCCCCATGGCACCACTTTCGAGTAGGTCGGGCACTTCGTCTGCACCGGCAATATTCCCTGCAACTTCCACTTCGATGCCGTCTAGTGTTATGGCTGTTTCGTGTCGTTTGTCCCACGATAGTTCTTGTGCTTTACGTAGGCGTTCTTGTCGTTCTTTGGCGAATACGAGTTCTTCTTCAGTTGGGTTAAGTGTTCCCGTGCCCGACTTACCGTCGATGATAAACATTTCGCCGTTATCGGCTTTCATGATTCCGTTGTGAGCGTTTGTTATTGCAGGAATGCCTAGTGCTCTTGCTAGGATGAAGCTGTGCGATGTTGTTCCCCCGAGTAGGGTGCAGATACCCATTACGCGTTCAGGATCGAGGGTTGCGGCATCGGCGGGTCCGAGCTCTTTGGTTACGAGTATGTATGGTTCGTCAGGTTCTTGCACCGATTTTTCGTTACCGGTGAGAATGCTTAGCACTTGGTATCCAACGTCGCGAATATCCGCTGCACGCTCAGCAAGCATGGGGTCATCGGAGGCAGCTTGCTCATTGGCACGCTTCTGCATGTCGGTATCCCAAGCGTGTGCTGCTGTGAACCCCTTGCGTATTTCGGCAACAACGGTGTCGTAAATATCAGGATCGTCGGCAATGTCCAGATGTGCCTCCATGATTGCGGATTCCCCACCAGGCAGGTGATCGAGTCGCTCTTTTTTTGCCAGGATAATGCTTCGTGCGTTACCGATGGCATTGACAAGGGCTGTTATTTCGCTCTCCTCTGTTGAGTTTGCCTTCCCGATGGTGTCGATGTATTCGATTTTGAGGCGTTCAACTTTGAAGACAGGACCTATTCCGATACCGGGGGCAACACCAACGCATGTAAATGGCTCTGTTGGCTTGTCCAGCTCTATTGCCACCCCATCGGGGGCGAGGTTGTAGCCTTGTGCGTCCCCACTAGTTTCGTTGCTGTTGCTACTGTCTGCGTCTTCGTTGTCTTCGAGGTAGGGGAGTGGTGTCTCCCCTAGCCCCTCTTTAACGGCAGTGGTGATTTGGTTTTGAGCGGCATTGAAGTCGCCCTCCTCCACCATTACTTCCAGCATATCACCATGTTGCAATCCTATGGCAAGTATTCCGGTCATGGATTTGCCGACAACCCATTTGCTGTCTTTAGTTGCGTTGCGAAGTTTGATTACTCCGCCAACCTCTTTTATGACGGTAACAAGACTCTTAGCGGGTCTTGCATGCATTCCGTTGGGATTTAGCACTCGTACTTCAAAAATATTATTGCTCAAAATAAACTCCTAAAAAATTAATACTTTGTATGTGTGAATTATGTGTTGGTTAGTCCAGATCTTCTGAAGCGGTATCGTCAAACATGGATCTCTCTTTTAGTTGTTCCATGTGGTTTTTGGAGTGCTGTTTTTTGCCCCCCCTGCGACCGGTTATTATGTGGTAGTCCTCGGCGTTCGCCATGATCCTGTGATAATCTTGCGATGACTGTGCGAGGTCACGTTCTAGGTTGTACACTTTTTGTGCATTTTGCGATTCGGGGGAGTTTTTTTTGGTTTTGTTTGATGAGAGTGAGGCAACCACACTGCCTATTCTGATGATGACAATCATAACTCCAGCGATGGCGGCAAAGTTTATTATTTGGCTGTATTGTTGGTACTCCCCAAACCCGATGTAGTTGGCGTACACCAGCATTGCCAACACAACAAAAACTAGTAATAAAAGACCGAAAATGGCGGGGAGAATGCTAATTGTTTTCATAATTATGAATGCTCCAAGTCCAAAAAATAGCTCTGTCCAGAATACCCATACACAAGCACCGCACACTCAGCCATGGTGTTATTGTGGTGTGGGCGGGGTGTGGGCGGGGTGTGAGGCAACAGTGTTTGACATGTCATAATAAATAACTTATACTACCCTAAGCAAACTATACTACGTTGGTCGCTCTTTGTCAATTACTTAACTACCCACACAAAACACCAACCACCTTCGCATATCTCTGGCAGGAGTTACATGGTTGCCCTATGAACATACTCAAATTGCGTCACACCCATCTACAACCCCATGCACTGCTACGTGCACTGCTACGTGTACTGTTACGTGTACGCCCCGTAAGGACACTGCCCGCCCTCACAACCATCGCAACCATCGCAACCATCGCAACTATCGCAACTATCGCCATCCTCATCCCCGCCATAACCTTAGGCAAAGGGGTACGACATACACTTAGCGGTACTGCTAGTGCCGACGTTTTCGTCCAAGTTTCATGGGAGAACCACTGGCGTACAGAGATAAACAATGACGCTGTGTGGGTGTTTTTCAAGGAACGTCGCGGTACAGCCGACTACCCACACATCAAAATAAAAAGTGTGGAGTGCTCCGGTCAAACATCCGACTGCATCGTTGCGTCAAACGGTGCGGGTTTTATCATCGAGCCGAAACTAAACTCCATCGGCAACACCAACCTGCAAGCCCGTGTTACCTTCGACCTCCCCCCCAAGACTGTCATACCCGTGTCAAACCTAACCTCATACGCCATCGAAATGGTTCATATCCCCGAAGGCGAGTTCGAAGTTGGTGACACCGCCTCCATGGGCACCTTTTTCCGCGGCAACAACATCAACTCCACTTACACCGTTACCGACCAACCCATCCTCATCGGATCACGGGACAACAAACTCAACTCCAAAAGGGTGCGACTACGACTAGACGGCTTCAACTACCCCTTCGCTTGGGACAACACACACGAAACACTCAACCCACAATACCCCACAGGGTACGCACCATTCTACATCATGAAGTACGAACTCAACCAGCAAGACTACGTCGACTTCCTCAACACCCTAACAAGGGCAAACGCTCGCACAAAACTCCCCACAACATACATGCTCTCACGCACAGGACAGTACGGCTACAACATACACGAAGGTCGTACAGGATTCTACACCCTAGCACCAAATATCCCCGTGGGATGGGTGTCGTGGATGGATACACTAGCTTACCTCGATTGGGCAGGACTCAGACCCATGACCGAACTAGAATATGAAAAAGCAGCACGTGGATCACGCAAACCTGTCCCCGAAGGATACCCTTGGGGTACAGCAACAGCCGAAACAATCAGCGGCTCAGTCAGCAACATAGGCGTCGAAACACTCAACACCGGCGGTAACGCAAACTTCAACAGTGCCATCGGTGCCGTTGTCTCCCAAGGGATAAACGAAGAAACCATACGACAAGAATTCCTCGTCAATCGAAGCTCCAGCGGTGTCTCATACTATTACGTATTCGAACTCGCCGGAAGCCTCGAAGAACCTGTCATCACACTAGGAACAATCAAAGGACGTGCTTACACAGGCGAACACGGTGACGGAACAATCGAATCAGCTCAACACAACGTCGACTCATGGGGCTACAACGAAAATGTTTACTCAGGATCGAGGGGATTCCGCGGGGGATCGTTCCTAAGCAATAACACCCAAATCGCAATCTCATACCGTGGCAAAGCAACCTACTCCGACAACACAAGAAGACCAACTTACGGAATACGTGGCGTTATCTCCGACCTACAAGACAACACACCACTACTCTTACGCACCAAAAAGAAAAAATAACCGAAATACATTACTAATATTAAAAAGGAGATAACTATGTCTTTATCAAACTTGAACGAATTCATTACCCTACTCAAAAAAAACAACGAACTCATGGTGGTGGACACACCTGTTGACGCCAACCTAGAAATTACCGAAATCACCGACCGTGTCTGCAAACACGATGGCCCCGCCCTACTCTTCACCAACGTGAAAAATAGCGAATACCCTGTGCTCATCAACGCTCTAGGATCCATCAAACGCATGGAACTCGCCCTAGAAGCACCCCTTGACCAAGTCTCCAAACGACTCAGCAAACTCATCGACATGCGTCCACCTGAAGGTGCTTGGGGCAAAGTGAAAATGCTACCCATGCTCGCCGAACTCGGTGCCATCTTCCCCAAAAAAGTGAAATCCGCACCTTGCCAACACACCATTATTCGTGGCGACGACATCGATATCACAAAACTACCCATACTCAAATGCTGGCCAGACGATGGCGGACGATTCATCACACTGCCATGTGTCTTCACGGAAGACCCCGAAACAGGCGTAAGCAACTGTGGCATGTACCGCATGCAAGAATTCTCCAAAAATACCACCGGAATGCATTGGCACAAACACCATGGTGGGGCACAACACTTCCAAAAAGCAAAAGAGATGGGACTCGACAAACTCTACGTGTCCGTCGCAATCGGTGCCGAACCTGTGGTCACCTACTCCGCAACCGCACCACTACCCGACGGCATCAACGAAATGCTACTCGCAGGATTTCTACGCAACAAACCTGTGGAAGTAGTGAAATCTATCACAAACGATATTTATGTCCCCGCCGAAAGCCAGATCGTTCTCGAAGGGTACGTCGACATCGGTAGCGAAACCACCGAAGGACCGTTTGGCGACCACACAGGCTACTACTCCCTTGCCGACCAATACCCCGTTTTCACCATCACATGTGTAACCATGCGAAAAAACCCTATCTACCAAACAATTGTTGTGGGGAAACCACCCATGGAAGACTCGTTCATGGGGCTTGCCACAACCACCATCTTCCTACCCCTCATCAAAACACAACTCTCCGAAGTAGTCAACCTGTACGCACCGATGGAGGGTACGTTCCACAATATGCTGTTCGTCTCCATCGACAAAAAATACCCCATGCAAGCCAAAAAAGTCATGACCTCAATATGGGGGCTCGGACAACTGATGTTTACCAAAATGATTGTTATCGTTGACGCTAATGTTGACGTGACAAACACATCAGAGGTACTCTGGCGAATGAGCAATAATGTGGACTGGAAACGGGACACCGTTATCCTCGAAGGTCCACTGGATGCCTTAGATCATAGCTCACCCATGCCACTGTGGGGGGGCAAAATCGGGATCGACGCCACAGTTAAGTGGGAATCCGAAGGGCACACAAGAGCATGGCCTGACCCTATCTCCATGGATGAGCAAACTGTTGCTAGCGTGGATAAAATATGGAGCGAGATGTTGGATAATGGTTTAGGATCGTTTATCAAGCTTGAAAACCGCCCCATCTAAGGTCACGAACGTGGTTGCGGGGAGCACGGTCACGGGGAGCACGGTCACGGGGAACACGCCCATGCCCATGCTTCTCGGGCACGTGGCGTGGCGTTACGTCGGTGCGTCGCGTGTGTTACGTCGGTGCGTCGCGTGTGTTACGTCGGTGCGTCGCGTGTGTGGCGTGGCGTGGCGTGGCGTTACGTCGGTGCGTCGCGTGTGTTACGTCGGTGCGTCGGGCGTTCCTCGCAAAACAAAACACCTACTCGGACACACCTTTGTTGTGCTCAGCATAAAGCTGACCACATGCACCCATAATATCTTGCCCCAAGCTTTTGCGTATAAACACCTTGAACCCTTTATTCATCAAGTACTTCTGGAACTCCAAAATACGATGGTTCTCTGTGGGATCAAACTCCGATGACCCTGCGTTGTAAGGGATAAGATTAATTTTGCATGTCATGCGGTGTGCAATTTTCGCCAATTCTTTTGCATCCTCCATGGAGTCGTTTACACCTTTGAGCATGATATATTCCAGGGTAACACGCACCCTTTTGCCCCTTGTTATCTCCGCCAGCTTGCTGATAAGTTTTTCCAGTGGGAAAGCCTTGTTGATGGGCATAATTTGCGATCGAACCCTATCGTTGGTGGCGTGCAGAGAGACAGCCAATGTTGGTGGAAATTCTAGCTCCATGAGGGTATCGATTTTGCTCACGATTCCGCTTGTGGACACGGTAATTTTTCTGTGGGAGAAGTTGTACGCCTTGGGATCAACCAGCACAGTCAGAGCTGTTTTTAGTGCTACAACGTTGTCTAGCGGTTCGCCCATCCCCATGAACACGATGTTGCTGAGTTTGTCGGTTGTGTTTTCCTGTGCAAACTGTTGCAAGCACCTTACCTGTTGAATCATCTCCCCCGCAGTAAGGTTACGTCTTAGTCCCATTTTGGCTGTTTCGCAAAACGTGCAACCCATTCGACACCCCACCTGACAGGACACACATGCTGTAAGTCGACCTTTGTCGGACAGCATGACTGCTTCAACTTGCAGTCCGTCTTTCAGCTCGAACAAAAACTTTGTTGTGCCATCAATTTTGCTGGTGAGTCGTGATACCTCATTCAATGTTGTAAATGTTGCCACCCCTTGCAGCTTTTCCCGCAATGGTAGTGCTAGGTTCGTCATTTCGTCGATGCTACGTGCACCTTTGCTGTGTACCCATTCGTAAAGCTGTCGACCACGGTATGGTTTCTCCCCCATGGTGTTCATGAGATCGATCATCTGCCCCACGTCCATGGAGTCGATGTAAATGGTGTCCATGGTGGTAGGCTTATGTCCTTCTTGTTTCTGCGTGTTATTTATATTCATAAATTTTTACTCTGTTGCGTATTGATGTATCTTTTGTTTTGCTGTTAGGCTAAGTCTTTGAAGTGGTTACGGCTGAGTATGTGGTAGGCGATGATTGCTGCGGAGCTTGACAGGTTGAGGGAGCGACAGTTGGACGCCATGGGGATACGGTATCCTTGGTCGGCAGATTGTATGGCATCGTACCAGTTTGATGGTAGACCGTGCGTTTCGTTGCCGAAAACAAGTAGGTGATTGTTGCTGTGTGGTATTTCGGTGTATGGTTTTGTTGCGTGGGTGCTGAGGAACGATACTGCAGTGGCGTTCATGGTTGTGTTTGCGTTTGCTGCTGTGTTTACGTTTGCTGCTGTGTTTGTGTTTGTGTTTGTGTTCCAGTATTGTGCTTCAAACTCTTCCATGGTAATGCAACTGTAGTCGACGTATTGCCAGTAGTCCATACCGGCACGTTTCAGGTATTTGTCGCTCAGCGAGAACCCTAGTTTTCCGACTAGCAGTAGTCGTGCCTTCGTTGCCACAGTTAGTCGAGCGATATTCCCCGTATTTTGTGGTATGCATGGTTCAATTAGGGCTATTGTGATTTTTGGTTCAGATTCGCTAGTGTTACGCCCCATATTCAAGCTCATCGTGCAGTCTTTGTGGCGTTGGTTTTGCGTTTGTCATCCCCTTATTTACCCTGTTCGTCCTGTTCGCCCACATGATTTTTGAAAGGGATATCCGTCCCCATGCCCCACATGTCTTCGATGTTGTAGAAGAGTCGCTCATCTCTGCCCATAACGTGCACCATGATGTCCACGTAATCGAGGATGACCCATTTTGTTGTTCGGAAGCCGTCCATGTGTGTTGCAGGGTTCCCCCCTTTTTTCATTTCGTCGGCAGTGTATTCGGCCAAGGAGTTCACGTGTGTTTGCGAGTTTCCCGTGCAGAAGATCATGTAATCGGTGAGGGAGGTAATGCTTCGAACATCGATTAGTCTTAGGTTGTCCCCTTTTTTGTCGTCTAGTAATTTTATTATGTGTAATGCCTTCTCTTTTGTGGTCATCCCAGTAATCATACTTGTGGTCATACTATTGTAAGTCTCCTCGTCTAAGCTAACTTTCATTCTCCCGAATTATAACAGACTTCACACCATCACTGCAATATATTTTACGCACACTGTCAACCATACCCTCAGACAGCATCCCTTCCAGAGGTGTGTGCTCGTTGCTAGCATGGTCATCGGCGGAACACGCCATACGCACCGCCGTACTCGACACATCCACCGTAGACATCGGCACAATCAGGACGGAATCATCACCGAACTCCCGACGAAGATCGTCAACCACCGCAACAGTATCGACACCCTCACGTGGCACAACAACAAACGTCGCCAAACGGAACAGATCGCCATACCGATACCACGATCGCACCGAAGCCAAGGCATCTGCCCCACATATGAAGTAGAGGTGGTGGTTGGCGGGGTAACGGTTGCGTAGTGCAACAAGGGTGTGGTAGGTGTAGCTCGGCTCGTCGGTTGCAGTTGCGGTGGTTGCGTCGGTTGCGGTGGTTGCAGTTGCGTCGGTTGCGGTGGTTGCAGTTGCGGTGGTTGCAGGGGCATCGGTCGCACCACGAATATCCATTTCAAGGGTGTCCACGTGGCAGAAATCTCCGAACGGCTCGATGGACTTTGCGATAATGGGGAGCCGTATCTCCATGGGTGTCATGGCACCCTTCTCGTTGTGGGGGGATATGTATGATGGCACAATTAGCAGCTTGTGCAAGAGTCGGTTGCCATGGGTTTGGTTGGGGTTGGGGTTAGGGTCAGGGATGAGGCTGGGGTTAGGGATGAGGTTAGGGTCAGGGTTAGGGTTGGGGTTGGAATAAGCCTGTACAGCACGTATTATTTCGTAATGACCGCGATGAAACGGGTCGAACGCCCCGCCAAAGATTCCAATCCTCATCCCCCCTCCACTTATTAACGCTGGTTGTAGTTTAGCACACCCCTGCAACCTTGTGAAGGGGTAAAAGTGTGAAGGGGTTTTTTCGACATTGGCGGGTTGGGTGTTGGTGGGTGTTGTGGGTGTTGTGGGTGTTGTGGGTGGTGGTGTTGGTGACGGTGGGTGGTTGGGTGTTGTGGGCGGTGGTGTTGGTGACGGTGGGTGGTTGGGTGTTGTGGGTGGTGGTGTTGGTGGGTGTTGTGGGTGGTGGTGTTGGTGACGGTGGGTGGTTGGGTGTTGTGGGTGACGGTGGTAGAAATATTGTGGTAGAAATATTGTGGTAGAAATATTGGGGTGGAAGGATTCGAACCTCCGATCATGGGACCAAAACCCACTGCCTTGCCAGCTTGGCTACACCCCAGCAATCTCAGTAACTGAGTAACCGTTGTTTGGCACAATGTTTGAGTGTGAAATACAAGCGTAGTTCCCGTTTGTAATCACCTCGGTATTCGGTTAGGTAGTGCCAACGTTTGCTACTTTAGCACCGATTCCGCGTTTAGTCAAGTGAAAAAACGTCTACTGCACAATTTTTCCTTCCCGCCCCCACAAAAGTGTCATTGACTCAATCCTCACAATACGCTACCATAAATTTTGTCTTTAAATACTACAACTACTTGGAGGTCTTTATACTATGTTATACTTTTGGCTAGGTATCGCATTTCTAATAATCGGTTACTTCACCTACGGGAAATTCATCGAACACATATTCAAGGTGGACAACACCAACCCCACAGCACTGGACAAAAATCGCGATGGCGTCGACTACGTCGACATGCCCCTGTGGAAAATAACCCTCATCCAACTGCTGAATATTGCAGGTTTAGGTCCAATCTACGGTCCCATTGCAGGGATACTTTTCGGGCCAGCAGCTTTCTTATGGATAGCATTGGGTGCGGTACTCATTGGTGGCGTCCACGATTTCATTAGTGGCACAATCTCCACACGCAACAACGGTCGTACCATCGGTGAGCTTGTTGGCAAATATATGGGTGGTTCCGCGTTACTGTTAATGCGTGGTTTTAGTATCCTTTTGTTGATGCTTTTGGCAGTTGTGTTTTCCCGCGGTCCAGCCGATATTTTGTCGTCCTACACCGGTATTTCTGCGTTTACTTTATTCATTATCGTTATCGTCTACTATTTCATTGCGACCATGTTGCCCATTAACAAAATTATTGGCAGGGCGTACCCATTTTTCGGATTGTTGCTGTTGGTGATGGCAGTACTAATTATTGCTAGTTTGACCCTTGGCGGCTACAGTATCCCCACGGGCAGCGTATTTAGTAGCATGCACCCTGCTGGTTTGGCAATATTCCCATTCCTTTTTGTAACTATCTCTTGTGGTGCTGTTAGTGGTTTCCATGCCACTCAGTCCCCCATGATGGCACGCTGTGTTCGTAACGAGCTTCAGCTTCGCAAAGCGTTCTACGGTGCCATGATTTTGGAGGCGATGATTGCTATGGTTTGGGCGGCTGGCACCATTGCTTTTTTCGGTTCGTACGAAGCAGCTGGCGAGGCTGGTACACAGCCTGAGATTATTAAAACCATGTCAATAACACTCCTTGGTGCCATCGGTACATGGATGGTTATCTTAGGTGTGGTTATCGCTCCCATTACGTCAGGGGATACTTGCTACCGCGTTTTACGCCTGACTTTGGCAGATATCTTCAAGATTAGTCAGGTAACTATCAAGAGTCGATTGATGCTTGCTGTGCCACTGTTTGCAACCGGTTTCGCACTGTATTTCATCGACTTCAACGTTTTGTGGCGTTACTTCACATGGTCGAACCAAACCTTGGCGGCCATCACCCTGTGGTTGGGTACTGCTTACCTCATCCGCCACAACTACCGTTATTTTTTGGTTGCGGCTATCCCTGCAACATTTTTGACATCAGTATCAATAACCTACCTGCTCGTTGCCCCCGAGGGGTTTAGGTTGCCCTATGGTGTTAGTGTTGTTGGTGGGATTACCTTTGCCTTGGCAGTATTTGCTTGGTCTGTGTACAAACTTTGGGTTGCACACAAGGCATCCACCCCCTCTGTATCTAGTAAGCCAACAAGTAGCTAGCTAGGGGGCTAGGTTGTTGCAGTTCAAGCCTACGCAAATTAAGGGGGGGAACACTTTGCCCCCCCTTGGGTAACCTTCCGCATCCTTCCTAGTCCAAGACTCTGCTTGCACGCTATGGTGTATCTTTCTTGCCCATTCCGTAAACGTATGCCAGTATCACGGCTGTTATCAGCGATGAACCCACAATTGCAACCACATAAAGTATGGGGTTGTGAACAAGTGGTATTACGAAAATACCTCCATGGGGTGCGGGTAGTGTTGCTTTGAAGAGCATCGACAGTCCCCCTGCAAGTGCTGATCCAAAAATAAACGTTGGCAGAACAAACAGTGGATTTGCCGCGGCAAACGGTATCGCTCCCTCCGTGATGAATGTTGCACCTAGGATATAGTTGACGCCCCCAGATTTCCGTTCCTCTTCAGTAAACTTACTTCGGAAAAGAGTTGTTGCAAACGCCGTTGCCAAGGGTGGCACCATCCCACCAGCCATTACGGCCGCATGGGGTGCTAGGCTCCCCCCTTCGATTGCGGCGATCCCGAACGTAAAGGCAACCTTATTCACAGGTCCACCAAGATCAACAGCCATCATACCACCGAGTATCACTCCGAGTAGGATTAAGTTTGCCGAACTCATCCCCTCCAAGAACCCCTGCAAACCAAGGGTAACAGCTGCAATTGGTTCGGAGATGGATAACACAAGGGCACCAACAATGAGCAAACCCAACACAGGGTAAACTAGTATGGGCTTCAGGGCTTCAAGCACAGGGGGCATCCAACGCAAACCACGCTCCAAAATCAGCATCACAAGACCAGCAATGAAACCAGCAACCAATCCGCCGAGGAAACCACCACCAGCATTGCTCGCAAGGTAACCACCAACCATAGCAGGCATTAACGCCGGTAACCCCGCAATACTAAAGCCAACGTAGGCAGCCAAAATAGGCACAAGGAAGAAGAATGCCGCTCCACCAATAGTCATAAGCATGGCCGCAACAGCGTTGTAAGTGGGATCATCAGGGCTTGAAGCGTTTATCCCAAACATGAACGACATGGCGATCAAAATACCACCACCAATAACAAATGGCAACATGTGTGACACACCACTCATTAGGTGCTTGTAAATATTCATCTTACGTTGCATACGACCAGAGCTGTTGGCAGAAAGGCTCTGTGCACTACCGGAATCCCCCCCTTTGTGTGCATGGCTGTAGACCTCGCAACCATCTTCGTAACTTTGTGCCGCAGCAATACGAACAAGATCGGAAGCATGCTTGACACCTGCCGAAACACTCCTATGAAGAACGTGCTTACCGTCAAACCTCGCCATGTCAACCGCCTTGTCCGCCGCAATAATAATCGCATCAGCACGACGAATATCCTCCGACGTAAGGGGATTCTGCACACCAGTGGCACCGTTGGTCTCAACTCGAACCTCAACTCCGAGACTTGCACCAGCCTTGATAAGGGCATCCTTCGCCATGTAGGTATGAGCAATGCCTGTGGGGCAAGCCGTTACAGCCAGAATAAGCTTTTTGTCGCTGCCCAAAGATGTCGCCTCGCTACCTTCAGAAGTGCTACCAGTGCTACCAGTGCTACTGCTACTGCTACTGCTACTGCTACTGCTACTGCTACTGCTACTGCTATTCACAGGTGGTACGGTGGCGTCCCCATCTAAGATACTGCTCATAATCGTAGCCGCTTCAGCCTCTGTTTTGCATCGGGTAATCCGCTCCAACAGAGTTGTACCCTCGTGGTCATCCCCCATTACTGCCGTGGCTATTTTCGAGAGTAGTGTTAAGTGTTCCGTTCCGGTGCTAGGATTGAGTGCGATCATGCAGAGTAAGTGCACAGGATCGCTGTCTTCGGTGTCGCCTGCGTTTCTGTAGTCCACACCGTTGCGACACACCCCAACAACGATAGAGGCTCCCTTCACCACCGACGATATGGCATGGGGCACAGCAACACCATCGCCAATATCCGTAGATCCTTCCGCCTCCCGTGCCATAATATCCGACACGAACTGTGTCTTATCGGTGACATTCAAACGCCCGGAAGCAACAAGCATCTCAGCCATCTCAGAAATAATCCCCTCTTTGTTTGTAGATTGAATGTCCAAGCTAACCAACCCTTTACTCACAAAACTATTCATGTGTCCCCCTCTTGTTATATTAATACAGTTGTCTGATATATTTACTTATTTCGAGCAATTTAATCAACTTGCGAAACCTTAATCTTCATGGCACCAATCGTCTTCCCATCTGCCAAGCCCATAGAGCGTGCTGTTGCCGAGCCCCACCTGGCACCAACATGGAAAGCCTCAGGAACAGGAGTACTCCAAG
Source organism: uncultured Deferribacteraceae bacterium (assembly GCA_947313855.1). GTDB lineage: Bacteria > Chrysiogenota > Deferribacteres > CAMZNJ01 > CAMZNJ01 > CAMZNJ01. Next base: position 18,739 of record CAMZNS010000042.1, read on the forward strand.
AACCATCATCTGAAAACAGATTACGTCGAGCCTCATCATTTAACATCATCGTAAAGGCATCCACATAAAAAGCAAACCCCGCAACAAAAGAGTCCCCCGCACCAACAGTATTCACAACAGGAATATGGGTCTCCGCAGGATGGGCGAAGCTTGCACGTCCACGAAAACCTACAAGTACTGCCCCCTCCGCCCCCATGGTGGTGATAACATTTAATGCACCAGCACGCTGAAGCTCCTTGCTACAGGCAATAACATCCTCCACGGTTTCCAAGGACACAGACTCACCCGTAATCAACAACATCAACTCAGCTAGCTCCTCCTTGTTGGGCTTCACCAGAAAAGGCTTTGCCTCCAGCGAATACTTGAGTGCCTCCCCCGAAGTGTCCACAATGAAGTAAACATTTTTGCCATTAGGGTAAGTAGAGTGCGAGCGTATCCCCGCGATTATCTCCCCATAGATTTGCGGATGATCCACAGGAGCTGATCCAGCCAAAATAACCGTATCGCCGCTGTTGAGCATGCTAGCAAGGTAGTCCGTAATTTGGGTGATTTCATCATGGGAGAATACCTTGTTGTACTGCTGATTAAAGTCTGTTTCCAGGGTAGCATCCCCTACGCCAGATTCGTCCCCATGCTGTACCTTAATATTGAGGCGTACCATACTGTTGTCCACAGCGATGAAGTTATGTTTTACCCCCGTGGCATCCAGTGCACGAATAAACGTTTCTGCCATTACCCCGCCAACAAACCCTGTGGCAATGTTGTCCACCCCCATACGTGTCAGCATCTGACTGCAGTTTACCCCTTTCCCTCCAGGAAAAATCCCCTTTTCAACGGTTTTATTAATACCGCCAACACTTATGTATTCTGTGTGAATATAACAATCCATGGTTGGCGACAACGTTACTGCATAAATCATAACCCCTCCTCAAAAAATACCTAGTCCAATAACAGTAACAGCAATAGCAACAATGTGCAACAGCAACAGTAATCATACACGCAAAAAGGGGGCCGAACCTCCTAAACAGGATCAACCCCCTCTTCGTATAACACGGAAAGGAGAACACTAAAGCTAGTGAACTCCCCCCTCAATTTTCATACCCAGCCCCATACTACTGAAGCAGGGACAAAGCGGCTTGAGGCAATGATTTTGCTTGTGCAAGCATGGCCGTAGCTGCCTGCTGCAACACTTGGTTACGAGTAAACTCAGTGGTCTCTGCAGCGATATCTGCATCGATCATACGAGAATTCGCAGCAACAAGGTTCTCACGCATGGTATCCAAGTTTGTGCTTGTGTACTGCAAGCGACTCATCTGAGCTCCGATGGAAGCACGTGCACTGTTCACATCGTTGAGTGCATTGTCAAACTTAACAATAGCTTTCTCAGCAACAACTTTGTCATAAACGTATGCGTTATCGATGCGAAGAGCCTTTACGTCCATTTGTGCAACAGAAACGTTCATGGTTTGACCAGCGTTTGCACCAATCTGAAGCTCCGTACGGTTGTCAACCAAGTGGAGATACTGTGTATCAACGCCACCAACAGGGTCGAACTTAACCGTGCTAGTGTTTGCATCCCAACGGGCTTTCGTACCAACAGTGGAACCGATATCGAGCATCACGCCATTCAATAGAGAGTTAACACGGGACTCGGTCGTACGCTCTGAACCAAGGAACAAGCCGGTGTGAGCCTCGTAAATCTGAACTTCCATGACCGCTTCGCGAGACTCGATTACCTGAGACAAACCGAATGCATTAATAATATTCTCGCCACCAACAAGGGACAAACGGGACTCGTCTCCAATGGTACCAGTTTGCATAATCAACGTACCCTCAACTTTATCTACACTAGGAACCCCTGGTGTGTCGATGAAACGAATTAGGTTATCGTTAATCTCGTTCATAGCAGCCGCATCGCCACCAGTGCTTTCAAGGGTTGCCCCCAAGCCAACGTCTATCAACGCAGCAGTTAGGGCTGCATCAACGTCGAGCATGGTGTAACCACCCTCAAGGAAAACATCCTTGCTATCGGCACCAGCACCGTAAACGGTAATCTTTTGAAGCTCGTCCATGATGTTTATGCCGTCGCTGTTGATAAAGCTCTCAAGTTGCATCAGCTTAGCCGTGGATGTTGCAATTTCACCGCCACTATTAACAAATAGCTCCGATGTTCCTGCGACTGTTTGCCCTGCACTTGTTTCTGCAAACTTCAAGAAGAAGGCACCAGTCTCGATGGAGCCATCAGAGTCATTCATGTAAACAGTGTGTATCTGCACATCGGTGTAGTCAACTTTACCGTCGTTATTGTCCACGATGGCAAGCTCTCCCGGACCGTACTGAATCTGAATCGGTGTAGTACCGTTGTACAGCGCACCTGTACCATTACCTGACAACTTAACAAGTCCACCACCATCAGCTAGGGCAGTACCAGCAGAATCCTCAGTTATCATCACAAGCATCTTAGAGCCAAGTGCAGTAGTGTTGTTTGAAGCTGTACTGATTTCCGCATCGATAGTAAAGTCGGTACCGATACCAGAGATTAGAATCGATGCTTTTGAAGATCCTGTACCACCACTAGTTGCACTAGCTCTAACAGAAATACTGACTACACCCTCTTGAACCTCACCCGTTTTCGCATCAGTAAATCTCCACGAGATTGTACCCACAGCCGTTACGGTCTGCAGTGCCCCTGCAGTAGGATCGATATACGATGCCACGGTAACTTCCAGAAACCCGGAACGAGAAACATCAGCAGTAACAACCGCTGAGCCAGTCATCGTCATACTTGAGTGTGACCCTTTTGCTAAGAATGTTGCAACCGTCGTTGCGTTACCAGCTGTCGCCGATGCACTTACAGTAACCTGGTATGTATCGCCATGGGTACCGAAGGACTGATTAGCTAGTGTTCCTGCATAGGCGAGGTTCATTCCTGCGGTAGTACGAGTTAGCCCACCAGCGAACTGATCGGCAGACAAACGCATAATATGAGACTTGTAAACAGCACCCTGACCACCTTGAGCAGAAACATCTACGCGGTAGTTACCTTCGTCAACCTCGCCAGTAATAATAGCTTCGAGGCGGTCGGAAGATGATG
>CAMZNS010000043.1 GCA_947313855.1 uncultured Deferribacteraceae bacterium
CGAGCATCGTGCATCGTGCATCGTGCATCGTGCATCGTGCATCGTGCATCGTGCATCGTGCATCGTGCATCGTGCATCGTGCATCGTGCATCGTGCATCGTGCATCGTGCATCGTGCATCGTGCATCGTGCGTCGTGCGTCGAACATCGAGCGTTTGTTGTAGCAGACGGAAGAGCTTCTACTTAAACGTGAGACGTAGGGCAGCATTCTCCCCCATATCATCGCCATACCGACCGTACATCCCGTCCACCATCACAAAAAACTGTCGCACATCCAGCGACAGGAGCAGCGAAGCAGCGTGAACAGTGTCAGCACTCAGATCGCGACCATATTTTGCTGTGTAGTTGGAATATATGTCGTTTATCTGTTCGATATCCCGTGAGTGCAAGGCATAGAGCATGTCGTAGTAGTCCATGTATCTGTCGGGGACAATGCTACTGTTGGTGCGTACTAGCTCCATAAATGTGCCTCGTGCGGCTTCTGCGTTCACGTAGTCTTTTTGCCACAAAAAGTAGTAGTACATGCTCTGGTACAGGTAGGGGGAGTCGGGATCGATATTGCTGGCAACGCTCATGTAATCGTAGGCTGTGTTGGGTTTGTTTAGGTTGATGTTGTTGTTCATCATCTCCAACAGTATAACAACGTCGTTGGCGTAGCTGTTGAAGTATCGTTCGTCGACGTGCCTGAACATCTTCTGCTGGATGTATTTTTCCTGCATGCGTACAAGCCTATCGTTACTACTTTGTGGGGAGTAGTCGGAGCTAGCGTAGTAGAATGCCAAGGTGTACATGGTTGATTTGCCACGGTACACCTCTTTGATGATATTGGATGACGAGAGGAGCTCTATGAGTCCGGATGAGTAGTACTGTCCCATGGTTTCGATTACGCGTGCGAAGGAGCTTTCGTACCCTAGTGTCGCAATTTCTGGGGAGATCTCGTCGAAGCGTGAGCCTGCAAGAAGTGCTAGGAAAACGTTGTCTGCTAGCTCTGCGGGGAGTGATCTTATCCCATTTTGGTCGATGTAGTCCCTGAAAAGTGCAACACTTGTGTCGAACAGGCGTTGACCCTCTGCGGGGGAGTAGAAGTCGTGCTCCAATACGCCGAGACCGATGTAAGATGGTAGGACGTATTTGTTGTAGTAAACGGATAGATTGTAGTAGTATTTGGCTTGGTAGGTGTGACCAAGGATATGGTTGGTCAAGCCTATGTTGTAAAGGGTGTAAGGCAGTGATGGGGTGAGCTCAATCGCACGCTTAAAGCTTCTCAAAGCAGAGGGATAATCGTAAGCAAGGAAATACTGTACCCCAACGTTATTCAAGCGAATGCTCTCAGAAAGATTACCTGTGGCACTGAGTTGAGATTCCGCGTACCCGAAGGAGCTCATGTTTTTGTCAGCAATACCAGAATCGCTGGAGGCGAGTTGCTCGGTGGCAACCATGGAGCTGAGCATGATATCGGGGGAGATGAGCAAGGGGTACATCATGCTAAAGGCGACGCGATACGGCTCCCCTTCAAAGCGGTAACGGTACGCAATGTCTAGGAGCGACGGATCGATGTAGAAGTCGATATCGGGGAGGCGTAAAAATAAAACACGACTATCGCTGAAACGGTTGAGTAGTCCGTACAGGTCCTCTTTTAGCCCCAAGTCCCAAAATACTATTAAGTTGTGCCAAAAATACTCCGGTGAAAAATCATCGATGGCACGGGAGTAAACCAACGCTTCGGCATACTGGTGCTTGCGTATGAGAAGGTACGACTTATAAATATTGTATTCGTTGAGGGTGGTCGATCGAACTCGGGAGATGGCCTCCTCTGCCTTCGCAAAATCTTGCTGGGAGATGTAGTACACAACTTTTGCAAGCAGGGCATAATCGGAGTGTCGATCCTGATTGATGTAAGGGATAATGTAGCTCATGGGGGTGGATACGGTGCGGTAGTAGTAGCGGTGCAGAGCCATGTAGTAGAGGAGTCTGTCGCTCCCTGTTGTTCTGAAGGCGATGTTGATGAGATCTTCGGCTTGGGAGATTTGAGACAATGCAAGCATATTGTTGTATTTTAGAATAACAACGTTAACGTTATCGGGGTAATCTTTATAAAGCTTGTCTACGACTGCAAGTGATGCTGCAAAGTTTTCGCTTCTGTAGTAGGCTTCAGCCAGCTTGTAGCGACTCATGAGGCTCGGACGGAGATCCACAACTTTTTCATACGCAACAGACTCTTGTTTATAGTTTTTGAGGTTTTGGAAGAGTTGTGCTAGTTGTTCGTAGCTGAAGACGGATGTTACTTTGTAGTCGAATGCGTTTATGGCGTATTCGTTTGCTTGGTCGAATGCCCCTTGGAGGTATGATCCGAGGGCTTTGTTGTAGCTAGTGTAGAATGTTTCTTCACGAATATTGCTGAGTATTTTCATCCCTTCGTCGACTTGTTCTGTGTTGATGAGGAAGCTCGCGTAATTTACGAGGACAAAGGGTGCGTCGGGGCTAATTTCGAGTGCTGTTTCGTAGTGATAGGCTGCCGATCCTAGGTTGCCCCGAGCGAATTCTACGTTGGCGAGTGTGGTGTATATTTTAGCACTCCTCGTGCTTGAGCTCACGTATGAGAGGTAGAATTCTGCCCGTTCGGAGTCGCCCTCTTGTGCGTAAATGATTGCGAGGTTTATGATTGCGTCGCTGAGGGTTACGTTCTCCTCCATGGCACGCATAAAGTAGCTTTTGGCACTACTCAGGTCGCCTAATTGGTAGTAAACGAGCCCCATATTGTAGTATGCAATGGCACTGTTGTCGGCAAGCCCCTCTTCGTAGAGTTTGATGGCTTCGTTGTATTTGCCATGGATAAACAGTTCGTTCCCTGCGATAATGCTGTTATTGGTGCTTACGTATGGGGAGATGTAAATCAGGCTATTTTCGTCAATGGGGTCGATTTTGTAGTCGAGTATGGAGAACCTGTCGCACGAGGTAATAGTAATTGTGCTTAGGGGTAGCAATACACCGACTAGGACGAATAGTTTGAGTGCTCTATAAATCATAAGCAACATTGTACTACAAATAAGTTTGCTTGTGTAGACATAAAATACGAATGCCCCTATTTTGATGTATCGGGCATGCTGTAGATGTAGCATCCACAGTTGAGGCATTTGGTTATGGTATTTCCGCGTCGCACTTCTACTACCGATTGTGGTGTGAGTTGGATGGAGCATCCGGAGCAGAATTCCCCTTCTAGTGGTACAACGGCTAGGGGGAATTTTTTTAATAGTCGTGCGTATTTGCTTAGTATGGGTTTGGGTATTTCGGGTGCAAGTTGGTCTCGTTGTTTTTGTAGTTTGTTTAGTTTGTCTCGTGAGGAGCTCACGCTTTTTTCGTAACTGGTTCGTGCTGTATCCACTTCTTTTTGTAGTGTTTCGTTTTCGTTATCGAAGCTGCTTAGTTCTTCGGTGACAGTTTTGACAGTTTTTTCGAGGTCATTTTTGCGTGTGGCGAGGTTTGCGATGGTGGTGTTGAGGTAGTCTATCTCTTTGAGTGCGGCTTCGTATTCTTTGCTATTGTGAACGTTCCCTTTTTTCACTTCTGCACCTTCGAAGAGTGTTTGTGATGAGTCGAGTTCGGTTTTCACTGTGGTTAGTTCGTCTGTTGCGTCTTGCAGTTGTGTTTTTAGTGAGTTCAGGCTACTGTGTAGTTCTTCTAGTTTTGCTTCTTTTTCCATCAAATCACTTGGTGAGACTGAGACAAATTTTTCTAAACTTGCGATTTCCGAGTCTAAATTTTGTAGTTTTACTAGGTTTTCCATATCTAAGTGCATAGCGACCTCTTTGTCTTTTGTATATCTTTTTTTTATTTCTTATGTAGTGTATATTTTTTGTTATTTTGTTTTAGGGTGTTGCTATCGTTGGGAGATGGTTTGTTCTTCAACGACGCTACTTGGCAGGGATAGTTTTGTGGCGAGTAGCTTTTGCAGGTGGTATAGGTAGGGTATTTCGCCATATTCGTGTCCAATATCTAGGAGCGCAATGCCGGCGTGTTTTGCGTCAAGAGCTTCGTGGTGTTTGAGGTCGCCTGAGACGAGTATGTCTACGTTTACGTCCATGTTTAGGCATTGTTCCCAGCTTGAGAACCCTGCACCGGGGATAACGGCTAGCCTTCGGAATGTTGAGTTAGGCGATAGTGGTTTGCGTCCGTTTGGTAGTTTATTTTCGTCATTGCGACATTGTGGTACGTTGTGTCTGAAGTTGTGTTTGGGTGTGGTGGTATCGGAGCTCATAGTTTCAAACAGTTTTTGTATCTCTTGAATCGTCATGTCTGTTGGTAGATCCACGACTCTGCCTAATCCGTATGGTGTTCCAGCCACCGTTCCTTTAGTGTTTGTGTGGGTGGTAGTAAGTGGTGGTGTTTCCCCCTTAGTGTAGAGTGGAGATACGCCAGCGTGTTCATAAATAGTTCCGGTTGGTAGTCCCACCTTGTCTAAAATATAGTCTGCGAGGGAGTAATCGGCAAGGTCAAGATTGGTGTGGTAGGATAATATATTGATATTGTTGCGAATGGCATCGATAAGGATTTTGCCTAGTGTTGTGGTATTTGAGATAGATTTGAGGGGGGTGAAAATAATGGGGTGGTGAGAAATAATCAGGTTGTGCCCTTGGTTGCGGGCATGCGATAAAACTTTGGTGGTGATATCCAAGCACAATGTTATGCCTGTGATGGGGTTGTTGTGGCAGTTCAGTTGCAGTCCACTGTTGTCCCATGGGTATTGCCTTGATAGGAGTCGTTCGGGTACCCCCTCGAAAAGATGACGTACATCGTCAAAAGTGGTACAGTTCTGCAACTCGTCACTATCTGTGCTAGTGCTGGATATCATCTTTTATGGCAACCTCAAAATAATTAATATGCTACAGTAGGGTTATGTTTTTCATATTCCCATAGTACTGTGTATTTTTAGTATGCCCACAGCTTTAAAGTAGTTTTGGGATTTGGGGTAGCAAACTGCTAGGTGATGGAAAGCCATACACAAAGAGGTGACCGACAGTAAGGGCAGAGCCATGGGGGTGGCAAGCCCAAACTGTCAGCCAAATCTGCACCTTAATGGGCCAACCAGGGATTGAACCTGGGACCTATCGGTTATGAGCCGATGGCTCTACCAACTGAGCTATTGGCCCTTGTGATGCAGATATCATTAAACACCAAAAAACCCCTTTTGTCAATAAATTTATACCAAACATTGCCACAGGGTCATAGCTTTTCGGCAGAAAATATTGTGGGGGGATGGGGAACATAATCCTGTGCCGATATAATATCAAGCTCGTGACGACCATTTTTTGCCGTAACTTCATAGATCGCATGAATAGCACTAGCCGTGTGTTCCAACGCCTCAACAGTGGTTTTCCCTTGGAGCGTGCTAGCCAAAAACAGGGATGTGAAAACGTCGCCACTACCTGTGAAGTTATCTTTATGTCCTGTGGTTACTTTCGGTTTGGTCAGAATATATTTGCCATGTTTGTCGGCGGCAATACATTGTATGGTTCCTGCTGGGGTGCTAGCCGCGTTGAAGCTCGTTATCACAACCCTAGAGGTGCCGTCTGCAATGATTGTGTCGCAAAACTGAAGGGCTTTCTCTACGCTGTCCAAAGCGTGCCCGGACAAGAACTCTGCTTCGAAATGGTTGGGTGTGATAATATCGGCAATGGGTACAAGTGTGTGTTTAATCATGTCTGCCACACCATCGCGAACGTAGATGCCTCGACCAACGTCGCCCAACACAGGATCGCAACAGTAGATGGCGTCTGCGTTGTGACTGCGAACCTTCTGCACAGCACTAGCAATGGTTTCGCCAACAAGGGGGCTCGCTGTGTAGCCTGACAGTACTGCGTTGATGTTGTGGATAAAGCCGTTTTCTTCGAGCCCCTGCACCGAGTCGGTAATAATTGAGGGGGGCATAATCTCGCCAAGGAAGTGTCCGTATCCTGTGTGGTTGGAGAAGTGTACGGTATGAATGGGGTTAACGTTGATACCCATGCGTTGCATAGGCAGTATTGCTGCGGAGTTGCCAGCATGTCCCCAAACAACGTGGGATTGTATAGATAGTACATGTTGACATTTAGTGTTGTTATTATTGTTGGGAGGTGTCATATTTTTTCACCATCCTTATTGATAAGTTGTTCGTCGTCTTAAGTTGTTCGTCATCTTTGTAGTGCATATTCTACCACAACCGTACCACTTTCTGCTATATTTCGCCACATATTTATTGAGTGGAATAAAAAACTTATTGCTTTCGTATTGCACTCTGTAATAATATCACAGTGCCCTATTATTCGGAAGCTGTTTCCACTTCTTGGTTAGGGTCTAATCTAGTCTAACTATTGCGTTCGATTGCGTTCGATTGCGTTCGATTGCGTTAAATATTTTCAAGGTGAATGTCTCAATGCTATTTTTCATTATTATGGGCTTAACCATACCTGTGGTGAGTGCCATCGGCTCTGTTTTGTTTGAAATATCAGGACGAACAACAACTGTATCCATTATCAACCTCTGGAAGATGATTTTCGGTCTAATTGTCTTGACTGTTGTCATGTATTTTATGTATGGGATTACCATCCCTACCCTTGCCTTCACCCCTCTGGTTGTAACTTTTATTTCGTCGGTGGTGGGTTTTGCCATATGCGATTACTACCTTGTTTCCGCCTTTGTGATGATAGGGAGTCGCACCACAAACCTTATTTTGTCACTTATGCCCATATTTACTGGTCTTGTGGGTCACTTCATCATTAATGATCCTTTGGCGGCACAGCAGTGGATAGGTATTGTTATTGCTATCATCGGTGTTGTTATTGTGATTCGGTATGGTGGCGACGAAACCCGTGTACGGGATTTTGCCATCTATAAAAAGGGTGTGCTGTATGCGTTTATTGCCATGGTTTCATTAGGGCTGAGCCTTATCGCGTTAAAGATTGCACTACGTTATGCTAGTGCTGGTGATATCATCCTCGTACGTAGCTGGATAGCCCTACTCCTCTTTTTGGCAACGGTGGTGGTAATGCGTGAGTCACACCGTATTGTGGATGTTCTGAAGTCCAAGGCTTTGTTTCAAACAACGCTGTGGGGTTCAATCATGTTTATCGGCATATCCGTCCCCATATCTATTCTTGCCATGCAGTATTTGCCTGCAGCTGTTGTTGCGGCATTTATCGCCATTACCCCCCTCATGATTATACCTCTGGCATTTTTCATACTAAAGGAGAAGATCAAGAAAACCGATATTCTCGGCGCTGCCGTATGCTTCGCTGGGATTATCCTACTTATCGTGTAACTACTACCATGGGCAAAACAAAAAATAAATTTTACGCTTACTACTTAAAACACAACCTCGAAAAGGGGATAGTTTCATCGTGGAACGAATGTAAATCCATTGTCGACGGAACGCAAGGTGCCATGTACAAAGGGTTTAAAACCGAAGCGGACGCCGCAAAATGGCTCGAAAATCCGCAATACTCTAAACGAAAAAATCACGGCGAACAAAACAACATACACCAAAACAGCAGCCTGCCCAAAGGTGTCTACTGGGATGCCGGCACAGGGGGGGGACGAGGTGTGGAGGTGCGTGTTACCGACGAAAGCGGGACGCCACTACTCTTCAAAATAGCAGAACCACAAACCCTCACAAAAGAGGGGAACTTCAACATGAATAAGGGGGAAACAAACAATTACGGCGAACTGGTGGGAATTTATGCTGCACTAAAAATAGCTCTCAAACTCGGTGAACAAACCATTCTAGGAGACAGCAAGCTTGTCATCGACTACTGGAGCAAAGGACGAGTAAATAGAAAAAATGTTACCGATACCAAAACCATCTCTCTTGCCGAAAAGGTCACAACCATGAGGAAAAACTTCGAAGCCAATGGCGGCAAAGTCGAATATATCAGCGGCGACAACAACCCTGCTGACCTCGGTTTCCACCGAAAAAAATAGTGACATTTAACCGCACAACCGCACAACCGCACACCATGATTAATTCCTCGGCTTCTTAAACTTCGTCTTCCGCAAATAAGGGTATGTTCGACCCTCAAACAACGATGTGTGAATGTTGTAGCTACCCAAATGTACACCCTTGCAACGCTTACGCAACGTCTGAAGCATATTGCGAACACCAAGGGTGGAACGACCAATAGCATGAGCATCCTGCTCCTCATCACTCATGCCAACCATAACGTCTGCCATGTACAAACCTACACGCTCGTAAACAGAATGGGGATTGCCCGAATCATTAATAAGACGTACGTACACAACACCATGAACACTCACAAACTCTGAAAGTGCATCAAACTCACCGTTGCGATCCGTGAACCCCGGAACAACCCTAAGACACAAACGTACCTCAAGGTGGGGAACACGTTGACGCAAATCAGACACAAAACTATTCAACGTATCAGCACCCATACCGTAAAGAGCAGGAAGACCAGTCGGCGATACGCTGTAGGTTGCAATGGTAATGCTTGACACATGACGAAGCATCGACGACTGAACGATACCCTGAAACACAGATTCACATGACGACGAACTAAGTCTGCCCAAATCCAGATCCAGATTAATGTGAACGCCAGACTTGGCAACAGCATGAATATGACCTGCAATTAACGATGGTTGCGATGGCGATGGCGATGGCGATGGCGGTTGCGATGGCGATGGCGATGGCGATGGCGATGGCGATGGCGATGGCGATGGCGGTTGCGATGGCGATGGCGATGGCGATGGCGATGGCGGTTGCGATGGCGATGGCGATGGCGGTTGCGGTTGCGATGGCGGTTGCGGTTGCCACTGCTCCCCCAGAGCATCCCACTCACAAGCATCATGCCCAAACGTTACAACCCCATGACGACTAGGCATGCACCGCCCCAAAGTAACGTAATCCATGGCGATGGCGTTGGGGATAACAACCTCATGGAGTGCTGCACCATGGTTACGCATGTGGGCGTACGAAGCTGCAAGCTCCTTGCGTAACCCCGCTCTGTCCATCAACGACAGCACAAATTTTGGCGACCAAGGCTTGTCCATGGGGATGGCAGCAACCACAAGGTCGCCAGCAAACGGACCCTTTGTCGAGCCGATACCGCTAGCACAAAGGAGCCCAGTACCGTGGTCAGCAAAATTAGTTTGAGGTGTAATCCCCGACGGGTAGAGCAAACGCAGGTAATGACTAGGGAGCTCTGCCGCAAGTGTGTACCCCTCTTTGTAGACAGTGATGGAGGCGTTCGCCAAGTCGTATGCGAATGGGTGCACACCGCACAGACAGTGCAGAGGTGTGTTTGGTGGTGCGGGGTAGAGCTCGTCGTCGTACGGTGAGCAGTTGTAGCCGCTACTGAAGCCTGTTGTGCAGAGGTGGTCTACCTGAAAGATGGAGTAAGCCCGCCCCTTGCACAACACACTGTCTTCATCGCGATTATTTTCGCCGTCGCGATTGCTGTTGCCGTTGCCGTCGCGATTGCTGTTGCGATTGCCGTTGCCGTTGCCGTTGCCGTCGCGATTGCCGTTGCCGTCGCGATTGCCGTCGCGATTGCCGTTGCCGTTGCCGTTGCCGTTGCCGTTGCCGTCGCGATTGCCGTCGCCGTTGTGGTGATCATGCCTGCCCCCTTCGGAACCCCAGTAGAGTAAATTAGCGGGCACAGTTGCCCCCGATTACTTTTTTCATAACCACCACCATTCTGACCTATTTACTTGAGTTGCCGATAAGGTTTAGTATTTCGCTATCAGTTGTCAAGTAGAGGTTTGTGCCCTCAG
>CAMZNS010000044.1 GCA_947313855.1 uncultured Deferribacteraceae bacterium
GAAACAGTTGCGTCCGCACCCGAAACTCACGCACCCGAAACTCACGCACCCGAAACTCACGCACCCGAAACTCACGCACCCGAAACTCACGCACCCGAAACTCACGCACCCGAAACTCACGCACCCGAAACTCATGCACCACTCATAAACCACATCGAATGCATGGACATCTCACACTCATACGGCGACCATACCGTGGGAGTATCGGTGGCGTACCGCAATGGCAAAGACTTTAAGTCGGCGTACCGAAAGTACCGAATACGAACAGCAACAAACGACGACTTCACAGCATTGTCAGAGGTGTTGAAGCGTAAGATAGATGCCGTAAAGGCGGGGAAGGATCGCAAGGCTGACCTCTACATTATCGATGGTGGCAAGGGACAGCTGAGTGCCGCGTGGGAGATAGTGGCACAATCGGGCATGCAGATTAATATGATTGCAATTAGCAAGGGACGATCCATTAAACGGGCACAATCTGGTCGTAACGCGGGGGTCACAGGGGCTGCGGGGGTGCAGGATGTGCAGTCGGGGGACTATTTTTCTGTGGAAAGTATTCACACTGTGAGTGGCGAGGTGGTCAGGCTCAAAGGGGGCGATCCGCTGTTGCTACTGATTCAGCGTCTTAGGAACGAAGCACATCGGTTTGCCATAAAATATATGCGGACGTTGATGAATAATTCTGTGGCAACGAGCATTATTCGGGAGGTGGACGGTATCGGCGACGCTCGCCTGACTCGAATAATGTCGCGTATTCCGGATATTGCTCATCGCAAGGGGATAACCCCGCAGGAGATACACGATATTACGGGCGTTCCGATGAATATTTGTCAGCGTATTGCTGATAAGCTCCGGTAGTTGTCGGTGCACCCAGCACCCCCAGCACCGCACCGCACAGCACCGCACAGCACAGCACAGCACAGCACCGCACAGCACCGCACCGCACAGCACAGCACCGCACCGCACCGCACCGCACAGCACCGCACAGCACCGCACAGCACAGCACCGCACCGCACCGCACCGCACCGCACAGCACCGCACAGCACCGCACAGCACCGCACAGCACCGCACAGCACCGCACAGCACCGCACAGCACCTAGAATCGGAAGGTGGCGATGAGCGTGTACCTGTCCCCCACAACATCGGGCACAAACGATAGGGTGGGGCGTAGAGCATTGTGTTGCCGTTGCCGTAGGTTGCCGTTGGCATCGAAGTGGTAGTTGTACATGGCAT
>CAMZNS010000045.1 GCA_947313855.1 uncultured Deferribacteraceae bacterium
CAGTCACGCCACGCCACGCCACGCCACGCCACGCCACGCCACGCAGTCACGTCACGCCACGCAGTCACGCCACACAGTCACGCCACGCCACGCCACGCAGTCACGCCACGCCGCCCCGCCACGCCACGCCACGCCGTCACGCCCCGCCACGCCACCACACCACGCCACGCCACGCCCCCCCGCCACGCCACGCCGCCACACCCCGCCACGTCGCCACACCACGCCACGCCGCCACGCCACGCCACATCACGCCACACAGTCACATCACGCCACACCACACAGTCACGTCACGCCACGCCTAAAACTCAACCTGATTGGTGAGTTTCCCATCGTTAAAGAATGAAAGGAGGTTGCCGATTGTGGTTGTGGCAATATTTTCCAGTGCCTCTTCAGTGAAAAACGCTTGGTGAGCGGTAACAATAACGTTGTTCATCCCGAGTAGTCGAGACAGGGTTTCGTCTGCAATGAAGTTTTCCATGGAGTGATCCTCAAAGAAGTATGCCTCCTCCTCCTCGTACACGTCCAGGGCGGCACTACCAATCTTCTTGGAGACAAGTCCGTCCACAAGGGACTTGGTGTCCACCAATGCTCCGCGACTAGTGTTGATAACAAAAACACCATCCTTCATTTTGCCAATACTTTCAGCGTTGATAATATGTTTGGTGCTCTCGGTGAGTGGGCAATGGAGGGAGACGATGTCCGATTGTGCAAACAGGTCATCCAGGGTGGTGTATTCGTAGCCGATGGATTTGGCAATATCGTTGACGGGGTAGGGGTCGTACGCCAACACCTTCATGCCGAACCCTTTTGCGATGCCTGCTGTGACTTGTCCTATCTTCCCTGTGCCGATGAGCCCCATGGTTTTGCCGTTGAGGTCGAAGCCGAGTAGCCCTTTGAGGCGGAAATCGTAATCCCTTGTGCGACCGTAAGCACGATGTATCCGCCTGTTGAGGGACAGTAGTAGGGCGAACGTGTGCTCAGCAACGGCGTAGGGTGAGTACGCCGGAACACGCACAACGGGGATACGGTGACCTAAGGCAATGTTGTCGATATTGTTGAAGCCAGCACAGCGTAGCAGAATAAGCTTAACGTCGTACTCAACTAGCTTGTCGATAACAGCCTTGTCCACAGTATCGTTTACGAATATGCAGATGGCGTCGTGTCCTTTGGCAAGACGTACGGTTTTCATGGTTAGGCGGTTGATGATGTACGTCATTTCGATGTTGTCGCCACCTTCAGTTTTTTTGATAACGCTGTTGAAAGATAGTTCGTCGTGTTTGTGTTTGTCGAAAAAAGCGATTTTCATGCGGATCTCCCTCCATGGGTTAAAATTTGGACATAGTTGTGTTATTTGTGAGATAACTCAAACGGGTACGGGCGGTAGTGGAATCGAACCACTGACCTCAGGCTTCGGAGGCCTGCACTCTATCCAACTGAGCTAACCGCCCCAATAATTTGTATGCCAGCAGAAATCTGACAACAGATACCTACCAGTAATTAATTATTATCCACTATTTATACCGTTTTTTCAACCCAAATAATTCTACAATTAAACAGAGCCCACACAGGAGGGTAGGTTCAGCGATTTAGACGTATTCTATTGATTTACTTTAAACCGCCGTCGTGGTATCATGGTGGAATTAAAGTCTTTGCTTAGTCTCGACCTTGGTCATTACGAGGGGGTAGAGTAGTGCAGGGGGAGGGGTTGCAGTGGACGCTTATCGCTTACCAAACACGCACAACACGCACAACACGCACAACACGCACAACACGCACAACACGCACAACACGCACAACACGCACAACACGCACAACAAAGGTGAGCCAAGGAAGGGGCTGGATACCGCGACGCACCCCTTAGTTGTGGCAGTGGTGGGGGCAACGGGGGCTGTGGGATCCCTCATGGCTCGAGAACTCGCAACCATGGACGCATTCAATGTGCTCAACACAGGCACCACCCTCGAAATACGACTATTCGCCTCAAAACGCTCTGCAGGAACGCAAGTCCATATCCCCACAACAGCAGGTTTGTCCGTAAACCCGATTGTTCAGGAGCTGACAGAATCCTCGTTTCAAGGTGTGCACATCGCACTATTTGCGGCAGGTGCGACGGTGAGTCGTCGTTACGCCCCTTTGGCGGTTGCCGACGGTGCTGTGGTCATCGACAACTCATCAGCATTCCGAATCGATGCTACCATCCCCCTCGTTGTGCCCGAGGTTAACGCTGCTAGCATTATTCGTGATGGCGTTGCCCGTGGTGACAACGGTGACAACCATGGCGAGCAGCACCAGCACCAGCAACACCAGCACCAGCACCAGCACCAGCACCAGCACCAGCACCAGCACCAGCACCAGCACCAGCAACACCAGCACCAGCACCAGCAACACCAGCACCACCAGCACCAGCACCAGCAACACCGCCTACCAACACCCCCCATGATTATCGCCAATCCGAACTGTGTTGCCATCATCTCCGCTGTTGCCATAAACCCTCTGCACCATGCTTATGGCGTGGAGTCGGTGGAGATGACAACATTCCAATCGGCATCGGGTGCAGGTATGACCGCCATGAATGAGCTTGTGACTCAGGCGTCGTTATTCACCACCATGGACGACCTTAGCACATTGCACAACCCCCGCAATCCTGATGACGACGGTGCAACAAGACAGTTTGCCCACCCCCTACTGTTTAACGTTATCCCGCAAATAGGGGACTTCCACGGGGACGGAACCACTGAGGAGGAGGACAAGATTCGTTTCGAGTTGCAGAAAATACTCCAAACGCCAGTGAGGTGCACGGCAACCTGTGTACGCGTTCCAACCCTAACGTCGCACTCCATGTCCATCGCCTTGCAGTTTCGTGATGAGTTCGACCTTTCCGATGTTGCGACTGTGTTGCGTAATGCTTCCGGTGTTGTGCTGTACAACAACCACTTTGAGGGGGAATACCCCATGCCCCTTGTGTCATCCAACACCGACAAGGTTTACGTCGGTCGATTACGCAAAGATAAATACGATCCGAAACGCTTGCACATGTTTGTTTCGGGGGATCAGCTTCGCAAAGGGGCGGCAATCAATGCTCTGCAAATCATGGAGCTTGCAATAAAATAGACGAATTCATTTTTTACAACATTTTAGGAGGTTTTTATGCGTATCGGAATAGACATCGGAGGAACAAAAATAGAACTGGTGGCTCTAAACAGCAGTGGGGAAGTAATCTACACACAGAGGGGCTCAACACCGAAAACAAACAAAGAGTTACTCAAAATACTCGAAGAACTCATCAACACAGCCAAAAAAGAGACGGGGGAAGAACTAATCAGCATCGGCGTGGGTATCCCCGGAATACTCGATCCCAAAACAAGGGTCTCACTAGTGTCACGACCATGCCTGGAAGGCACAAATGTTGCGGACGACCTTAACAAAATCTTCAACGTGCCCACAAGGGTCGCAAACGATGCCAACTGCTTCATCTACTCAGAATTCACCGACGGAGCTGCACAAGGCTACAACACCGCCGTGGGGCTCATCGTAGGAACAGGGTTTGGACAAGGGATTGTCATCAATGGACAAATATACGAAGGCTCAAACGGATTCGCCGGAGAACTAGGACACATTGGGCTTCCAGGGCAAAGTGCCGAAGAATACAACAACGCACAAGAATGCAACGTATGCGGACTGAAAGGGTGCATGGACACATGGCTCACAGGGGGCGGATTGGCACTGCTCTACAAGATCCGATCCGGGAAAAAGGCTAACGGCGAAGAGATAGTAGCCTTGGCAGACAAAGGAGACAAACACGCCATAGGTGCCATCGACGACCTAGCAACAAACATCGCCAAAGGGATAATCGCCGTTGTTGCACTCATCGATCCCGAAGTATTTGTTCTTGGTGGCGGAATGTCAAACATCGACAAAATATACGAACTCATTCCAGGAAAATTCAAAGAGCTGTCCATTTACGGCGACTATGTGCCCGTTGTGCGTAAGGCGATGCATGGTGACTCCAGCGGTGTTCGAGGGGCAGCATGGTTGCCACAAATGGGCTAAATACCGAGCTAATGAACAAAAAATAATACGACTAATCCGAGGGGTGGTATGGACTTCTTATACATAATTGTAGACGGTATCGATGGCGTAGGCAAAACCACGCAAGTCAAACGCATTGCAACTGAACTCGAAAACAGAGGCATGAAAGTGGTGCAAGTGCGTGAACCGGGTGGAACGAAGATCGGTGCACAAATACGATCCATACTGCTGAACAAAAGCTCCGACAATATTAGTCCTGCAGCGGAGGTGCTACTGTTTTTTGCCGACAGGGCACAGCTCCATTACGAAACTATTCAACGTGAATTAAACAGAACCAAAACCTTGGACGAGAAGGGCAAGGGTAAACCTGTGGTAGTGATTAGCGACAGGGGGATGCCGTCAACATACGCCTACCAGTACAGCTCAGGTCGCTTCGACATGAACCTCATGGCATCCTTGGAAAAAATATCCGCCATGGTGGAGCCGAACCTTGTGCTCATCCTCGACTTGGACGAAGGTATCGCCTTAGAGCGAGCTTTGAACAGGTTGGGTCAATCCCCACAGGGGCAACCCCCACAGGGGCAATCCCCACAGGGGCAATCCCCACAGGGGCAGACAACCACAGGGTCAATCCCCACAGGGGCAGACAACCTCATGGACAAAGAGGGGCGGTTCGAATCGCGTGGGCTGGACTACTACAAAAGTATTCGACAAGGGTTCCACAACTATGCTAAAAATAGCCATTGCGATGTTCGAATTGTGGATGCGTCGGGGGATAGTGATGATGTGTTTGCGAGGCTGTTGTCAGAGGTGAACAGTGTTACGGGCAGGTAATAGGCGTTGTTAGTGTGCGTTCGTGTGCAGTAGTGGTGGGGCTCCCCCGCCATCTTATAGGGTGGTCTTTCAGGTATGCAGTTTTTCGGTGGCAGTATTCTTTTATACTCACAAACTCGAAGCACTTTAAACGGAATAGTTGCATACTTGGAGGGGTTCCACCTATCCCTGACGGTGGTAACCATGCTCGACGATGCCCTGTCGGTGCTCCATGGTGCCCACTGCGACGCATGCATTATCCATATGGATGACACCACCCGATGGACGTGGAAGCAGGTTGTAGAGGTGATGAACGCCTCCATCGGAACATACTACATCGTAATCAACAGCTCAGGGCAACCCTCGCCAGATATTTCGGGCAACAACATCCTCATGCTAACGAATACGGAGGGCTCGAAAGGTATTCACGGGTTTGTGAAGCGATATCTCACAGGGGCATTCTGCTGCACTATTGGTGGGGACGCATCAGCCTCGCGTACACTTACGCAGTTGGAATGTTTCCTGCCCATTAATATGGTTATGGCGTCCACAACGTCCACAACGTCCACAGCGTCCACAACGTCCACAACGTCCACAGACACCGTGCCTGCAGTGTTTCACAAACACATTACGCGTATCGACATAACTCAAGAGGGGCTCTACAGCAAGGGGTACTACCATACGAGTAGCTTTAAGATGCGGGCACTTTTTCGACAGGTGCCGAAGTTGGCAGAGAGCGAAACACACATACTGATTGAGGGGGAGCAGGGTGTTGGGAAAACCGCCCTTGCCCTCGCTATTTACGCCATGGGGGTGAACGAGTTTTCGGGGAATGATGGTGGTGCGGTTATTGTGAATGTTGGCAAGTTGTCGAGTAGTGCGAGTATGTCGGGGGGTCGGGTGTTGGACTATGTTTTCGGCACGGAAGCTCCTTCAGACAAGACGGCAACGCCCATGCAAAACACCATATGTCAGCAAGGTTTTGGCATGGTGATTTTGCGGGGTGTTAACCTGCTGAGTACTCGATTGCAGAAGCGTGTTATGGCGTTTATGGACAGTCATCCTGCGGGGACACCCATTGCTATTGATGGCGACGCCCACAACGCCCACAACGCCCACAACGCCCACAACGCCCACAACGCCCACAACGCCCACAACGCCCACAACGCCCACAACGCCCACAACGCCCACAACGCCCACACAACCGTGCCCATGGCAAGGATTGTGCTTATCCCCTCCGAGGACGATACCCCCCTCAGGAAGGCGACGCAACCTACCCTGTCGTCAAAGCGTCGTGGTAGCTTTCATAATGATATTTACGAGCTTGCTCACATGGATGCCATGTATATCCCCCCCTTGCGGGACAGACCTGAGGATATCCCCCACTTTGTTTCGTCGTTTATTACGACACACACACACAATCGAAGCACAGCAGTGGGGGGACAAACAGTTACAAGTGCCGACTCAGGGAAGCAGTTGCAGGTTCTACGAAAAATCCTCCTCAAGGGGCAACTATGGGACACCCTCGCAACCTACTACTACCAAGGGAACATCGATGAGCTCAATCGTATTGTCAGGTATGTTGTTTACGGCTACCCCAGCGTGAATATTCAGCAACTAATAATGGGGATACGATCGAAAGGGTTCTCACGAGGTGAGGCGGGCATAAACATGGGGATGGACAGCGGGCTCTACCTACTAGGGCTACGACTCGCCAGCTCATCAGATACCACAGGGGGACAATTTGCGTTTGAAGAGTACACAAAAATTGTGGAAAAACCTTTATTTCGTGCCGTACTAGACTATACTAAGGGGAACAGAACTCAAACAGCCTCTATCCTAGGGATATCCCGAACAACCCTGCGTAAAAAGTTGTCAGATTACGACCTGATCGACGACACAAATCCATAACACAAATCCATAACACAAACCCATAACGCAATCGCAACACACACCTACCCCAAAACACAACACCAATACTACAAAACAATGGTTAAATATTAAATGAAAAAGAAAAATACATCCCTAAGGGCAGACACCAACATACAACGCAAAAGCATTACCGGAACAATCGAAATAACACGAGGGGGATTCGGATTCGTCACCGCCGAAAACAAAAACCATTTCCCCGAAGACATATTCATCCCCGCACACGCCACAGGGGAAGCAATGACGGGGGATACAGTGCGTGTCCGACTCGAAAAACCGAAGCACCACAATGGACGGGAAGGTATTGCCGGTAAGGTGGAAGAGGTACTAAAGAGACGAACAACCATGATCGTAGGACTAGTGGAAGAGATTGACGGACACTACTACATCGATCCCTTCGAAGACGCCATGAACATGCTCATACCACTTGCAGACACCGCCAAACTAGGACTCAAAGACAGAGACGTTGTCGCATGCAAAATAATCGACTCGCAACAGATGAAGGTGAAGTTACACGCAAAACTTGGCAGCATGGCCGACGAAAACATAGACGTACTCATCGCAAGTGTGCGGTTCGGCGTAATGATGGGCTACTCAAAGGAGATGAACGACGAAGCACTAGAGGTTATTCGCCAACACAAAAACAACACCGAAGGACGACATAGCCACAACGCCATGTTTACCATCACCATCGACGGGGCAACATCCAAAGACTTCGATGACGCAATATCACTGGAATACATCAAAAAAACAGGGGAATACCACCTGTACGTACACGTTGCTGACGTTACACACTACGTGCGACCCGGCTCCGTCATCGATGAAGACGCACTGAGACGAGGCACATCCATCTACCTACCAACCTACACCTCACACATGCTACCCGAAATACTAGCAGGAGACATCTGCTCACTCAAACCAGGGCGAGAACGGTTCGCAATGACCGCACACATAGTGTTCGACAGGAACGGCAAACGACTAAAAGGGAACATCACACAAACAGTAATCACAAGCAACCAACGACTAACTTACGACTACGTAAACCAGATCATAAACGAAGAGGTTCTCCCCAACGACGAACAGCTACTCAAACAGATAAACCTCATGTACAAATTCTCCGAAATATTGCGAACAAGACGACTTGGCGAAGGGTACATCGAATTCAAAAGCGAAGAACCATACTTCCACTTCGACGAAAAATGGCAACTAGTCGGACTAACACCAAAACAGAGCGGCAAAGCCGAAAAACTCATCGAAATGTTCATGCTCGAAGCAAACGAACTGGCAGCACATATGATTAACGAGGAGTACGGATACGGTGTGTTCCGCATCCATCCCGATCCCGATCCGAAAAATATTATGGCATTCAAAGAGTTCTGCACACTCAACAGTATCAAATTGCCACACATTAACCCTGAAAATATCACCTCCAAAAGTGTACAAAGCATGGTGAAAGCCGTCGAAGGACACCCCATGGAGTCGATCTTGACTCCCATGCTCATACGCTCCATGCAGAAAGCATCATACGACACCAATAGCACCACACACTTCGCACTGTCATCACAAGAATACACACACTTCACAAGCCCAATCAGACGCTACCCCGACATAATCGTGCATCGGTTGCTGAAAAATATTCAGGACGGCAGACCGCCAACACACTCTCGTAGCGAAATAACCGCAATGCTCGAAACATGCAACAGACGTGAAGACATGGCAACATCGGCACAACGGTATTGCGAAACATTCAAAAAACTACAGCTCATATCCGGACAACATGGGAAGAAAATCTACGAATCACGAATAACCAGAATCCTACCCCATGGTATGGCCGTCTACCTACCCGAAATAATGTTGCGGGGGATGGTGCCATTCAATGGGATGGACAACAAACACTTCGAAATATCCAAATCCAAAATGATGGTCAGCGTGAAACCCGACAACATCAAACTAAAAGTCGGCGGGTGCGTTAACGTAACCCTTCACAAGGTGCAGTTCACAATCCTCGAAGCTGAGCTACTACTGAGCGACCTAAACGACAAAACCGCCAACCCGTTCCACCCCCTAAAAAAACAGCGGGGCAAACGCCCACATGGACAAAATAAACACAAGCGTAACAACAAAAGAAAGGGGAAAAAGGGGCAACGTAAATAAATGTGTTGTAATCTGTGTTGAAGTAGGGTATTATGCTAACTTAATATGCGTTTGAGAGGTACGACACCATGTCTAAATTGACTAGAGATGAAAAAGCTGCCATAGCCAAAGAGTACGGCGGTAGCGAAACAAACACTGGCACCCCCGAAGTACAGGTTGCTATTTTGACCACAAGGATTGTTCGACTAACCGAACACTTCAAAGTTAACAAAAAAGATCACCACGGAAGACGTGGACTTCTGAAAATGGTTGCAAAACGTAGGAGCCTCCTCGACTACCTACGACGTAACGATTTCGAAAGATACGCAAATGTTATCCAAAAGCTTGGTATTCGTAAGTAGTACCAAGCACTTTAAGATTTTTGACTGTAGGCGTGTTATAAGTACTAGATACTCACCTCATCGGGGGGCTCTACCCCTAGATAGTAAGACACATCCACCTTATTTTTGCTACGTCGGCTAGGGCATTACGGTTACGCCAGGGCATTGCGGTTGCGGCTTGCGTTACGTCTTGGAATTACGCTAGGGCATTACGGTTACGCCAGGGCATTGCGGTTGCGGCTTGTGTTACGTCATTGGAATTACGCTAGGGCACTGCGGTTACGCTAGGCATTACACCAAGCATTACGCCAAGCATTACACCAAGCATTACGTCAAGCATTACGCCAAGCACTACGCCAACACCAAGGTCGCCGTTTGTGTATGTTTGCCCCCTTTTTCAAGGCAAGGGCGTGTGCCGATAAGGCTAATAACGCAAACGCTAACAATATGTTTTTCACATATTTTAACGCAAATAAGGGGATACTTAAGTCGTTAAATAAAAAAAAGTTTAGGTTGACCTAGTGCTAGAACCCCTTTCAATAAAGGCTATGCAGAGTGTGTTGCCAGCTTTTAAATATTATTTTAAATATAAAAAATGATTATGTTGAAATTTTAATTTAATTGAAATACTATTAGTGTAGAAGACAGTTTGCTTGACGAAATGTTGAAACCAGATCCTGTGCGATAAATACCAAAATACCCAGCACACACCTAAGGAAACGAAATTTATGTTTGATATTAAACGATACGAACTCTACATGGGCGACGATGTTGCCCCCATGGTCTTTGAAACAGGGCACAAAGCACGACAAGCAAACGGATCCATATGGGTTACACAAGGAGATACCGCCGTACTTGTTACTGCTGTATCGCGTAGCAAATCACCCGCCGACTACATGGACTTCTTCCCCATGACAGTCAACTACCTTGAGAAATTTTACGCCGCAGGGAAAATTCCAGGCGGATTCATCAAAAGAGAAACAAAACCCAGCGAAAGGGAAACTCTCACATCACGACTAATCGACAGACCCTTGCGACCACTCTTCCCCAGTGGCTTCAAAAACGAAACACAAATTATCGCAACAGTAATGTCTTACGACGAAGAATACATGACCGATATACTCGCACTTAACGCCGCTAGCATGGCGTTAATTATATCAGACATACCATTCAACAACCCCGTCGGATCGGTACGCATCGGTCGTAAAGACGGGGGCAACTTCATCGTCAACCCACCATTCGACTCCTTCGACGATCTCGACCTCAATATCATCCTCTCAGGTACACAAGATGCACTCGTTATGGTTGAAGGAGGAATGGACTTCCTCACCGAAGACGTAAT
Source organism: uncultured Deferribacteraceae bacterium (assembly GCA_947313855.1). GTDB lineage: Bacteria > Chrysiogenota > Deferribacteres > CAMZNJ01 > CAMZNJ01 > CAMZNJ01. The sequence goes on from CAMZNS010000045.1 coordinate 10,588, forward strand.
TCTCGAAGCACTCGAATTCGGACACGAACGCATCAAAGAGGTAATCGCTCTACAACTACATGCCAAAAATGAAATAGGCAAAGCCGACATGGCTTACGAAGACTTCTCGCTAGACGGCAACCTACTCGACAAATTCGAAACACAACTCTCGCCAGCCATTCTACAAGCACTCTCACTACCCACCAAACTCGAAAAATACGAAGCCATTGACAAAGTCTCCGCAGAATTCCTCGCAAAACGCAAAGAGGAACTACCCGAAAGGGAATACGTGGAATCCATGGAAAAAGACTACTTCAAAGAGGTGGAAAAACGTGTCTTCCGCAGAAACGTTCTCGAAAGCAAAGTGCGATTCGATGGACGTGCATTAGACGAAGTGCGACCCATTCACATCGAAAATAGAGTACTACCAAGAGCACACGGATCATCACTATTCACACGAGGCGAAACACAAGCCATGGTCGCAATCACACTCGCTGCCACAGAAAGCAATCAGATGGCAGACGAAATGGTCGGCTTCAAAAACAACTACTACTTCCTACACTACAACTTCCCTCCATACTCAGTGGGCGAAGTAGGACGGATGGGACCTCCCGGACGTCGCGAAGTAGGACACTCATCCCTCGCCGAACGTGCACTAGTACGTAGTCTGCCCAATCACGACGACTTCCCCTACACCATCCGTGTTGTGTCCGAAATACTCGAATCCAACGGATCATCATCCATGGCATCGGTGTGTGGCGGCTCACTAGCACTCATGGACGCCGGCGTACCCATGAAAGCACCCATTAGCGGCATCGCCATGGGACTAATTCACGAAACAGATGCCAACGGCAACAGTAATTACGTCGTTCTATCAGATATCATGGGACTCGAAGACCACCTAGGCGACATGGACTTCAAAGTTGCTGGCTCCAAAGATGGCATCACTGCCCTACAGATGGATATCAAAGTTGACGGACTGTCGCGAAGCATTCTAGAAGAAGCCCTACGCCAAGCCTACGCTGGACGCATGCATATCCTTGACAAAATGAATGAAACACTTGAACAACCACAAGAAGCCCTATCCTCCCACGCACCACGGTATGCCATGGTAACCATATCCGCCGAAAAAATCGGTGCCCTTATTGGACCACAGGGCAAAAATATCAAAGCCATTGTTGCCGATACTGGTGCAAGTGTGAATATCGGGGAAGAGGGTGTTGTCAGCATCTTTGCAAAAGATGAAGCGGTACTAGACGAAGTGAAAAAATATATCGCACGCTTTACCGATGAAGTGGAGGTAGGCAAAATCTACGACGCCACTGTGAAGAAAATTATGGAATACGGTGCGTTCGTCGAACTCATACCATCCACCGAAGCCCTACTGCATATCTCGCAAGTGGCAAACGAACGTGTGGAAAATATTCGCGAACACCTCAACGAAGGGGACACTGTACGAGTAAAAGTCATGGGCAAAGATAGGAACGGACGTTTCGAAATATCACACAAAGTGCTCATCGGCGACGATAACAGATAATAAATAATAAATAAATGAAACGGGCACCCTGGTGGGTATCACAGGGAAGGACGACACAAGCTGTTGCTACACATTCGATACTAACTTTACAAACAGAGTAGCAATCGCGTTGAGAAGAAGGCACTAGTTGCCAGGAAGAGAGGTTTATTTTGTCAGACTTTAAGAGAAACGCACGCTCCACCGAAGGTGTGGACATTGGTGAGATTTACAACGCTAAAGTTAAGAAGATTATGGAATATGGTGCATTCGTTGAACTTGTTCCTGGGGTTGAAGCATTGCTACACATCTCCCAAATCGACCACAAACGTGTTGAAGATATCCGTGAATACCTAAACGAAGGTGACATGGTTGACGTTAAAGTACTTGGGCTTGACAGGAACGGTCGTTTCGAGATCTCCCACAAAGTACTAATCGAAGGGTAGTAACACACCCCTTCACCTGCTAAACTAGTTTAGTGGACTTGGCACCCATATTTAGGGCTTTGCTCTGAGGTGGGTGCCTTTTTATTTTGCCCCGCACATTCACACACGCCCACCAACGCCCGCCAACGCCCACCAACGCCCACCAACGCCCACCAACGCCCACCAACGCCCACCAACGCCCACCAACGTTCACCAACGCCCACCAACGCCCACCAACGCCCACCAACGTTCACCAACGTTCACCAACGTTCAACGTTCACGTGTCTGCGAGCTCCTCGCACCTACATATTTCAAAAATTATTGTTTAGGTACTGAAAAGACTTGCAAGTTGATTTATATTTATTTATAATGAAACAAATATGGTTCCCGTGCGTCTCACTTAGGTGCCATAGCTGTAACTATGACCGTGATACCGTGAACACAGCCGTGATACCGTGAACACAGCCACAGCACAACCATAACAACACTTTCAGCCACTTCGACTACTACGACTGAAAATAGGGAGGAGCCAACATGCAGATAAACTCGTTACTCAGCGGTGCTGTAAGCGGCGGCTACTACGACTATTTCTCGTCGCCAAATAGCGGAAACTCACCCAAAATAGACTCCGCCTCGGAAAGCAAATCAACCAACAAACTGACCGAAACTAACGCAACAAACATGGTGCCCCCAACACAAGGGATAAACACACCCATTACAGGCGTTCAATCAACGTTCGGCGTCACGGATACTGTCGCCTTCTCCCCTGAAGGGATGGCTTACTCAGCTAGCAACAGCAACTCCTTTAACACCATGATGACGGTGCCGTCAGACCTGTTCCAAAACAGCTCCGCACAACAGACTCAATTCAACACCAATACCAATACCAATGCACCAACAACATACTCCCCCGAAACCGTTCGCGGGGTAATGGCGAGCAACATGACGGGATCCGATCCCTACACAGAAGCAGCCTCTAGCGTTGCTGGTGAATCGATGATGGCCGACATATCATCTGAGCTAGCACTTCGACTCGGTGCTGGTATGCGTACGAACGTTTCCAACCCAACCGATACCGAGCAACGACCCACTACCACCGATGCATACGGGCTGAAAGCCACCACCGCCAACAAGGGGTATGCTGATGCTGCAACGAAGTCGTTCATAAACACTTATGCGTAGCCGCAACGCACGGCGATGACCGACACACGGCGACGACCGACCCACGGCCACCACCGCCGCCCGGCTACGACCGACACACGGCGATAACCGACACACGGCGATGACCAACGCACGGCGATGACCGACACACGGCGATGACCGACGCACGGCGATGACCGACGCACGGCGATGACCGACACACGGCGATGACCGACACACGGCGACGCCACAACAGGTGACGGACACACGGCGACGCCACTTGACTGGCAACAAACATTGCACCTGCGGGCATGAATCTGCACAGGAGCAAGGCTTCACTGAACGAGCTACCAAACAACTGACTTTATCAACTTTGAGAGGGATAGATGAAAACAATACTACAACGATCACGACTACTACTGCCTATGCTGGCTATGACCATGATTGCATCTGTAGGGCTGGCTAAAGATATGGTAACTTTTGAAACTCTGTACGGAAACATAACGGTGGAAGTCTACCCCGAAAAAGCACCGGTAACAGTAGCAAACTTCATGAGCTATGTTGAAGACGGATCATACAAAGGAACCATATTCCACAGGGTTATACCCGGATTCATGATTCAAGGGGGCGGCTTGGATCTTGGACTAAGACCAAAACCAACTCGGGCACCAATCAAGATCGAATCCAATAACGGACTGAAAAATCTTCGTGGAACCATTGCCATGGCACGTACGGGCGATCCGAACTCTGCCACCAACCAATTCTTCATCAACCTTGTAGACAACAGCTTCCTCGACTTCAAAGACGAAACAGCACTAGGGTACGGGTATACAGTATTCGGAAAGGTAACTGCGGGCATGGATGTTGTTGATGCCATTGCCAAGGCGAAGACGACTAATGTTGGGTCGCGTCAGAATGTTCCCGTTGAACCCATTGTTATCAAAAACGTAACCTTTGTGAAAGGTAAAAAGTAACGAACAACGTTGACGCTCAACGCTACCACTACCAAGGGAACACGCAGTAGTATGCGTGTGGCTTAAAAGGTAAAAAGTAACGAACAACGTTGACGCTCAACGCTACCACTACCACGACTGCTACGGGCATTTACAAAAATATTATTAAAGAGGGCAACTCACTGAGACAAGGCATTAGCTATGATTTTGGGGGTTGCTCTTTTTTGCTTCTACACCACCCAAAAATACTAAAATTAGACAGTCTTATAAAAATTATTCAGGAGGTTATTATGTCTGAAAATGACGCAAACTATCGCATAGAGCATGACTCCCTTGGCGAGGTACGTGTGCCAAAAGAAGCCTATTACGGTGGGCAAACCAAACGTGCCATGAATCTCTACGATATTAGCCATGTTAGCGTCGGTTCATTTGAACACTTCGTTTACTCCTTCGCATACATCAAAAAGGCCGCCGCAATCACAAACCACAACCTTGAACTTATCTCGGACGAAGCACTGAAAGGTATAACTTACGCCTGTGACGAACTACTAGCAGGCAAATACCACGAACACATTGTCGTAGACGCAATTCAAGGTGGTGCAGGCACATCCACAAATATGAACTTCAACGAAGTCATCGCAAATATCGGACTCGAACACCTCGGATACAGCCGAGGAGACTATCAACACCTCCACCCAAACGATGACGTCAACCTCTCGCAATCCACAAACGACGTCTACCCAACAGCTCTACGAATGGCTTTATACCTAATGCTCGAAGAACTACTCGACAGCATGGGGGTGCTAATAAGCATACTCGCCAACAAAAGGGATGAATTCAGTGGCGTGATAAAAATAGGGCGAACACAACTGCAAGAAGCTGTGCCCATAACACTCGGAATGGAGTTCGGTGCATGGTCATCCACACTCCTCGAAGACGTAACTCGAGTTCGCGAAGCAGCAAAACTACTGCTGGAAGTTAACCTAGGCGGGACAGCGGTGGGCACACGTATCAACTCGCACCCAAAATACACCGCAAAAGTAATCAAAAAACTGTCCGACCTCTCAGGGCTACCAATGAAAACATCCGCAAACCTTGTGGAAGCAACACAAGACACAGGAGCCTACATCTACCTATCCGGAACCCTGAAACGACTAGCAGTAAAACTCTCCAAAATCTGCAACGACCTAAGACTAATGTCATCGGGACCGCGTGCCGGATTTAACGAAATCAACCTACCACCGATGACACCCGGATCTTCAATCATGCCGGGGAAGGTCAACCCTGTCATACCTGAAGTCGTAAACCAAGTCTGCTTCCAAGTTGTTGGATTCGACACCACCGTCACAATGGCTTCCGAAGCAGGACAGCTTGAACTCAACGTGATGGAGCCGATCATAGCATACTCACTCTTCACAGGAATAAAAGGGATGCAAGGGGCATGCTCCACACTCGCACACAACTGCATTACAGACATTACAGCAAATGAAAAAGTGTGCTACGATGGTGTCTACAACTCAATAGGGATCGCAACACTGCTCAACCCGCACATAGGGTACGAAAAAGCCTCAATCATTGCAAAAGAATCACTGGCAACGGGGCGATCGGTGATAGACATTGTCGTGGACAAAGGGATTATGACCATGGAAGAGATTGACGCACTACTTGTGCCGGAAAACCTAGCCAGCCCAACGATGACAAAACGTAAAATTTTCGGAATTCTGTAACGGTAGGAGAATTAGCACGACGACTGCTCCGACGACTGTTACGATGGCTGTTACGATGGCTGTTACGCACACACAAACACAAAATAACCCCCGAAAGTAGTAACATACTTCCGGGGGTTATTTGCGTCGAATATATTTGACAGCTACTCTCTAGGAAAGTACGCCGCTGATTCCTGTGTAAAGTAGGAACAAACATACTGCCGGAGCAATGGTTCGTGTAGACCAAATTACCAAAGTCGTAATCATATTCGGATCGTCACCATCAATCTCCTGCTTCATGCGTGCAGGCATGATGTAGCCGAAGAAGATGGATACTAGTAGGGCACCAAATGGCAAGCCCACAGTCTCTGCCAAGAACGAGAATAAGTCGAACATGTTCATTCCGCCGATGGTAAAGCCAGACCACAGATGCAACGATAAAGATGCAACAGTAGTGGTAACCGTTAACGCACCACCAAGGATGAAAATACTTACCTTACGTGGAAGATTAAAGCTATCCTTCAAAATGGCAATGGCACCCTCCATAATGGAAACGATGGAGGTAATTGCAGCAATCAGAAGCATTACGAAGAACATAATGGAGAATATCTGACCACCAGGGATAGTTGCAAGCAACGACGGTACAGCGATAAATACCAATGATGGACCCGCCTGAGGATCGATACCCAAGGCAGCAACAATAGGCATTACGATGAACCCTGCTAGGAACGCCACAGCCGTATCCACCAACGAAACAGTAATAGCCGCACGACGAAGACTAATCTCTTTGCCCAGGTAGGACGCATAAGTCAACAGCACAGCCATACCGATACTAATGGAGAAGAACGCCTGTGCAGCAGCACGAGACCAAACTTCGGCAGTAGCTAAGCGTGCAAAGTCGGGTGTGAGGTAGGTTTTTACACCAGCCATAGCACCATCAAGACGCAACGCAAGAACCATAAGTATTACAAGGAGTACGATGAGCAAGGGCATGAATACCTTGGAAAACAAGCCGATACCCTTTTGAACGCCCATAACAATAATCCCAAGGGACGCAAAGGTAATAATCGCAGTGTAGAATATGGGGCTGAGGTCGGCAGTAATCTGACCTGTGAAGACGTTGGCGTAGTCGATACCGGGTGCGAATAGTGACCCCGTAAGACTGTCTTTGAGGTAGAACAACGCCCAACCAGCAACAACATTGTAGAAGCTAAGAATAAGGAAGCCAGCAATAACGCCGACTAAACCGATAACAGCCCAGTTCTTTTTGCCCAAATTAACGAATGCCGTGATGCCAGAACCCTGACCAGCACGACCGATAGCAAACTCAGCAAGCATTAGTGGGATACCGATGGCAAAAATAATTACCAAATAGGCAACAAGGAATGCACCACCCCCAGCACTACTTACTTCGTATGGAAACTTCCAAACGTTACCAAGACCAACAGCAGAACCAGCCGCAGCCATTAGGAACGCGAATTGTGATCCCCAACTTTCTCTCATAAAGCACCTCCTAAGTACATTAAAATTATGATGAAGACAGGTGTGAAAAGTTTATAAAAAAAACAGGATACAAGTTATGTTTTTCATCACTTAATTTAGTGGTTATTTTATTGTAAATGTAAGATTAGCAGGGTAGCCATTAAGCCCAGAAGGATGGGTTGCCTGATATCTGTTTTTTGGGGCGGTTGCGCTGTTTGTACGAATTAGGAACGGGAAAACCACCACAAAAAGTAATATCTACTAACCATACTTTATTTTTGTACGGATTGCAAGTTTTTTTATATTTTATTTGAGGGAGAGGCGAAATGTTGGGGGAGTGATGGGGGGGGATGGGCTGAAATCCACTATGGGAGGGGGGTGTGGTGTGTTCAATATATATAACACACACTATATAATCGGACAATATGTTTGGTGCGATGGTGGTGCATGGTGGTGCCAACCTTCACACGTGCACCACCTGACTAGAGTTTCACCCTACAGAATATTTTGTCGTGCGTAACGGGCAGCAGAGGTTGCGGGGTACATCTGCACAAGTTTCTCGGCGATGCTTCGTGCGGCAACGCTATCTCCTTGTTTGTTGCGTATGACAGCCATCTTGTAGAGTGAGTCGGAGATTTTGTTGCTATCGGGATAGTTCTTGCCAACCTTCTCGAAGGCAACGTACGCACGGTCGTAGTTCCCTTCAGCGTAGTAGCTTTCGCCTATCCAGTATTGTGCGTTGTCGGTGAGGTCATCGTTGTAGCGGTTGATGTAGGCGTTGAAGGTGTTGATGGCCATGGCGTAGTTTTGGTTTGAGTATTCACTGTAGCCACGATTGTAGAGGTCTTTGCGGGAGAGCTCCCCCTCGGCAACAATGAGGAGGGGTTGGGCAACAGTTGCGGTGCCACTGTCCACGATTTCGTTGATTTGTGCTTCGGTGGCGATTATGGGTTCGGCGACTACAATGGGTTGTGAGCTGGGTCCAAATCCTGAGTTGGCTGGTGTTATGATGATGTTGGACACAACTTCGTCTTCTTCGCCATTTTGTAGTGGTTCGAGGGTTACGGTATTGGCGTTAAAGGCTTCGCTAGTGTTGAGGTTTGTGTCTGTGGGAGCTGTGGTTGTTGTCGTCATGGGTGCCACATACCCTGCGTTGGTGTTTTCCCCGGTGTTTTGCATGGTATTGTTGCGTTGGTTGAGGTTGACGAGTAGGTCGTCCTGTATGCTTTGGCTGTTGGATAGTTGGTCGACAAACTGTCGTTGTTGTTCAACTTCTATTTGTAGTTCGGTGATGCTTTGTTTGAGTCCGACAACTTCGTCGTTGAGGTTTGCGACGTTTCGGTTGTAGTTATCTCCTCCGGTTGATCCGATTGGTGCACAGGCGTAGAGTGTTGGTATTAGCGTTAATATTAGTGTTGCTCTGATAATTCTTTGTCGGTTGCGTATTGTGGTGGTTTTCATTGTGTGTTCCCCCTCTTACTGGGTAGTGTGATTTATTTGTTTAGTTATTTTTTCGGAGTACGAGAGTAGTTGTTCGACAGCGTTTGCGATGTCTGTTACAGTGGGTTTGTTGAGTATGAGTAGTTTGTTGTTGAGTTGTAGGTTGTCCATCTGTTTTTGGAATATGTGTTTGTCTTGGTCGGATTGGTGTGTTGGTGGTATTGCGATTATGGGCATGGTGTAGTTGTTGTGTTGTATTTGGTGTATGAGTTTGTTCCCTTCGGAGTTGGCTGTGCAGATAATGATGCTGGGTAGTTCGTTGTGATTTTGTTCGAGTATTGCCATGGCGTCATGGTTGTTGTTTGCGATGTTGGTGTTGTTGGCGATATTGTTGTTGTGTAGGGCTTGTTTGATGTAGTTGCTGGTGGTGTGGGAGTTGTGGACTAGGAGTATGTTTCGTTGCAGTATTTCGCTGGCAACAGTGGTGTTGGTGTTGTTGTTGTTGTTGTTGGTGTTGGTGTTGTTGTTGGAGTTGTTGTTGGAGTTGTTGTTGGTTTGAGCGGTTTGGAGTAGGTCTTCAATGTCGAGTATTTGGATGATTTTGTTATTGACTTTGAAGTATCCCGATGTGCATGGTACAGAGGCGTTGATGAATGGGCTTGAGGCTGTGATGTTGTTTTGGGGGATGGTGTGGATACGGTTTACTTGGTTGACGAGTATTGCGACTAGGGAGCTGTTTAGGTAGAGCACGATAACTTTTGCTTTGTTGGGCAATACGTCGTGATCGAGTTGTAGTCGGTATGCGATGTTGTAGAGTGGTAGGAAAATATTTTTCCGTATGTTGATTATTCCGTAAACGAAGCTGTCTTTCGAGCTTACTTCTGAGATAGTTTTGGGGAATTCGGAGATTTCTACAACATGGTCGATATTGATGCAGTAGTGTAGTGGTTTGCCGTTTTTGAGGAGTGCGAACTCGATGAAGGAGATGTTGTTTTTGCTGTCCATAGGGGTTGTAGGTTGGGTGTTAGAATATGTTGGCATAAGTTGAGCGTTCCCCCTATATTTTTTTAAAGAGCCTGTTTTTGTGTAATGGGGGGTTATTGGTGGTGAGCTTTCTGTTTGCTTCTGCGTGGGCAGTAAGCAACTTGTTGGCGATTCGATCTCGATCGTGCTGTCAGATATTTTTGAATGACAGCGTAAAGCCGTAAAGCCGATAAATCGATAAGTCGAGAAGCGATCAGCCTTATGTATTAGCCAGCTTGCATGCAGAAGTTTGGAGGAGCTGGCTGAGGCGATGCTTTATTTTATTGAAGCGACACACAAGATATATGTTGTTTTACTCAACATACCACACCCTTACACAAGCTATATATAACACCGTAAGTATATAAAATCAATAGTTATACTGCAAAATTATAAAAATAATTCTTGTAAAGAGGGGCGGTTTCGAACTAAAATTTAAGTATGCATGTGAAAAAAATCTACCTGAAATATATGTCAATGGTGGCATTGCTAGTGATGAGTACCGCTCCTAGCATGGCCATAGCTGAAGAGATATCCATACTGCAAAGCAAACTATACTCATCAGTTAAGGTCAATGTTGACGAAAAAGATGTGTCGCAGGTGATAAAATCACAATCGCAAGTGGAAATTGTTCTAACACGAAACATAGCCGAACCCATAAACAATATCATCGATGACGAATTCATCTACAGTATCACATCCACCGGAAACAGCATCATCGTAAGGGCACAAGAGGGAGCAAAGCTAGGGGCAACCATCGGAAGAGACAGGGTAAGGATTGCTGCAACAAAGCTTGAACCAACCGATAACGCACTCTCGAGCTACATACTATTCCCCGCCATACCAACTCCTGGAGTGCAAGGAGGCTCCCCTGATATCCCAAACAACCTCTTCAAAGAGGGGCAGAGTCGACTCGAACTGAAAGACTACGACACAGCTGTGCAATACTTCGACAGAGCCCTAAACCTCACGAGGGGAACAGAGTACGCTCAACGATCACTACTAACTGCCGGACAAGAATTCTACGACGAAGCAAAACGAACAGGAAGGGAAGACCTTTACAGACAATCAGCAAAATACTTCGAACAATTAATAAAAAATTACCCCAATGCATACCTACCACTAACACTCATACGACAAACAGCCGATGCCGAACGCAAATCACTCAACTACGTTCGAGCCATCGAACTCTACACAATGCTTGTTGCCCTAACACCCGATGTTGCCGCACAAAAAGAGGCTACCCTAGACCTTGCCGACACAAACCTCATGCAGGGAAATCTACAAGAAGCGTTAGCAATCTACGAAAAATTCACCGACGACTACCCCAAAGACTCCATGGGAATACTCCCCAAGCTGGGATTCCTCTACGAACAACAAAACCTACACGTTGTCTCAAACTACTACTACGACCGATTTGAAGTCTACGAACCCATACTAAACAACTACTCAGACGAAATGCTACTAAGCATGTACAACAGCTACAGAAAACGTGGGAAAAGTGAAAAAGCAACACAAATGTCGAAATACATACTCAAAACATCACGGGAAAACCCCACAGCATTCGCATATGTTACATACGAACAAGCAAAAATATACGAAAAACTAGGGGACACTGTGGAACGAGACAGACTCTTCCTCGAATGTATCGACATGTATCCCGAAGCAGAATACTGCAAAAGATCATCATGGGAGTACGCACTAGCACACCTAAACGAACGCGAATACAACTACTGGAGAGGATTCTTCGGCGTCGACGAACTCAGAGACCTAGGCAGATTCGACGACGAAGTGTTCTACATACTAACGCTGAGCATGCTACAATCCGGCGACTACAAAGGAGTCATCGAAGCCGTAGACCTGTTCCACTCCAAATACGACACCTCCAAAAGGTACAGCGATCAAGCATACCTCAAAGAGGAAGCAATATTCAGAACAGGAGTCGAACTTTACGCCAACGGAAAAACCGACGAAGCCAAAAACATAATGGCACTCTACTACAAAACATACCCCGATGGAGCATTCATCGACGCACTCTATGGCGTGGAAGATGAAGAAAGCTACACCTACGTCAGCAAACTTGTGGAGGACGGACACTACCTAGACGCAATGAGTGCAGCACAAAGCTACACCACAAATCGACGCGACCTAATAGCAAACGCATCACGATGGGACGACCTATTCCGACAAGCATACTACCTAGAAGTCAAAGACAAACTCGCCATGGAGGGGGACGACGCCCAAACAGTAGGACTAGCAATGGCGAAAGACTTCAACGAAAACTACGCCAACGAAACATACAACGACGTGGGAGAAGTTGTCGACACACTACTCTACTCCACAATAAACGAACTCTACAACAAAGGACTCTATTCCGACGTGGTGGATATGTTCGACAAAAACAAGGAGTACCTCGCACTAAACAAAAACAAAACACTAACAGCAGGAACAGGGATACTACTCGGACTGTCGCTCATAAACATGAACAACTACGACGAAGCGGAAGGGATCTACTACCAGATACCGCCAGACGATGGCAAAAGGGTGGATAACCGACTCTACACAGCACTCGGACTGATTGTCGGTGACGAAAACACAAACCCAAATATATTCGACGAAAACGAAATCAACTTCGTTATCGACAATATCGCCAAAAGAAACAGGGACGATGCCTACAGACTTGCACAAAAATATACGCGAAATACATCACATGCACTTGCCATGAAATACAAACTCTACTCAGGCGAAACTGATAAGGTGAAAAAATTGGTCATGGTGGAGTCGCTGTACGCCGACCTAACAAACAACCGAGCTGTTACATTTGACAACGCACACTTTGTTTACCTAGACTACGGCGTTAGTCGATACGACCAAGGACGATACGGCGACGCAATAGCAAGCCTCACAACCTTTATCCGAATGTACCGACAAACAGACGACGCAACAGCACAAGGACTCTACTTCCTAGCAAAATCATACCACAACATGGGAGACATAGAAAGGGCACAAGTGTATTACGAAATGGTTGGCGAAAATGCACCGTCGTCTATCTATGCCAACCTTGCTCAAAGCGAACTGAGCTCAACACAGTGGCGTTCAGGGGTAGGAAGGTAGTGCGGTGCATGGCAGGCGGTGGTGCATGGCAGGCGGTGGTGTATTGCAGGCGGTGGTGCATGGCAGGCGGTGGTGCATGGCAGGCGGTGGTGCATTGCAGGCGGTGGTGCATTGCAGGCGGAGAAAGTATTAAAACGAAGCGAGTAACCCACTTATGACTGATAACAACAGCCCGAATAGGGGTAACGATTACCGTGCAAAGGGTGGTAGTGGTTCGACGCCGTCCACACCCACGTCCACACCTCACACACCCACGTCCACGTCCACGTCCACGGCAGACACAAACACACCCACGTCCACACCTCACACACCCACGTCCACACCTCACACACCCACGTCCACACCTCACACACCCACGTCCACACCTCCCACACCCACGTCCACACCCCACCCCCCCACCTCCCCACCCCCCCCCCCCACCCCCACCCCTCCCACCCCCCCCGCCGCGCCTCCCACCCCCACGTCCACGCCGCACACACCCACGTCCACGTCCACGTCCACGTCCACGGCAGACACAAACACACCCATAGAGGCAGGGCTCCACACAGTGACT
>CAMZNS010000046.1 GCA_947313855.1 uncultured Deferribacteraceae bacterium
GTGCTACACCGACCGCAACGGTGACACTGTCCGCGTTTTTGACACCTATTCAGATTACGAGGATTTGTGCCAGAAGTTGGACATCTTCATCGCTTCGTCGTAGCCTTGTTTGTTGTCGGTCACGGGGTCACACGTTTCACGGCGGTCACGTCGGTCACGGGGTCACACGTTTCACGTCGGTCACGGCGGTCACGGGGTCACACGTTTCACGTCGGTCACGGGGTCACACGTTTCACGGCGGTCGGCGGTCACGTCGGTCACGGGGTCACACGTTTCACGGCGGTCACGGGGTCACACGTTTCACGGCGGTCGGCGGTCACGGCGGTCACGGCGTCACGTCGGTCACGGCGGTCGGCGGTCACGGGGTCACGCTATCCACGTTTGAAGCGTTGGTTCATGAGGTGCATCTGATAGTTTTGCATCCCCCCCACCTGTTTCGACATGTGCATCTGCATCCACATCGCTCCGTAGTTTTGCATCTTCATTTTCTTGTTATTTCTTACAGCTGCGAGGTTTGAGGTTAGCACTTTGTCGCCTTTCACCTTTTCGCTAGCTTTGTTTAGTACTTGTAGTGCTTTGTCTTTGTTTCCTCTTTCCACCAGCATGTAAGCGTAGAAAGAGTGTACGAAGCCTTGTTTTTTGAATTTCTTGACCCCTTTTTCCATAATTTCCATTGCTCCGTCGTAATTTTTTTCTTTGTAGAGCAGAGCGGCGTACATGCATAGAGAGACCCACTGTGCTTTGTACGATTTTGATAGGTATGGTTTGGCTTCGTCAAATTTTCTTACGGTGTAGTTTAGTGTTCCGATTTGGCTATCCAGTTGTTTTTTGAGCATGGGTTGCCATTTTGCGAGGTAGTAGGCTGACTGTAGTTTTGCGATTGCGTTGTCGGTTCTGCTGTTTCGGATATCGGTTTCGATGGATCCGATTATTGCGTTGCTTTTGCGGTATATTTTTCTTCCTATGAGGAAGTTTAGTGCGAAGAATAGTACTAGGAATATCCCTATGGCGAAGGATTGGTTAAACGCCATTGTTGGGTTTAGGTAGTAGAACGATCCTCCGGCAGCGATTGCCAGCGTTGATGAAATGAGTAGAGTTAACATGTTTTCTCCTTGTGTGGTTTTATTTTTGAGTTTTTATTCTAGGCAAAAGGCTTGTTCTTTGGCGTCCAGTTGTCTGCCATTTTTGAGTGCGATAACTTTGACGTCTACACATCCTTTGTCGTCTATGTAGTCGCCTATGTTGACTCTCACCAGCGGTGTGATACTGGTTTTGGCTACAACCGATCTGCCGAAGTGTATTATTTCCACGCGATAGCTTGTTGCTTGGTTGACCGGTAGCCACTTTATGATAAGTGTTCTGTCTGCCGATCTTACGACAAGTTGCGTGATGGCTGAGTATTGGGATACGGTTCTCGTTCCCCCCGCTGGGTTTAGTGCGTATACGGCTCCGGGGTTTGAGTATTTGTCGTATGGTGTGAGTACAATGCTGTTGATTCCTGTCAGCGGAATGCGTATTTCAACTTCGTTGTTTCGCACGACAAGTCGTTCGTTGTTGTTTATGAGCAGGTCAACTTCTGAGATATTTTCGTCTTGGGCGAATGTTAGTATGGTTGTGTTGTTTTGGCTTGATGTAACGGTTACGTTTTTGAGTGAGATCATTGGTGAGTATTTTATTCGGTAGTATGATGGTGCTGAGACGGTGTTGGTTCTTATGTCCATGGATACAATGGCGTATTCGTAGTATTGTCCTGTTACGACATTAGGGTCGATAAATTCTGTTAGTGGGTCTAGGTTTTTAATTTTGCGATACGAGTTTGTTGGCACGGGTGATGTGAGGTTTAGTTCCGTGCGGTAAACTACTAGGAAGAGCTCTTCGTTATTGTTTTCGATGGAGACACCTGTTGCTTTGCGTGCGATGACCACACTTTGTTTCGGATCTACGCTGAAGTGTGTTCGTGGAATGGGTGTTGTTCTTTTGCCGCACCCTATAAGTGTCGTGGAGGCGAGTATGGTCAGGATTAGCACAAGCACAACGGTAGCGGCAACGGTGTTCATACTATTTCCACTATTACTAACTCTGCCCATACACCCCCCTGCGGTAATTTTGTCTTATTTTTGTGTCTGCAAGTTTTCGCAATCTGTTTCTAGCTAAACAGTGAGCTCACTCGTCCCCAAAGGGAGTTTGCTTTGTAGTTTTGTGCCCCCAGCGAGTTTTTCAGGGATTCAACATGCTTCTTTTCTTCGGGTGAGATTTTTGATGGGATGAGTATTTTGACTGTTAGTAGTAGATCCCCAGTGGCCTTGGATCTCAGCATTGTGACCCCCTTGCCCCTCACTCGAATCACGTCATCGGGCTGTGTTCCTGCCTTGATGGTAATGGTTTCCTTGCCATGAATAGTGTCCAAGGTTACCTTGTTGCCTAGGATGGCGTCTGTGAATGTTATTGGTATGTCGCCCACAAGGTTTTGTCCTTCACGTCGGAAGGTTTTGTGACGTTCAACTCGTATGTGCAGGTACATGTCGCCGTTGGGAGCGTTATTTCGTCCTCCAGCCCCTTTGCCCGTGAGTCTTAGAGTTGTTCCGTCTTCAATCCCCTTTGGTATCTTGACATCCAGTTTGGATGTTTTGGCGACAAGTCCAGCACCTCGACATTTGTTGCAGGCACTTTCGGGGATGCTTCCACGGCCACTGCACTGTGTACATACTGTTTCCATTTGGAATGGTCCTGCTGCGACCATCCTCACCCCACGCCCTCCACATCCTGTACACTGTTTGAATTTGTTTTCTTTTGCACCGGATCCGCCACAGCTGTTGCAGGCTTGTTGCGTGTCTACGGTTATTGTTTTGGTTGTGCCGAAAACGCTTTCTTCCAGTGTTATTCCGATACTTCCTTCGATGTCCTGCCCTTTTTGTGTTTGCGTTCTTGTCTGTCCTCCGAAGAAGCCATCGAATACTGAAGCACCTCCCGCACCTCCGAAGAATGAGCCGAAGATATCGCTCATATCGGCACCGGCGAAGTTTCCTGCTCCCTGCATTTTTTCGAATGAGTCGCCGTATTGGTCGTACTGCGCACGAGTTGTTTCGTCGCTTAGCACTTGATAGGCTTTGCTTGCTTCTTTGAATTTTTCTTCTGCGACCGTATCGCCCTGATTTTTGTCGGGGTGATACTTCATTGCTTTTTTTCGGTATGCTTTTTTTATTTCGTCTTGGGAGGCATTTTTTGCGATTCCCAGAGTATCGTAATGATTAGTGCTCATTGTATTTTAGTCCTTTGGATATATTTTTCATTTAGTCTACGTTGTTGTGTTGTTTTGGTTGTGTTATTTTTGTTTGGTTGAGTCTATTGCCAACTAAACTGTTATTATATATCAATATTGGTTGTGTTGTAAAGTGTTGGCGTATTTTTTTTGATTTGTGTAAAGTTGTTCCTTGACTTTGTGTTACTGTTGGTTTTATACTATCATTGGATGAATTCACTTTGCCCGAATGTAGTGGTGGATAAAGTGTATATTTTTGAAGGGGTTGTATGTTTTTCTCAGAGCTTGTCGATCCTAGCCGTCCGTTTTTGAATGCCATTATTTTTGGTGGCATTGCATGGGGTCTAACCGGACTTGGTGCCGCCTTTATTTTTCTCAATAAAACAGTATCTGTCAAGTTTTTTGATCTTAGCCTTGGTTTTACCTCTGGCGTGATGATTGCTGCTTCATTTTGGTCTCTTCTTTCTCCTGCAATCGACCTATCGAGTAGTTTGGGTACTTGGCGATTTGTTCCCCCAGCCATGGGTTTTGCCGTTGGTGCGATTTTCATCGAGTCGTTGAGTATCGGTCTTTATCGTTGGGAGAACTACATTATGAGCCGTCGCAATACCACACCGGGTTTTCGTCGTGCCACTCTCCTCATCTCTGCTATTACTGTTCATAATATTCCTGAGGGGTTGTCCATCGGCGTTCTTTTTGGTGCGGCGGCATTGGGTTATTCCGATGTAGCAGCGGCTATTGCCTTGGGTATCGGTATCGGCATTCAGAATATCCCTGAGGGTTTGGCTGTTTCCATGCCTTTGCGTCGTTATGGTTGGTCTCGTAAGAAGGCATTCTTGTTTGGTCAGGCATCGGGTTCGGTGGAGTTTTTTGCGGCATTATCTGGTGTGGCACTGCTGATTCTTGCTCAGCCGATTTTGCCGTACGCTCTGGCTTTTGCAGCTGGTGCCATGGTTTTCCTCGTGATCAAGGAGCTTGTTCCGGAGTTTCATGAGTCGACTAATGGTCGTCGTGCGTCTTTCGGTTTCATCGTTGGTTTCTTGATTATGATGTCCCTCGACGTTGCCCTTGGGTAGTCGTCGTGCGTCTTTCGGTTTCATCGTTGGTTTCTTGATTATGATGTCCCTCGACGTTGCCCTTGGGTAGTCGTCGCGGGCTAAGGGGGGGCTTATGGCCCCCCCAAAAGTGCCGTGTGCGTTCGGCGTGTGCCGTTCGGCGTGTGCCGTTCAGCGTGTGCCGTTCAGCGTGTGCCGTGTGCCGTGTGCCGTTATTAGCTTGCACGCCTGCTTCTGCCAGTGCCACTGCCAGTGCCACCCCTTGTGCGTCGTCCCCTACCGCTCCCGTTGGAGGGTTTGCTATCGTAACGACTGCTTCTACCTCTGGAACTGCTGTTGTCCCTTCTGCTGTCGTAACGGTTACCGTCGGTATCGTTTCTGCTGTCGTAACGATTTCCGTCGGTATCGTTTCTGCTATCGTAACGATTTCCGTCGTTGTCTCTTCTGTTGTCGTAACGGTTGCCGTCGTTGTCTCGGTTATCTCTTCTGTTGTCGTAGCGGCTACCGGGTCTACTTCCTCTACTGCTATTTCTTCTTGGTGCACTTTCACCGCCACCACTACTGTTACCATTTCCGTTCCCGCCCATGCGACGAATTCCGTATTTGGAGGACGTTGATTTCCGTCCGGGGTTTAGTAGTCTGTCGATTGCGTTCCATTTGGATTTTTCGCTAGGAGTAACAAAGCATACAGATTCCCCTTCGGCACCTGCTCTTGCAGTACGTCCTATGCGGTGTATGTAGTCTTCGGGGCACTGTGGCAGGTCGTAATTGATTACGTGTTCGATGTGTGGGATATCGAGTCCACGTGAAGCTACGTCTGTTGCGACTAGTATGCGGTATTTTTGTTTACGGAAGGCAGCGATGACTCTGTCCCGTTTATTTTGTCTTAGGTTACCGTGAATGGCGTCGGCACTGTGTCCTTCGGCGGATAGTTTTCGTGCCATTTTTTCAGTTCCGTACTTTGTTTTGACGAATACGATGATTGATCCTTCGCGTGAGTTAAGTTCGTCGAGGAATTTGTTATATTTTTCTGATTCTGATGTATAGATAACTTCTTGTTTGATATTTTGTGCTGGTGAGGATGTTGCGTCTACTGCTACTCTCACAGGGTTGACCATGTATTTGTTTGATATTTGTACGATATTTTTTGGTAGTGTTGCTGAGAAGAGTAGTGTTTGCCTTGTTTTCGGCATAAATTTGATAACGCGTTCGATCTGCACGGAGAATCCCATGTCGAGCATTCGGTCTGTTTCGTCTAGCACTAGGAAGTTTGTGTCGTGTAGAATTAGGCTTCCCCGTTCGAGGTGATCGTTGATTCGTCCGGGTGTACCTACAAAGATTCGTGGTCGGTTACGCAGTTGTTGCAGTTGTTTTTGCATAGATTCGCCCCCGATGAGTAGGGCTGTTTTGATTTTTGGGTTACGTCCGAGAATGGCACGTATTTGCATCATTACTTGTGTTGCGAGTTCCCTTGTTGGTGCCATTACTAGTGCTGAACCTCTGGAGTCGTTCATGAGTTTTGTTACTAGTGGTATTCCGAAGGCGATGGTTTTTCCTGTTCCTGTTTGTGCTGATCCGAGGATATCTCGTCCTTCGAGTGCTGGCGGAATTGCTTGTGCTTGTATGGGTGTTGGTGTTGTGAATTCGAGGTCTTTCAGGGCTTTGTTAAGAGCTTCTGGCAGTCCTAATGTATTAAAGTTTTCCATTTTGTTTGTGTCCTTTTTGTTTATTTGTGATCGATAGCATGTTGTGTGTTGTGCCTGAGGGGGGTCACTTGTGTTGCATCACGCCACAGCTCACTTGTTCTATTTTTGAGTTATTTGTTATTTTCCGATATCCGATATCCGATAGGTGTGGTCGATCTGTTTTACGAAAGATATGGCAGGTTGGTGTTGTGGGGCGTACGCACTGTCAGTCTCTGTAGTTTTGCAAACCAATGCACACCTGGTAAAATATGTTTACCGTTTGGCATTCCTGATTAGTTGTTTATCGGTTGTACTCTTAGAGAATTCAAGTGCTTGGCTAACACTCAACGTATTTTGAGATATTTAGGAAGCAGCCTCACAACGGTAACTGTTGCATTGTGGGCGGACTGTCGTAAGGGCGACAGTATTAAATTGGCAAGAGTAATTTAAAACTCTGACGTATCATAGTGCATGATTTATAAAAAATCAAGGGTTTTGTTTGTTATTTTGTTCTACGTTTGCATAAAAAATCCCCTTGTGCGTCTCGAAATTTGCACAAGGGGGTTTAGTTGTAAGGTTTTGTTTGTTGGCTTTGCCGAGTAAGGCTACACGGTTTTTGCCATTAATTTACTGCAGTGATACTAGTGGTGCTATTTTTTGATCATTTTTGATGCCCAAAACGCACCGCAAGCCAAGCGTTCGCCACCGCCACCCATGTCTTTGTTCATGTAGGTGTCACCCTTCATGTGTATTACGAGGGATTGGTTGCCCAAGTTCTTCATCCAAACACGTGGAGCAAGAACTGGCATTGTAGCACGCCCCTTAGTGTTAATGTAGATTGGAGGTAGGTCGCCCATATGGCTAGTTTCCATCCAAGGTGCACCATGCATAGCTTTTCCTGTTGGGTCATAATGACTGCCAGCAGCACCACCTAAGATTGTTTTCCCTTTTTTGTCCCAAGTATTGGAGCAGTCCGCATTTTCATGAATATGAAAACCACGAACACCATGGGGCAATCCTTTTAGATCGGGTGTGAAAACTGTTCCATACTTTGTTTGAGTTAGGGTAATTGTTCCGATGGGTTTCATTTTCTTTTCGCCCAACATGTACATTTTCACTTCCATTGTTTCGGCAAATACTGCCCCAACTACCAACATCTGCATCACCGCAAATACCATAAGTATTTTTTTCATAGTTCACGCCCTCCAAGTTTTTTTTGTAACCCTCTAGCAACTTTTTTAATAGTAGGTGCTGCAAGGTTTTTACTCTTCGTGCCTTGGAATCGATATTACGCCCCAAAAATTACTTAGTCAACAAATATTTAATTTTTAATTTAAAATATTTTCATACCCCTTATCAGCCTACCGGTACTACGTTGTAGCGTTTTCCATCTTTCTAATTGTGTAAATTTTTATGTTGTGGGGTAAAAAAAAATTAACTTTTTATCGTTCATAAAGGATTTTTTCAACCTCGAATAGATTCGCCGGCAACAGAAAAGCCTGCCGAAACAACAACCACGTTGCAAACTCGTTGCAAACTAGGCAGACTCGTAACAGTAGTAACAGAAAAGCCTGCCGAAACAACAACCACGTTGCAACCTCGACAGACTCGTAACAGTAGTAACAAAAAAGCCTGCCGAAACAACAACCACGTTGCAACCTCGTTGCAAACTAGGCAGACTCGTAACAGTAGTAACAAAAAAGCCTGCCGAAACAACAACCACGTTGCAAACTCGTTGCAACCTCGACAGACTCGTAACAGTAGTAACAGAAAAGCCTGCCGAAACAACAACCACGTTGCAACCTCGACAGACTCGTAACAGTAGTAACAGAAAAGCCTGCCGAAACAACAACCACGTTGCAAACTCGTTGCAAACTAGGCAGACTCGGCAGGCTCGGTAAGCTAAGGCTAGCCTTAGGCGGTGACTAAACTTTACCCCTACGACGCGTGTACATGAAGTATGCTTCGAATGCCAATTTGCCCCAATGAGCCCATGGCCCAGGGATAATTTTCTCTTTTTTGCGTTTGCCAAGCATTTTGTCGCCAAGGATAACCATACCCATGTTCCCTGCGTCCATGATACATTTGGCATCGATGTCGGCAAATTCTTTTTGATGACGTTCCCCTTCGCCTGTAATGTCCGCAATAATGTTGTGTGCAGCAACTTCTGCCATAACTTCACTAGGGTAGCCAGTTTTTGGCACAGCACAGCCGAACTGTGTTTCAAATGGAGCAGCAACAGCAACAGCAATACCCGCTGCGTAAACTTCAGGGTAGTCAACGTGTTGATATTCATCTGTTGTGGGGATGAACCCTTTGGGGTTTGCGAGTCCTTTTGAGTTAACGACAGCATCTACGCCTCTGAATCGGGGAATGATCATGGTGTATTTCGAGTCGATTTTGGTACCGTCGCCTAGTGTGACGCTATCTTTGGTAACTTCTTTGATATCGGTATTGTAGTGTCCTGTGATCCCCATTCTTTTGAACATCATGGTGCACATTTCGGCACCTTTGCCAAATCCTCCGATACCGAAGTGTCCGAGGAATGGTTCTGATGTTACGAAGTGTATTGGTGCTTTTTTGAGTAGTTTGTTTTTCTTGAGTTGGTAGCGTACGTTGAAGACGAATTCGTATGCGGCACCAAAGCATGCTGCCTCTTGTGCGGCACCCACAACAACAGGTCCGGGGTTTTGCAGGAATTTTTCCCATGAGTCTTTTGCATCTTCGGCATGTTCGATGGTGCAGATGGAGTTTGATGTTTCCCCTGGCTTGAGCCCTGGTATAGCGGCGAAGTCAACTTTGGGTCCTGTGGCAACAACGAGGTAGTCGTAAGGGACTTTCCCTGTTTCGGTGATAACCGTACGGTTATCGAGGTCGAATGAGAGTACTTCGTCGAGCATGAAGTCGATATTTTTCTTTTTGTAGACAGGTGAGACAGCGAAGCTAATCTGTTTTGCTTTACGGATACCGAATGGGTACCAGATGAGTGATGGTATGAAGACAAATTTGTCTTGCCTGTCGATGACGGTGATTTTGTGTTCAGCTCCTAGCCCTTCGCGAAGCTTTAGTGCAGCGGTGTATCCGGCAAAGCTAGTGCCTACAACTACAATATGTTTTTGAGACATAATATTTAGTCCTCCTAGTAAAACTTAATGTATAGAGTATTAATGGTGTTGTAACGATAGGGGCTTACCTTACCCCGAGCCGTGCTCCCCGAGCCGTGCTCCCCGAGCCGTGCTCCCCGAGCCGTGCTCCCCGAGCTGTGCTCCCCGAGCTGTGTTCCCCCGATCGACTTACCTTACCCCGAGCTGGCTTGGTTTGCCAGGGCGTAGCGTATTAATATACTGGGGCTTTGGAGCGAGTCTCTGCAGGCAATTTATATTGTAATATGGTCTTGGTTGTTGGTCAATCTATTTTTGTTTGTTGGTATAATTATCTTTCTACAGCTGCGAATGGTAGACCTCTTTCGGCTTCTTGAAATTTGCCGAGTACGTTGTTTCGGTTCATGGCTTGCACGTAGTAGTCGTAGTTGTCTAGTGTCCAGTGTGTGTATTCGGTTGTGTTCCCTGTTCGTTGCAGTATTGCCAGTATGTTTTGCGGTTTTTTGAGTGGTTTTTTCCCTTTTGGTGCTTTGTAGAGGAGGTAGTATTTGTTGCTATTTTGTCCGTTGTCGGTGATAACGATACGTTGTCCTTGTTTGATTTTGCTACTATTCGTCATATTTTCGGCATAGTTGATCACTTCCACTTTCGTTACTTTGCTGGGTTTGGCAATTTTGAGCCATGGCATTGGTGGGACTAGTGCTTTGTAGGGGTAGTTGTTTCGTTTGAATTGCAGTTGGAATATTGGTGGTTGGTTCATTAGGGATGATATTGAGAAGAATGCACCTCCGCGGATATTTTTGTCTCCTCTGGAGTAGTATATTTGTCGTGTTAGTTCCCCTGATGCCGACCATTTTTGTCCTGCTCCACTTAGTAGTCGGTATGCTCCGTGTCCGATGTAGAGGTGTGTTCGTCCTCTTGCTTTCCCTATCTCCCTGCTCCACCAGTCGGATATGGTTTTGTAGTCGGCTTGTTTGTGTCCGAACTCCCAGTATATTTGTGGCACCATGTAGTCCACATACCTTTTTTGCAGCCAGAATCGTGTGTCGGCATAGAGGTCGTCGTAATTTGTTTGTCCCGCTTGGGTATCGGATCCTGTTTTGTCTTTGTCTTTGTTACGCCAAACTCCGAACGGACTAATGCCAAATTTTACGTAAGGCTTGGTGCCTTTTATCCCTTTCGACAGGTCTGCCACAAATCGGTTCACGTTTGCACGTCTCCAATCATCTTTGCTTATGGATGTTTTGGCGTATTTGGCGAACGACTTTTCGTCGTCAAACAACTCCCCCCCGCTAGCGTATGGGTAGAAGTAGTCGTCCATGTGTATGGCATCGATATCGTAGTTTCGTACAAGTTCGAGTGTTGCGTTGATGACAAATCGGCTAGCGTCTCGATTACCGGGATCGAAGTAGTATTTGCCGCCGTATTTGATGACCCATTCAGGGTTACGTTTTGCAATATGTGCAGGGCTCATCATCGCCCACTGTGCGTCGTTGAATGCTATTCGGTATGGGTTTATCCAGGCATGGAACTCTAGTCCACGTTTGTGTGCTTCATCTACAAGGAAGGGGAG
This sequence comes from uncultured Deferribacteraceae bacterium, assembly GCA_947313855.1. Taxonomy (GTDB): domain Bacteria; phylum Chrysiogenota; class Deferribacteres; order CAMZNJ01; family CAMZNJ01; genus CAMZNJ01. The sequence goes on from CAMZNS010000046.1 coordinate 10,674, forward strand.
AACATCGTAGCCGGGGTATTCTTGACGCCCTGAGAGCCAGTGCGACCATGGGAGGTAGTTGGAGGCGTACATGGAGTCGCCCGTGGGTCGAACTTGCACGAATACGGCGTTGAAGTTGTTGTTGGCGGCGAAGTCCATCATGGCGATGTACTCTTGTTGTTGATCCTCGGGGGACAAGCCAGCACGTGACGGCCAGTCGATATTGACCACACTAGCTATCCATAGGGCACGCATCTCGTACATGGGGGCATTCCCCTCGTTGCGAGATCCGTAGGCGTAGGCACTCTGAGTCGGTAGTATCAGATTCAGGGTTGCAATCGTCACTATCCACAATACCATTGTAGTGGCAAGGCGAAACACCGCCGTATTGGTGGTGTGGTTAACGGCGTGGTTGGTGGTGTGGTTAACGGCGTTGGTAGGTTGATTAGTTACTGTTACTGTATGGTTCATTGTAGATATTCCTGCCTAGTTGAGTTGAGTATTTTCCATCGATTCCGCCTTACGTGGTGGTTAGGGTTATCGGAGTTGCGTCCTATGGTTGTTGCCTACAAGGGCGATAACTTGGGATGGTGTGGGTACGGTTGTGTCTTCTGTGTAGAGTAGGGTTCCCACCATGCCGTTGAATAGTTGCAGGATGTGTTTCCAGTGGTGTATGTAGGTTTCGCCGCTAATATTGGCACTTGTGGCAAATATGGGTGTTGTGGTTATAATCCCCCGACGCAACTCCCTTGCAAGAGCTGTGTTGCCACAGTGGTCGTAATTGGGGGCGACCAGGCGAATGCCCAGAGTGTTCCGTCCTAGTGGATCTTCGTGTTGTGCATAGATATTTAGTGGAGTGTTGGTGCTCTGCTCCACCACGAGTGTTGTGGGTGTGTATGGCACAGCATCGCCAGCATCGCCAGCATCGCCAGCCAAAGCATGTGGGTTGCATCTGTTTTGGTAGTAGCTCGCCATACGTTCAGCTGTTGTGTTGTCCACCACTCTCAGCCCTTTGAGTTGCTCCATGGAACCGACCAGCAGGGGGATACGTTTGTTTGAGTTCTGCCCTGAGTTCTGCCCTGAGTTCTGCCTTTGTTTCATGCGGCAGACCCGTTCAATCATGCTCTTCATAGTGTTATGGTTTGTGTATGGCACTGCAATTCCGTAGATTGTGTCTGTAATGGTGATAAACGGGGTTTGCGTCTCCAAGCTTTTCTTGCATGCGTTCACGTAGGCGTCGTATCCGAATGGTACGACCACGGTTTCCACGGTTTTCATGTTTTCCATGTTTGCCATGTTTGCCATGTTTGCCATGTTTATTTGTTTCCTTTTGCTGCTACTAGGCTGCTGTTGTTAGTGTTTAGGTTTGTTGCATTACCGTCTGTTTCGTCAGTGTAGAAGTAGTAGTATGCTCGTCCTAGTTTGCGTAGAAAGAGTGTACCGCTCTGTTCCTCTGTATTTTGGGGTGTTACATCTTGTGCGAAGTTGTAGGCGGTGTTTCCGTTGAGTTCGTATGTGGCTGTTGCTTTGTTGTACGCCACCGTTGTGCATCGTCGCGGTTTTGTTCCTTTTGTTAGTGTGTCCTCTTGGATGTTATATTTTTTATTGATACCGTCCAGATCTTTGAAGTAGATATTGCCATTGTTGAGGCATGCTTTTGGTATGTTCCAGTTGGTATTAATTTCCTGTTTGTAGTTGTATTTCAGGTTGGTGGCGTAGAGTACGTTATTGTTTACGTAGTATGTGTAGTTGTTTATGTAGGCAAAGTTGGCGTTTATTCCGGGCACAGGCACCCACGTATTGTTTGTGAATACTAGTCCGTCGCACTGTAGTGTTGGCTCCCCTTGGCTAAAGAAGCACATGTTTGCATCGATATTCCCCGAGTATCTTAGTGTTGGCGAAAACATCCCTTCTATTTCTAGGTCGATGAAGTAGTATTGCAGGAAATTCATCTTTGGTATGACGAGTTGTAGTACTCCAGCGGAGTTGTTGTTGGTGTGTGCGAAGCTTGCTGTTGCCCCTGTGAGTATGTACCCTATTTGAGCACCGTCTATGATTTTTTTCTTTTCGATATTGTAGAGTGCAATATTTGATCGTTCGTCTAGAACGTAGAGGTTTTTCCCATCGGCTGAGGGGTAGATGGCGAGTATGCTTTGTGGCATGTTTATTGTGGCGTAAACCTGCATGGATCCGGGGAGGTAGAGTCGTGCTTCTGAGCCTGATATTACGACGGAGAATATCCCTGCGAGTGTGTATTTGCCGTCGTTGACGGTTCGTTCGGCGAGTGTTTGGCAGTCGTAAATGGAGAAGTCCACCACCCTATTTTTGTCGGTGTAGATGGATAGCACCCCGCCACTTAGGAGTATGCTTCTTGGGTTGCCGTTGATGTCCACCTGTTCACAGGTATTTGAGTTTGTGATAATGTTGCCGTTTTCGAATAGTGTTACGAAGTATCGACCGTCAGTTGCAAACGACTTCACGCCGTAGTTGATTGCGTGCTTATTGATACCGTACCTGTAGCTTACTAGTGCGTTTTGTAGTGTTTTGGAGTGTGGTATTTTTTTTGCAAAAGCTTCAGGATCGTCGCCTTGATTTTTCGACAAGTTGTCGGCGGTACGGAACACACTAATATTCAGCACTGAGTCGCCCACCATCCCTGTGGACGATGTTGTTGCACACGATGTTAGCCCTATGCTTATGGCGAGAATTAGTGTTAGTGTTGCTGTTGTGGTTAGTATTTTGTGTTTTGTGTTTATCATTGTGTGTGCTCCTAGCTTGGTGTGTGCCGTGTGTTGGTGTGTGCCGTGTGTTGGTGTGTGCCGTGTGTTGGTGTGTTGGTGTGTTGGTGTGTTGGTGTGTTGGTGTGTTGGTGTGTTGGTGTGTTGGTGTGTGCCGTGTGTTGGTGTGTTGGTGTGTTGGTGTGTTGGTGTGTTGGTGTGTTGGTGTGTTGGTGTGTTGGTGTGTTGGTGTGTTGGTGTGTGCCGTGTTAAAACGGTATGGTCATGGATATGGATTGTCGCCGTTCAAGTCTTCTCTCCACGGGTCTGTTTAGGTTGACGATAAACTTGTCGTCCCCTTTCAGTGCGGGTATGCCCACCACTTCTTCGTAGTAGCTGGCGTAGTCTAGTGATACGGGGTAGGAGAATATTCCGAACCCGTATGTTGGTCTTGATTTGTACAATCCGCCTCGCACTGAGATTAGGCTATTTCCCAGTGAGACTTCTGTTCCTGCTTTAATCTCTCGAATCATTCCGGGTAGTGTGAGAGTGCTCAGCAGTATGTTTCCTATCTCCATTCCTGCAGTTACGTGTATGGGTCCGATGTCGCTGTTGACTGATGTGCCTAGTCCCACTTTGGTTGTTAGTCCGTTGAAAGAGTAGAGTTGCCCGCCGATATCTTTTGCGAACAGGACGAATGTTGGTGATATTGCCATCCCCTCCATGATGTATGCGATGGTGGTATCTACAAGGAGTCCCATCCCTACGGGTGGTATTGTTTTGTCACCTGAGTCGGGGTTTGCGATTATTATTGCTTCTCTAGTGCTATTGTTGACCAGTCTGAGTTGTCGTGCGGTTTGTCGTATGACAAACTGTAGGTTGTATCCGAAGTAGATGCTATCGAGGTAGCTAATCGAGTGTCCGTAGTAGGCACCCACGCTGTTGGTGGCATCGTATGAGAGTGCGACAGGTTCGTATTCGTTGTAGTTTTCTATGGCGTTTTGTATCGGTTTGAGATCTTGTGGGAAGAGCACTGTTCTTGAGTTCACGTAAAATCCTAGTGCTTTGCGATTAACCACCAATGCGGTGAAGGCATCCAGCTCGCCAGCTGCAATCACGTCGTCGTTGAGTTGCTTTGCCAATGCTGCCCCAGTTATGCTGTTTGCGTAGGCGTTGTTCCCTTGCAGAAAGTTTACGGCGTACGCCCCCCCCTGTTGGTTGAGAGATACCTTGACTCCAGATAGTAGTGCGGTGTGGTTGATAAACTGCATGGAAATAGTGTTGATGTAGGGGTTCACATATTGCGGAGTGATGGCGTACGACAATCCACCATACCCCAGCTCGTGTAGGGGGGATCGTATGTCGGTGTATGAGTAGTAGCTAGCACCGTAGCTACTAGCATACGGCACAAATATGGTTGCTGAAACAATTGAAGCAATAATCCCTGTTGCAACGGTTGCCATGACGACAACAGCAATACCCCTTGCCATGGGTTTCACAGCTAATTTTGTTAATGTTTCAGCAAGAAGCATGAGTCTCCCTCGGGGGTCGGTGTTGCCCTGAGCAGTGTTGCCCTGAGCAGTGTTGCCGGTACGTCGGGGGGATTGTTTTACGCCCCACCATCTCACCTACCCCATTAGTCGCAAATTTACCCACCATTATACTTCAAAAACAGGGAAAACACCACCAACCAACCTTAGTTTTTTTAACCGGCACAAAATTCAGCATTTTGTGGCTTGGCATGGCTATGTCTCGGCATGGCTATGTCTTGGCATGGCTATGTCTTGGCATGGTAATTGCTTCTACCCCATTAATATTGCCACCGCTGTGTCGACACAACGTATTAACATCAATACAATAGAGGGGACAACCCATGAACTTTAATATCGATAGCTCTTTCCTGAAAAGCGATTTCACCCCACCCAAAAATAATGGGGGAAACAACCTCGGTGCCCCCTCTAAATCACCCTTCTTGTCGTACCTACTGCCACCCAACAGCAACTCGAACCACCCCAACAACCGATCAGCATACAACGACTTCTCCAAAAACGGGAACAACACAAGCCCGTTTGCGACCAATCCGTTTGCGACTAATCCGTTCGCCCAATCAGCACCAAAATCGTGGGAGAGGCAGTCCACATTCGCAGTATCCCACGATAGCGCCTCTTTTGCCCTCGGATACGCCGCCAAAGGGCACACCCAAAAACCTGAACTCAGCATCAGCAATACCGTTCGTAAGTTTAGCGACTACATCCAAGGGGAGATAACTCAATCAACCACAAAAACCCCCACCAATGTAGTTGACACAGAAACCGGTACGAAAACTCAGGAACAACGTGTAGAAACAGCCAACACAGAAATCGACAACACGCAAGTTGCAAGCACAGAAACAACACGCATGCAAGTCGACAACACAGAAATCGACAACACACAAGTTGCAAGCACAGAAACAACACGCATGCAAGTCGACAACACAGAGATCGACAACACAGAAACAACAAGCACGCAATCCCCCATGGACATACTCAACCAGATAGCAGACGCCCTCGAAGACTGGCTAGTCTCCATCGCCGACATACCAAACAAACAGATACAAGACAACATCCAAGCCCTAGACAGCACAACAAACAACCTCGAATACCTCATTCACATGCTACGAAACATCGCCACACAACTTTCAAACAACACCGAAAATAGCCTCAACAACACAACTACCCATGGCGAAACAGTCAACGTATCCCTAAACATCACCGCAACAGAAACAGAAACACAAACACAAACTGAAACCAACAACAGTCTCAGCAACCACATCAACAACAGTACACCAAATATACTGGGGATCATGGAGCAGATCGAACTCCTATTAACACAAGGACTCCAAAACGCACCCGATAGCACTAACGCCCTTTTCGAGGAGATAATATCAACCGTCACACAACTAAAGCTACAGCTTAATGTGGAGGGGTTGGCAGACGAAACAGCAAGCAGTACACAACCAAAAACCGCAGCAGGGCAAAACTCTGTCGCACCTGCCCTCAATACCCTGCTGAATACCATTGTTGGGAACACCGTCGGAAACACTAAACAGGAAACACTAGTCACAACCGACACTCAGGGGGAAAAAAATTCCCAGTCAACAGAGACACAACCGAAGGATTTAGGTGTAAGTCGTGGCAAAGGGGAAGAAATTTCCCACCTGAAGGTGGACAAAACAGTAAGCAGTAGCAATAAAGTAGTACTGCCCCAAGTGGACACACTAGCGTCAACACAGCCACAGGCTCAGGCAACACAGCCACAGGCACAGGCACAACCACAGGCTCAGGCACAACCACAGGCTCAGTCGCAAGCTCAAGCAGCCTCAAGTGTTGTGGGTGGCGGTATGGGTGGTCTCAGCAATGTTGAATCATCCATACAGGCGAGTATTACCCGTAGCGATACCAGCATAACGTCGGATGGTTCATCGTTGCGACGTTCATCCCGTTCCGATCGTTCCGACGGTGCGAAGGTTTCCCCTGATGGCGAGAACCCAACCCACAACACCACATCCACTCGCAAGCCCCTCTCAGTTCTCCCTCAAGGGGACAACATCTCTGCCCGTCTCGGTGGCAGGGGTGACGGTGGTTCCGCCACCTCTCAGGCTCCCAGCAGTGCCACCCCCGCCATGGGTCAGGGTCAGAGCATGGGTATGGGTATGGGCACAGCGACTAGCCTCGACTCCACCCCCCTCTACAAGCTTGATTCCATGACAGGAGGCTCGCAACTCCCCCAACCGTCTGCATTTCAGTCACCCTTTGCCCAGTCATCCCAAGCTTCTCTTCAGTCTCGCCAGCTCCACAGCAACAATGGGAACAGCTCTCAGGGCACACATCTGCGTCATGGTGAGGATGTTATTCGTCTTGGCAAGCTCATCAGCTCCAGTGCCAGCAATGGCAAGGAGAGTGTGCAACGTCTTTGGGTACAGCTCACCCCTGCCAACCTTGGCAAGGTGCATGTGGAGCTTGTTGAGCGTAGTGGTAGTTTGTATGCCAGACTTCTCACCGATTCTCCTCAAGCCCACAAGACCATCGAGAGCAATCTCCAGCAGTTGAAGGATGCCCTTGCTGAGAGCGGCATCACCTTGGAGGAGCTCGACCTCAACGGTAGTGGTGATGGCGAGGCGTTTGCGGATTCCAACGGTGCCAATGCCCATATGGATGCCCTTGCTCGTCGTCAGTTTATCAACAGCCGTTCGTCAGCCTCAGGCAACAGCGACGATTCAGCCCACTCAGGCGACCCGTCCAACATGGATGCTAGCTCGAGTAGGTCTTCCACGCCTAAGGGGATTTACGCTTAGGGGTAAACACTCTTAGTCGGCACGGTTGTCATCCAGCCCACACCCATACCACAGGGGTTGGGCAGATAATTTATACGAAAAATACTGCTTTTACAGCACAAGCACAAGCACAAGCACAAGCATAAGCATAAGCACAAGCATAAGCACAAGCATAAGGGGGCACCAATGCCTATCACTGACAGTACATTCTCTTCACCACTTTACACCGGTGGCAACTCCGTTGAGGTGAACGGTACAACCATTCCTGTTTTCGAGAAGGCGTCCGATCGTGGTTCGTTAGATCAGAGCGACTTTCTGAAGATATTTGTTGAACAGCTCAAAACACAGGATCCCCTCAATCCCGAGAACTCCACGGACATGACCAGCCAAGTTACCAATTTTTCCCAGCTAGATGAGATGCAAACCATGAATAAGAGTTTGGAGTTGATGGCGGCGGCATTCGGGCAGATGAACCAGTTTGACGAACTCAGTCAAGCCAGCGACTTTGTGGGCAAGAGTGCCATCTACGACGTTAGTGCGTTGGAGATTAAGAACGGCACTGTTTCCTCTCGGATAAACTTCAACATGGATGAGACAGCCTCTGCTGCTACCCTGACAATTTTTGACGAAGATGGCAACGTTGTCGAACAGCGGGGGGTAACAGCCACCGTAGGGGCGAACACCTACACTTGGGACGGCACTGCCAACGGCAACCCCCTCCCTGATGGCAAATACTTCTTCCGCGTCAGTGCAACCGATCAAAGTGGCAAGGATATCTCGCCCCCTGTTGTGTCGGAGGGTATTATTCGCTCCGTTAGCGTCGATGCCGACGGCAACACCATCTTCGAGCTAGGGGACGGAACACGTGTTGCCAAAAAAGACATTATCGGTCTCAATGGTAGCGGTAGTGCCGAAATGAACGCCCTCACAAGCATCAATGAGCAACTCATGGCTCTCCTTGCCGCTGTTGGCACTGGCACCGAGCTGAGTATTTCCGACGTTGAAGCCTTAGTTGGCCGTACCGTTCGCTTCACGAACTCCCTTGTGCAGATAACCGGTCAAAATAGTATCGACGTCAAGTACTCGTTGAGTGGCGACGCCGAGAATGTCAAACTCACCATATTTGACACAGCTGGTAACGTTGTTTCTGAGCGTACCATGGAGAACCTCACAGCTGGTGTTAGCAGTTATCAGTGGAACGCAAGCGACAACGAAGGCAACCCCCTCCCCTCAGGCAACTACTACTACCAAATGGAAGCAACCGATAAAAGTGGCAACCCTGTGGGTATTACTACTTTCGACGAGAAAAAGATTATTGCTGCAGAGCTCATCGACGGCATCGCCTACTACCAACTGGAGAACGATGCCATCATTACTTCCGACTCCATCTTCGGCATTATCCCCTCCGTCGCTGGCGATAGCAACTACTCCAACCTCTCCGATGCGGCGTCTCTTTTGGGCAAAGATATCTCCTACGCGGGCAACTCTTTCCACTACAACGACGCCACCACTTACCCGTTCAGCTACAACTTAGGGGAGAACTCCCGCAATGTGGAAATTACTATCAAAAATAAACAGGGGGCCATAGTGAATACAATCAAGGTTGGAGCACAACCTAGCGGCAGGAACTCATTTATTTGGGACGGCACAAGCTCAAATGGTAACAATGTTGCTACAGGAGAATATACCTACCACGTTTCCGCCACCGATGCCAACAAAGCACCCCTGCCCGCCACCGAATACACCAAGGCAAACGTACTCGGTGTTGAGCTTATCGGCGGCGTTGTATACTTTACCCTCAGCTCGGGACAAACAATTACTGCCGACAAAATTAACGGCGTAGCTTAAAACATACTACACACCAACCGAATACTGTGCCCAACACCAAACACACCCACACAGTATTGATAAATGATAACTAAGAAAAGAGCACTTTTATCGGAGGATACTACTATGATGCGTTCCCTTTATTCTGGAGTAAGCGGTCTGCTTGTTCATCAGAAATCCATGGATGTTATCGGTAACAATATCGCGAACGTCAATACCATCGGCTTTAAGTCTGGTCGTGCAGTTTTTGCCGATATGATTAGCCAAACACTTCTCGGCGGAAAATCGCCCACGGATAGCACAGGAGGAACGAACCCAAGACAGGTCGGTCTCGGTGCATACCTCCAAGCCGTCGACACCATCATGGCTCAAGGAACACTCACCCTCACCCAAAAACAGTCCGACTTATCCCTCTCAGGAAACGGCTTCTTCATGGTAAGTGGCTCCGGAAGCAACGACATCTCCTACACTCGTGCAGGCGACTTCAACTTCGATCGCGTCGGCAAATTTACCAATCCCAACGGTCTCATCGTACAAGGCTGGATGGCAGACCCTGTCACAGGACAACTGCAAACAGATACCGGTATCGGCGATATTGTTGTCGGCACAGACTACCAAGTTATTCTGCCCAAACAAACCTCCAATATCAAAATGTCAGGGGTACTGGACAACAGAGCAACCGCTAGCGAACTCTCTTACCCCTCTTTCATGACCTATGCCAAAGCAAACGCCTCCATCTTCGGTATCGAATCCGACAACGCCTCATCACTCGGACTACAAAAAGGTGAACCTATTCTTGTCCGCTCCGATGCCACTAGTCGCACAAACATGGCTAAAGCATCCTTGATTAGCACAGGTGGTAGCATTATACCTTTACAAGTGGACTCAACCACATCCCTGTCGTTTAAGATTACCTCAAATGGTAACACCGATGTCATCGACCTAAAATACTCCGCCACTACTGGAACAACCAACTTCACAACCCTTGACGACTTCGGACTTGCCGTCGCCGAAGCAATCAATACTGTTTCTGGTAATGCCGGTTCCGTAACCCACAATATTGTGAACGGTATGGTGGAGCTCACAGTACCTGCCCCCCCTGGTGGTGCCGACTTCCTCATCGAATCCATATCGGGCTCCTCCACAATTGAAAGTATGTTCGGCAACTTCATCGGCTCTACAATACCATCGGGCACTGTCGCAGTATCCGAACCCCTCAAGTATCAAGACGAGATCGTCGCCGGTATCGACTTCAATACCCTACAAGAATTCACAGACGACGTACAGTCCTCTATTCAAACCAATGTGGCTTCTAACTTTAAATCCACCTATCTCGAGAACATGTTTGGGTTACAAGACGGTGACCTAATCAGAATCGATGGTCCAGGTCTAACAACTCCTGGTGGTACCACCGGTACAGCTATCATTAGGCTCCAATACACCGACGACCCCGCAAAAGTAAATACCGCACCAGCAGCTGGTAGCAGATACTTTTTCAACGACCTAAACGATCTTGCTGCCTCTTTCAACCACTTCACCACAACAACTGTGTTTTCCGTTAACGCCAACGGTGCCCTAGTTTCAACCGACAACCGTGTCTTTGATGCTGTAAGAACAACGAATAACGCCGACATCGACTACTTAAGCTCACGTTTTAACAACACCGTACTGGGGCCCACTGCTGGTGCTACTGTTACAACCACGGCTATGAGCTTCAATGACGCCGGCAAAATCTCATACATGAACTACCGCGACAATACTAGTGCTCCTTTCAACAACCCCCTAACCAATTTTGAGATTATCCCCCAATATGCCAACTCAGGTCCCTTTGCAAATAACGTACTCGAAACCCAAGGACTAACCCTAAACGATATTGTTGCTCCGTTGAAACCCCTTCAAGACTTCGGTTTCTCCCGTATTTTCCTTGACGAAGCCACTGCTGACAACAAGATTATCGATCTGTTCTCCAACTCGGGCACAGACCTAGACTTCGTCTCTGGATCATCCTTGGAGCTCAACGTTCTAGTTGACGGCAAGACTCCCACAAATGGCATCAACAACTTCTCCGTTGGACGCCAAACACGCCTTGACGAACTCACCGAATTTATCGAAGACTACCTCGGACTAGGCATTTCACACAACAAAAAAGATAACGTGTTCATCGAAAACGGACAACTAAAGGTCATCGGCGAACAGGGATCCGGCAACAATATCGACCTCTTCTCGTTAAAAGGTGTGCCTGAAGGTGCCCATGCCGTGTTCAACAACACCATGCTACCAAACTTCGACGTGGTCAACGCCACAGGGGGACGACTCGTAACCACACAAAAAATTATCGACTCCCAAGGTTATCAGTCTGAAGTGAAGTTTGATTTCGCCATGCAGAACCGTGAAGAGAATGTCTGGTACCTCACCGTATCCACACTCAACCCCGACGCTGTGATTACCGTGAACAACTCAACTACCAACACCGTTGCCATCAAGTTCAACACCGACGGCTCTTTCGCCTACATGTACGACCCCAACTCGCAGCCTATCACAATCGTACAGAAACTCTCACTTAGCTTCAACCCCAACAACGGTGCCGCACGTATCGACAACATCAATATCGCCCTAGGAGGACAAGGGAGCACCGACGGACTCGTTGTTTCAGGTATTGCTGGCGGTCTGACCGACGTGGACAACGATGGGTACGTGCTCGGTGAGCTGACAACAGTCAACTACAACGACGCAGGACAAGTACTCGGCTCATACAGCAACGGCGTTAACCGCGTCTTGGCACAGCTCGGCATTGCAACATTTACCAACTCACCGGGACTTATCAAAGCTGGCGACACTCTCTTCAACGAAACACCGAACTCAGGACCACCAGCCATCGGTACTGCAGGAACAGGTAAACGTGGTACAATCATGGGCTCTACCCTCGAGAACTCCAACGTACAGCTCAGCGAAGAGTTTGTTACTATGATCGTAACTCAGCGTGGCTTCCAAGCGAACTCGCGTACGATTACCACTTCTGATGAGATGCTCCAAGAGGTAATGAACATGAAGCGTTAGTCGCAACGCTAACGTACAGCGATAACGCACAACCCTAACGCACAACACAGGCACCCTTTACTGGGTGCCCACGCCTAGCACGCACAACGCTAACGTACAGCACTAACGCACAACCCTAACGCACAACACAGGCACCCTTTACTGGGTGCCCACGCCTAGCAGTCAACTTTGCTACATCTCTCTTTTTTCGGCATTGTATGTTTGTTCGATGCTGGAGACGATTGATTGTATTTCGTCCATATCTTCCCCTTCGACCATAATTCGCAATAACTCTTCTGTGCCCGAATACCTTACTAAAATAGCCCCACGTCCTGCAATTTTGCTAGCGTAGTGGTTGATGATTGCCGTTGTTTGTGGCATGTTTGCTAGGGGGATTTTTTCTGTTGTGTGCACATTTTTCATAATTTGCGGGTATGTTTCGATAAATGCTGTTGCGTCTTCTAGGGAAGTATTTGTTTCCCGTAGCACTTCCAGCAGTTTGAGTGCTGATACGATACCGTCCCCCATATTTCCACACTCTCTGAAGATTACGTGTCCCGATTCTTCTCCTCCGAGCGTTATCCCTTGGTCGAGTAGTGCTTGTAGTACATGTTTGTCGCCCACAGCGGTTCTGACCATGCTTATGCCGGCGTTTTTGAGTGATTTTTCTAGTCCTGAGTTGCTCATGACCGTGGTTACGACACTATTTTTGTTTAGTGTTCCTTTATTTTTCATATGCAGAGCACAGACTGCGAGTAGGTCATCTCCAGAAACGATCCCCCCTTGTGCTGTGGTACATATCACTCGATCGGCATCGCCATCAAACGACACGCCCATGTGTGCTCCTGTTTCTCGCACCAGATTCGCAACGATTTCGGGGTGTGTTGATCCGCATCCGGCGTTAATATTGTTGCCATCAGGTGTATCATTGATTACGTCCACCTTGGCACCAAGGTCGCGAAAAAGATTGGGTGCAACAGCGTAACTAGCACCGTTGGCACAATCCATGGCGATATGCCATCCGCTAAGGTCGAGGTGTTGGAATGTTTCTTTGAGGTGTTGAATGTAGGTGGTAATCAGAGTTGTGTCCCTTCGACTTGTGCCCAACTCCCTGTAATGGCTAGGCTCTAGGGGATGATTGTCGAGCAAACCCTCTATTTTATGTTCAGTGTCTTCCGATATTTTCATGCCGTCATTGCCGAGAACTTTGATACCGTTGTAACTTACGGGGTTATGTGATGCCGACACCATAATGCCCAAGTGAACATCAGGCATTTGACTAACAATATAAGACAATCCGGGGGTGGGCAGTGTTCCCATGGATATGACGCTAACGCCAACACTATTTAAGCCTGAGCACAACGCACTCTCGATAAGGTGACATGACGAGCGAGTGTCAGTGGCAATAACCACCGTACCACTATTCCCCAAGTGATAACCGATGGCTTTCCCCAACTTAAGGGTAAACTCTGGGGTGAGAAGCCCGTTTGGCGACTTCCCCCGAAGACCATCTGTACCAAAATACTTCGGACTATTCATAACCTAGCCTCCTAATGTGTTGACGTTGAAAATTAACAAGTAAAATTAATTGGTAAGACTAATTGGTAAGATTAATCGGTAAAACTGGTGGGTAAATTTGGTGGTAGCCACGCCCTAGGTATCCTGCTTAGTACTGCTGTGCATGCTCGGCAACAGAGGAATCAGAAACCATGGCGGCAAATATCTTCGGCTGTTTGCCACTCTCTATGAACTGTTCCACCGACTTAGAAATCACCTCAGGATCCATATCAGACAGTATCTTGCCCCCGTAAGCAAGGGAGATAATACCACGCTCCTCCGAAACAATAAGGCATAAACAATCGGTAATCTCCGTAATCCCTATCCCAGCACGATGTCGTGTGCCAAGCTGCGTATCAGTGATGGTTCTCGAAGTAAGGGGGAGGATGTTGCCTGCAGAGATAATCTTGTCATCCAAAACAATCAAGGCACCATCATGGAGTGGTGATGCGGGTAGAAATGTGCTAATGAGGAGCTCTTTCGTCAGGTAAGCACCTATGGGCACGCCATCCTGTACGTATTGATGCAGGTTGTAGTCTTTTTGAATGGCGATAAGAGCACCAATCTGCTTGTTCGCAAGGGTAACAGCGGTGTCGGTAATTTCATTGGAGGCGTAGGATGCTAGACGCTCCTTGCCGGTGAAAGTGCTAGTGCTTGTGGATAATGCGTCAAGGCCGCGGCGAATATCCTGTGAGTAAGCGATGATGATGACCACTGCAAAAATCACAAGCAGGTCGTCTAAAATACCTTGTGCAATCTGAAAATTTAGGGCAAAAGAGAGGATGTAAGCTGAGAGTATGAGTAGGATACCAGAGGAGAAGAGGAGGATTTTTGTTCTTAGGAAGGAGAATATAACAAAACCGAAGCATAGTAGTATGAACGCTATCTCACTAACAGGGTGCATAGAGATCCAGTAGTCATTAAAATAAGCTGGAGTAGCTACAAACAAAGGTGACCTCCACTGAAATTAATACGATATTACTACGGCTACTCAAGCATAAATACTGTCCGTACGCCTACACCCTATTAATTGTAACTGCCAAAGATATTTCTGTCAATTACCAATTATATTTTTAAGTGATTTGTTGAGGTTTTTTTTTGGGGGGGGTGTCACGGGTGGCAATTGCCAATTGGCAGTTCACCTGCGGAGCACAACCATCAGGGGCACAACCCATTTCGACTGTGGGCACAACCATCAGGGGCACAACCCATTTCGACTGTGGGCACAGCCATCAGGGGCACCCCTTTGAATGACGGAGACCCTCTGATGGACACTGCTTTTAAGACGTACTCTATTTGTCGGCGTTGTCGGCGTTACCCGTGTTGTCGGCGTTACCCGTGTTGTCGGCGTTACCCGTGTTGTCGGCGTTACCCGTGTTGTCGGTGTCACCCGTGTTGTCGGTGTCACCCGTGTTGTCGGCGTTACCCGTGTTGTCGGCGTTACCCGTGTTATCGGTGTTGTCGGCGTTAGCATCGCCCTTATTCGGCTGAACACTAAACGTTTCACCACTTTCACCACTACCACCTGCACCTTCCGCATTCTTGCTATCGTTGGGTTTCATCCCACCCAAGGTCGCCGTTATTTTGGCAATATTGATACCACCAGCACCCTTGGAGCCCCCTTCGGCCAATAGTTCCGCTTCACGGCGTGCCACTTCGTAGGATTTTTTTTCAACTTGTCGTTGTTCCATCCTAGCCTTACTTTCGTCGGCAGCTTTTTGTCTGCGTCCTTCGGTAATTTTGTCGTATTCGGCTTTTTTCTGCGATACCTCTTTGTGATGCACTACAAATTCGTTGTAGATATCTCCAGCGGCATATTCGTCTACTAGCCTGTTGACGTCATCGGCGTTGATTGTTTCACGATCCAGCAGTTCGTCCGACATTTTCACTAGTAGTTCGCTATTTTGCTCCATAATCGCCTTAGCACGGTTGTAGTTTTCGGTGATAATTTCGTTAACGACAACATCTACTTCCCGTGCTGTTTCGGGGCTAAGAGAGGAGTGGTTTGCCAGTTCTCGTCCGAGGAATATTGCTCCCTCTTGCGATCCCATTGCGACTGTTCCGAGTCGGCTCATGCCCCATGCACAGACCATTTTGCGTGCGATACTTGTTGCACGTTCGATATCGTTGCTTGCTCCTGTTGTGACTTCGCCGAATGTTATTTCTTCGGCGATTCGTCCTGCCATGAGTATGCTTATCATGGAGTGCAGTTTTTGGTCGGAGTAGTTGTATCTGTCGTCTGATGGTAGTTGCATGGTGATGCCTAGAGCCATGCCTCTTGGTATGATGGACACTTTGTGTACGGGGTCGCTATCGGGCACCATTTTTGCTACGATTGCGTGTCCTGCTTCGTGGTATGCTGTGACGATGCGTTCTTGTTCGCCCATGACCATGCTTCGGCGTTCTTTGCCCATCATAACTTTGTCTTTTGAGCTTTCGAGGTCTTCCATGGAGACTTTGTCTTTGTTGTTACGAGCGGCGAGTAGGGCAGCTTCGTTCACAAGGTTTGCTAGTTCTGCTCCTGCGAATCCTGGGGTACCTCTAGCAAGGATTTTCATATCCACATCGTCTTCGGTGGGTACATTTTTGGCATGTACTTCTAGAATTGCTTCCCGTCCGAGGATGTCTGGTGGTGGCACATTGACTTGTCGATCGAATCGTCCTGGTCTGAGTAGGGCTGGGTCGAGCACATCGGGTCTGTTTGTTGCTGCGATGAGGATGATTCCTTCGTTGCCGTCGAATCCGTCCATTTCTACTAGCATTTGGTTTAGGGTTTGTTCACGTTCGTCGTGTCCACCGCCTAGTCCGGCACCACGTTGTCGTCCGACGGCGTCTATTTCGTCGATGAATATGATACATGGTGCATTTTTTTTACCCTGTTCGAATAGGTCTCGAACTCGTGATGCACCGACGCCGACAAACATTTCGACGAAGTCGGATCCTGATATGTTGAAGAATGGCACATCAGCTTCGCCAGCGACGGCTCTTGCGAGCAGTGTTTTCCCTGTTCCGGGAGGTCCTATGAGTAGTACCCCTTTGGGTATTTTGCCCCCTAGTTTTTGGAATTTTGCTGGTGCTCTGAGGAAGTCGATAATTTCTTCTAGTTCCTCTTTGGCTTCGTCGATACCGGCAACGTCGTCGAAGGTGATTTTTTTGGTACTAGTGTCCATTTTTGCTTTGCTTTTGCCAAAGCTGAATGCTTTGTTTCCACCGCCCATCATCTGTCGCATGAAGAATATCCATATACCGATGAATAGTGCAACGGGTGCGAGTGATAGTAGTAGTTGTGTGAAGACCGAAGGTCTTGCGGCTGGTTTTACTGTGATATCGATGCCACGGTCTTTGAGTTGTTCGACTAGGGTTGGGTCTTGTGTTGGTGCGTAGCTTGTGACTACTTTGCCGCCTACTGTTTGTGCGGTGATTTCTTGATTTTGTAGTACAACGCTGGTGATGTCGCCACTATTTACGTTGCTGAGGAACTCGCTGTAAGACACACTGTTGAGGTCTCGCGGGCTCTGGGAGGTAAATAGTGAATACGCTGCCATTGCTGTTAATGCTATGAGCACCCACGAGAAGATGTTTTTTGAAAATTTTGGGGGTGTCTGCTGTTTTTTATTTTTCATTATTGTTTATTCCCTTATGATTAGCGTTATTACAATACTAGATTATTTTTTCGTTAAGGTCAACAAGTTCGTATACTCCGCCAAGTTCGCGGAACATGGATTTGTAGTCTAGCCCGTATCCAACGACAAAGAAGTCATCGACAAAGAAGTCATCGACAACAAAGCCTGCATAGTCCACTTTTATTTGGGCTTCGCGACAGCACTGTTTGTCTAATGCAACTGTGGTGATAATCTCTTTGGCACCTTTGGCGTAGATGTAGTTAGTTAGAGCTTCCATTGTGTAGCCGGTGTCGAGGATATCGTCCACGAGTAGTACTGTTTTCCCCTCGACAATGTCGTTTTCTAGGTCGCGAACAACTTTGAGGTTGCTCGTGCGTGTTGTTCCTTTGTAGGAGCTGACCTTGACAAACGCTGTGTATACGCCCTCTTTGATGTGTAGTTGTCGTATGAGGTCTGCCATGTAGAGGAAGCATCCGTCGAGGAGTCCTACAACGACTATTCCGCCGGTATTGTCGCCGTATTTGGCGGAGATTTCGGCACCTATCTCTTCTGTGCGTATTTTTATTTGTTCAGCAGAGATGACAGGTTTCAGTTTGCACCAGCCATAGTCTATTGTTTCGTTGCCATTGCCGTGCTTGCTGTTTTTGTTAGCTAACATTTATATCTTCTCCTACGTTTTCGAAGTGGGTTAAGTTTGGGTGTGCGTTGTTGTGTGGAGTATTAGTTCGCCGTGGGTTCGCCGTGGGTTCGCCGTGGGTTCACCATGGGGTTGGGTGTTTGTATTGCACATGGATAAGGTTGCTGTGTGGGTGGTTGGTGAATACATTTTCGATATATATTATGCCCTCGTGGGATTCGATTATGAATACCTGCTTTCGTTCCATGGTGTTTAGTTTTTTGGCAATAAACAGTTCTTTTACCGAGCCGTTTTTATGGGGTCGAGCAGTCTTGCCGTCAGGTTTGGTGTAGCTTGTCACCCTGTCCCCTTGTTGTCGTGTACGTATTGTGAGTTGTTGTTCGGCGAGTTCACCGTCAAGCAGTATTTCCACACCGCAGTCCGATCCTCCACGGGGGATACAAATCTGCCCCACGCCAGATTTTTTGGTAATGGTATACGGTTGGAGCAGGGATTCGTGGTAAACGGCAAACGTGTTGTAACTAACTTCACAGCGGAACCCTTTCGGGAGGTGGATACCCCTGCTCCCCTGAGTGTTGTCTAGTAGCCGTTGCACCTCATCGAAGTGGCGAGCCTCAACTCGAAATAGTTTAGACATTTGAGCCATGATTATATACCTTCTTTCCACAAATCTCAAGGCTTTTAGGTACTGATTGTGCAATATGAATCGTCCATGATCGGTGTATTTTATAACATGCTGAGTCTGCTGTTGTAGGTAGACATTTAGGTCGGTGGACTCTTTTTGTAGTCGTTTGACGGCGGGTACAAGTTCATGAATAATCGGAGCCAGTGTTTTGCGGATGAGATTACGTTTGTACGCCAGGTCGTCGTTGGTCTCGTCATGGACAAACTGTACGCCATGGTGATGTAGGTAGTCGAGAACTTCGTCTGTGGTGGTGTTTAGTAGGGGTCGGTGGATGGTAATGGTAGTGCCCCCCTCAAGGTGCCACTCCAGCTCTGAGCGAACGCCACCCATGGTGGTCAGGGATGCCCCTGTGAGCATGTCCAGCAGTAGTGTTTCCACATTATCGTTTTGTGTGTGTGCGGTTAGGATAGCCGTTGCACCCACCTGTTTGGCGTAGGCACCCATGGCGTTGTAACGTAATGTTCGTGCTGCTCCCTCCACTCCGAGTTGGGCAACGAGGGGGTGTGTGTTCCCGTGGTCGCCGTGGTTGCCGTGGTCGCCGTGGTCGCCGTGGTCGCCGTGTCGCATGTTGAGGTGGATGACGTGGAGTGGTACGTTAATGTTGGGGTGTTGGCATAGTTCTACACAGAATAATTCGTCGCGGTTGCTAGTTTGTCTCAGGTTGTGGTTCACATGGCAAGCGAGTATGTTTATGGCAACGCCATCAGCAACGCCATCAGCAACGTACTGACGGTTTGCCGCCACGAGTGCATGGAGCAGGAACGTGGAGTCTTTCCCCCCACTAAGGGCAACAACCACGGTTATCTTCCCCTTGCGTTCGTTGGGGTTGTGTGTTTCGTTGCGTGTTTCGTTGCGTGTTTCGTTGCGTGTTTCGTTGCGTGTTTCGTTGCGTGTTTCGTTGCGTGTTTCGTTGCGTGTTTCGTTGCGTGTTTCGTTGCGTGTTTCGTTGCGTGTTTCGTTGCGTGTTTCGTTGTGTGTTTCGTTGTGTGTTTCGTTGTGTGTTTCGTTGCGTGTTTCGTTGCGTTGTGTGTTGTGTTTACTGAGTACGCGAAATAAATTCTGAAAATTTATTGTAGTCATGGGTAATTTCTGCCCCGTTGAGAGTTTCTTTGAAGTGTTTGCCGTACTGTTTGGTGTTTAGTCGTTCGTCGGCTATGACCCAGCCACCGGAGTGGTTTTCGTGTCTGAGTAGTCGTCCGATGCTCTGTTTGAAGAACAGGACGGCACGTGGTAGTGAGTAGTTGCTGAAGCCGTTGTTGCCGGCGTCTTCGATGGATTGTAGTTTTGCTTCTGTGTAGAGGTCTTTGTGGTATTCGAAGGGTAGTTTGTCTACAATGACGCATTTGAGGTTGCTGTGCGAGAAGTCCATCCCTTCCCTCAGTGTTGCTGTGCCGATGAACACACATTTGCCACCGGTACTGCTTACATTGCTTTGGTAGATAAGCTCAAACTCCCCATCTTCGTCGACATCGAGGTGGTTTTCTAGGTAGCTGTAAACGCTTTCTGTGCGTTGGAGGGAGTTGCACAGGATAAGAACGGAGCCCCCTGATGCCCGAATAATATGACGATACAGCTTATTTTTGTCCATAAGACTGAGCTCTGGCGGAACGTATGCCAACCCCTGTTCTTGGTAGTTGAATATTTGGGGGAAGGTGTGTTGCAGAATCGTTTCATCCTGATACCCTAGCTCACGAATGAAGTAGTCAAACCCCATGACGCTGGAGAGTGTTGCTGAGATAAAAATGGGGGATGTGCAGTATTCTGTGAGTGCGTTGTGGAATAGTTCGGAGATGTCTAGGGGGGTGGACTTGATGATTATGCTACGTCTAGCAACTTCGATACTGCGAATATGCTCCTCGTCAACGTTATCACTGTCGAAATTGTTGTAGAATATCTCTAGGTAGCCGTTGAATTCGTCGGAAAGATCGTCGTCATCCAAGGATTCCACAACCTTAGCACAACTCTCCATAAACTCAGCAACAAGGTTACCATGGGGGTCGTAAGATCTCTTCGTGTCGCCAATCTTGTCCATAAGGTTGCCATAGGTGCTCTTAATATCCATCATCGCCGATATGGGGATAACCCCTTTGTGCTCGTCCAACATGCTCACCACAGCGTAAAGGTTGATGTTGGCACCGTAAAGGCTAGAGTAGATATCGGGCAGGGAGTGGGCTTCGTCGAATATAATGTGGTCTGGCGGTGTGAAGATGGTGCCATGGTTGTCGTCATCGCTCTGCATGATGATGTCGGAAAGTAGTAGGTGGTGATTGGTAATCACAACGTCGGCGTCGTTGGCGTTGTTGCGTGCAATGTAAAACGGGCACTCGTCATAATAAGCACACTTGCTACGTTTGCACTGATAACTGTCCGCCGTCATCATCTTTCTAACGTCGTAACTGAAATGGTTTGGTGCCTCAAAAATATGATCTTTGTTCGCCTCAAACCACTCCACAACATCGCTGTAATAGATTCCGCTACTGGAGATTAGGCGACGGTAACGCTCTTCGCAGAAGTAGTTGTTGCGACCCTTGAGCAGCACAACCTTTGTTGCCAACCCCAAGGTGTTAACCATGCTAACGGTGTCCTTGGTGAGCAGTTGCTCCATGAGTGCCTTGGTTTTGGTGGCAATGATGATGCGTTTGTTGCTCATGAGGGCTGGTGCCAAGTAGGCGAGCGATTTACCCGACCCTGTGGGGGCTTCGATGAAGACGGGTGTGCCTGTGTCCAAGCCTTTCTGCACTAGGTTAGCGATTTCAGCCTGAACACTACGGTACTTGTAGCCACTAATGTGGGGGGCAAATGCCTCTTCGTTTTTAAATACACCTTGGAACACTACGCCCCCCCTACTTAGATTGTATACTACGTCCTGCTAAGGTTTTAGGATTCGCTACTGCTACCGTGACCGTTGCTACTGCTACTACTATCATTGCCATCACCGCGGTTACGACTACGGTTGCGGTTGCGATTGCGGTTACGGTTACGGTTGCGATTGCGGTTACCACTGCGAGAGGATTGTTCCCCCCCTTTCTCCTCGTCAACATAGTCTTCAGGAACAATATGCAACGACCTAAACACACCGCTCCCCTTTACAATCCCTTTGGTGCCTTTGATGCTTTGCAAGGCTTTCTGTATCTCCCTGCGTGCCGATGGTGGTAGGTCGCGAATTATTTCGAGTTGTCCTGTTTTGGCAACGCTGTGGGCGGCGTTTACCCCTGCCGTGATGAGTTTTTCCAGTCGTTTGGCACGATAGTTTTCCACATCCACGGTAACGGCGATGCCAGAGGAGTCAACGTTAAGCAGTCTGTTTACCATGTACTGCAGTGCGTCTAGTGTTTGTGTTCGTTTGCCGATGAGCATCTCCGAGTTGTTTGTGATAATGTTAATGGCAATTCGTTTCCCTTCGGTGGTGGTATTGAGGGTGTAGTTTTCCACCCCCATTCGATCGAGTATGTCTGCCAAGATTATCCTACCCTGTTTGGTGTAGTAGTGTGTTTTGTTGAATAGTATTTCGATGGTGGCATCTTTTTGACCGAAGCCGAGGAACCCCTTCTTGCCAGGTTCGACTACTGTGTAGGTTAAGTAGCTAGAGGGGATATTGCGTTCACGTTGGAATTGTCGGTATGCCAATTCAGCTGTTTTCGCTGTTCTTTTATGTGTTTCCATTATTTCTTACCTCTAAAATTTGCACGGTGGACATATTTATTGACAAATACTTGTTGTAATATGGAGATGAAGTTACTTACTGTGTAGTAAAGTGTCAGCCCTGAGGGGAACTGTATCAGAAATCCGATGAACACAAGGGGTAGCACAAGCATTATTCGTCTCTGCGTTTTGTCCATGGTTGAGGGGGTAATTAGTTGTTGGACAAACATTAGCAAGCCCATAGCAACAGGTAGTATGTAGAATTTATCGTAAAGGGCAAGGTTGTCTATCCAGAAGATAAACGGTGCTCCGTACAGATCCACCGATGTGCTAAGCAGCTTGAACAGGGCGATGAATATGGGGATTGTGAGCAGAATGGGCAAACAGCCACTAATGGGGTTAACACCCTTCTTTTTGTACAACTCCATACTTTTTATTTTGTAGGTTTCAGGATCATCCTTATAACGCTCCTTCAACTTCACAATTTCAGGCTGAACGGTTTGCATCTTCGCAATGGACTTGAGCCCCTTGAGGGATAAGGGGAACATAATGATACGTACGGCGATGGTGAGTAGGATAATCGCCCAACCGTAGTTGCCCACTAGGCTGAAGAAAAACTCCAGAATGTAGTACATGGGTATGGCGAGGAATGCTGCCCAGCCGAAGTTAATCGCCTTGCTGAGTGTTGAGTCGAGCCCTTTGAGCAGGGTGTAGTTTTTGGGACCGATGAAGATGTGGTAGTCAAGTTGAGCAGTACCGCTAGCGTCGAATTCAACTTTCTTGTTGAGATTGACCAGAACCCTGTCACCGTCGAAAGCACCGTATGATTGGAACGTGCCGGTATCGAATCCCCCTTTGAGGTATGGTGCGAAGAGGAAGAAGTTGGCGTTGTATCCGCCCCATATCGGTTTTTCGATATGGTAAACCTTCTTGACGCTCTCCTCCTTCTTTTTGGTGTAATCTTTGTCTGAGCCCATGGATACCCTATTGATGCCGGATCGGATAGGTTCAAGACCGGTGCCGAAACCGGGACCAACAAGAACTTCGAGTGTCATGGGTGCCGATGTTGCCGAGCGGGATGGTGTGCCATCTCTGCCCAAGGGGACAACGGATGTTGAGACGTTCACGGAGTAGCTGTCTTTTTGTAGGGCGTATGTTTTTGTGATTTTGTATTCGTCGCCCGTTGCGGAGCATGTGATGGCGGGAGTTTCGCTTGTGATGTAATCGATACCGCAGACGTAGCCACTATCGTAATCGAATCGTAGTTTGAGGTAGTCTTCTAGTCCGTTTTCGTTAAAGAAGGGTATTTTTTGTCCGTCGTTAATGGGTGTAATTTTTGCGGAGTAGATGTTCCCTGTGTGTTTGTTGATATTTAGTGTTAGGTGTGAGTTTGAGATGGTTATTTTGCTGTCGTTGTTTAGTGGTTCGCTGTAGAGTTGCAGCCCTTTTTGGAGGTGGTCAACAAGTTCGCCTGTGTCGGTGGATGGTATTTCGCGAACAGCCTTGGTTTTGGTATTTGTTGCTGTGTTACTTTGTTGTGTGTTGTTGATTGTTGATGTGTTGTTGGAGGTGTTTGCTGTTGCTGGTACGGGTGGGTTGACATAATTCATGTATGCTTGAAACCCGAGGAGAATGGCAATACTTGCTCCGATGGCTAAGCCTATGCGTAATTTATCGTTCATTTGAGTTCCTCTCAGCTAAGTTCGATTCGTCTTCCTTGCTTCCCCCGTCCTCATGGTAGTTGTCATCAAGCTTCGCCCTATCTTTCGGGTCAACAGGGTCGTACCCACCGGGGGAGAATGGGTTGCACCTGAGTATGCGATAAAGCCCTTTGAGTATGCCTAGTATGAGACCCTTCCGTTGGATAGACTCCATCATGTAGGCGGAGCATGTGGGGTAGTATCGACAGTTGTTCCCCAGTAGTGGCGACAGTATTTTGGCGTAAATGCGTATTGCGTTTATGGCCAAGGATTTGCCTAAGTTGTTGACTATGAGCAGTCCCTTTAGGGGCAGCAATAGTATTTTCATCGCCAACTCCTTGGATGTCCTTTTTGTATTTCGTCCGTATGGTTTCGCTTAGTCTTCCTGTTTTCCACTACACCGGATAATCTTCCCTATGGCTCTGTTTAATCCGTTCGCTAATTTCTGCAAAGTCTCTGTGCATATCGTTAAAGTTTGTGTCGGCGTCTACGATACGTTTGTGTGCGATAACAACTATTTTTGTTCCCACAGGCATGGTGTTACGGTTTAGGCGATATAGGTGTCGCATCTGTCGTTTCACATGGTTGCGAACATTGGCACGTTTGTGCACTTTTTTGCTTACGACAAATGCCACTTTGCGAAATTTTGCCAAGTTATGTATTTCGGCGATTATGTCGTTGTCCCGTGGTTCGTCGTTATTTTGTATGGTACCGGCTAGTCCCATGTTTGTCAGTGTTTTGACGTAGGACGCTCGGTTGTACTTAAAGAGTTTGTCATGGCGTGGGTGACTAGTGGGTACAACCTCCGTGGAGTGGCAAACTGTGAATAGGCATGTGAAGTATTTCCCGTAGACTTTATTTTGTTTAAAAACGTGTTGTATTTCCGATCTCAGTCGTAATCTTTCTATTCGGGGGAATATGCCTGTTTTGGTATGTTCAACGGTATTCACAATAACTCACAGTAGTTCACGGTATTCACGTTAGTTCACAGGTGCGACGCGGGTGCGACGCGGGTGCGACGCGGGTGCGACGCGGGTGCAACACAGGTGCAACACGGGTGCAACACGGGTGCGACACAGGTGCGACGCGGGTGCAACACGGGTGCGACACGGGTGCGACGCGGGTGCAACACGGGTGCGACGCGGGTGCAACACAGGTGCGACGCGGGTGCGACGCGGGTGCGACACGGGTGCGACGCGGGTGCGACACGGGTGCAACACGGGTGCAACACGGGTGCGACGCGGGTGCAACACAGGTGCGACGCGGGTGCAACACGGGTGCGACGCGGGTGCAACACAGGTGCGACGCGGGTGCAACACAGGTGCGACGCGGGTGCAACACGGGTGCGACACAGGTGCAACACAGGTGCCTACGGCTGAAGCAACACTAGCATGGCTCCACGATTAGTCAACCGCCAACCGTCAACGTTACCGCCAACCGCCAACCGTCAACGTTACCGTCAACACCAGCACGGCTCCGCTCCAGAGGTGCTAAGCCGAAAGGCGTTTGCGTCCCTTTGCCCTACGTCTGTTGATGATGGTGATGCCGGACTTTGTTTTCATCCTTGCACGAAACCCTTGTTTGCGTTTCTTTTTCAGATTTTTTGCGTTATGCATAGTGTTCTGTCTGCCCATTTGATTAGACCTCCGTTAATACGCCGATGCGTTAGTTTGTTGTTGTATTCTCCATGTATTTTCAGTTGCTGAAACACAGATTAATTATAATACACGAACTGAAGGGGCTCTGTCAATACTTAGTATGAGCCACCGCAATATTCACCACCTTACGACTTACGACTTACGACTTACGACGCAAAAAAGGGGGAAGCCTCAACAGCCACCCCCTTGTCCACGTAAGCAGTGTCGTCCCTTTCGTTAGTGCGATGCTTTCGTTAGTGCGATGCTTTCGGTGCTCCTGTTGCTTTCGGTTGCACTATTTTTGTATTTTGGGCAGCTAGTACAGCTTTTCTATCGGCGTCGGAGATCTTTTTGTGATCGATAGGGTAAAGTTCCCCTTCAAACATTGTGCCCCATACCTCTATGTCTTTAATCTTTTGTGTATCCACGGCGTAGGGATCTTCTTCCAAAATAGTGAGGTCGGCCATCTTGCCGGCAAGGATTGATCCGATACTACTTTCACGTCCCATAATCCATGCAGCGTCGATTGTTACGGCTCTCAACGCTCTGTCCACGCTAATTTTCTCTGAAACAAGGTTTTTGTTCCCATTGATGGTAACGCGATTTACTGCTGCACCCATGAGTGTTAGGGGGCTGAGGGGAGCCATTGGTGCGTCGGAGTGTAGTGCGTAAGTGATTCCGTACCTGTCTAGGGATCCAAGTGCGACCATCTTGCGGGCACGGTCTTCTCCGAGCCAGTATTCGGCATAGATATCGCTGAGAATGTATTGGTAGTATGGGTTTGCGGACACAACAATACCTAACTCTTTCATCTCTTTCGCCTGTGTTTCTGTTGCATAGGCGAAGTGTTCGAGAGCGGTTCTGTGGTCTGAGCGTGGTTTCTGTTTCTGCATCTCCCTCACCATCTCAGTGAGAGCGTCAGCACTTTTGTCACCGTTGGTGTGTGCGTGTATTTGGTAGCCTTGGTTCCAGAAAAATTCACCCCAGCTGTAAGTTATGTCTAGGGGGGACATCCAAACACCTTCGTGTCCGTCGATGTATCCGGGGTAGTTGAACTGAGACAACCCTGAGTAGATGGCACCGTCTAGCATTAGTTTGAAGTGGTTGTCGAACTGGACGCGACGACTATTCTCACTACGCCACACCTCTATTTCGGCAAGAGCTTGTTCTGGTGTTCTGTTTCTTACTATGAAGTCGGTCACAAGTGGTGTCAGGATAATACGTGATGGCACTTCGTTACCTTCGGCAACACTGCGAATTAGTTCTATCTCGTGATTCGGATCGCCAATAACACCAACGCCCATATCGAGCACGGTGGTTACGCCAGCCAAGTGAACCATCTCGAAGAAGTTGCCCAGCCCTTCGCGGAATCTATCTTCACGGGCAAGAAACGTCATCTTGGCGATGATACTCTTGAAGCCAAACTCGTAGGCGTGTCCCTCTTCCCAGTTTGCTTCGTGGGAGCTAAAGTCGGCTTCAGTGATGTTGAGCATATCAAAGGCTGCAGTGTTCCCTACAATTTCGTGGAAGGAGCGGTGCCACAGCATAACAGGTGTATTGGGGAACATTTCGTCCAGATCAGCACGAACAATATCACCATGCCACAACTGATGGTAACCCCAAGTAACAAAAGGCACGTCGCTGTCAGTTTTTTCATACTCGGCAACAAGCTCTTTCAAGCGTGCCTTGTAAGCCTCAGGAGTTGTTGCACCGGGGAAGAAGCCTGTGGGCAACGTCCAGTCGTCGGGTGCGATAAACGGGAACAGTGTGAGTGTTGCGGGCAGGGAGGGGTGCACATGGGGATCGATGAACCCCGGTGTAACGATTTTGTCTTGCAAGGTGTAGTCAACGGTTACATCTTTGCCCTTTGTCCAGCTTTGCATGGAGTCCAATGAGCCAACAGCAACAATTTTCCCATCAGCCACAGCAACAGCAGTTGCAACAGGGATGGATGGTTCCATGGTGATAATTTTTTTGGCAACGTAAACCGTTATGGGTTCCGTTACGCTTTCACTCTTCGACATCCACTCGGTAAGAGCAGAGTTAGCCTCGCCACTAGTATCGCTATTGCTATTGCTTGAGCAAGCAACAAGGCTGACACTCACCACAAGGGCAAGCATAATCATACTTAGTTTCTTCATCATTATTTATTTCTCCTTGGTCTAAAGTCTAAACCTACTATCTGTAGTTATTATATATTGAAGTGGGGGAGTTGCAAGTATTATGCAACATAAAAAGGGGGGGGGAGCCCCTGCAGAGGCTTGTGTAAATTGCGATAAAACTCAATAGGCACAATACTAAGCTGTATTTTGGCGTATCTTTAAATAAGTTAAAAAATGTTCGATTGGGGGCAATCTGTGCTTATCTGTTCCTCTGCTTCATGTGCGACTGTGCTTCACGTTTCAGCGTACGCTCTTTCATGGTTTGTCGTTTGTCGTGGAGTTTTTTCCCCTTCCCCAAAGCGATCTCAACCTTGACCAACCCTGCTTTGAAGTATGCTTTGAGTGGCACAACTGTGAGCCCTTTTTCGCGTACGGATCGTTCCAGTTTTAGTATCTCTTTTTTGTTCAGGAGGAGCTTACGTGTTGCACGGGGATCGAGTATGGTAATCTGTTCGAAAGCGTAAGGTGCGATGTGTGCGTTTATCAGGAACACTTCGGATTTGATAATGCGTACGTGGGATTCAACTAAGGAGATACCGTTGCTACGAATGGATTTCACCTCACTCCCCTTAAGCAGAATACCAGCCTCATACGTGTCCAGTATCTCATACTCAAAGCGCGCTTTCTTATTGCTACTGATGGTCATGGTTTTCATGGCACCCTC
>CAMZNS010000047.1 GCA_947313855.1 uncultured Deferribacteraceae bacterium
CTACCAAAGTACACAGGGCAGGCATGCCCACCGGAACAGGGTTGCAAGGTGTTACTTCCGTGTGCCGTAGGATGTGTGCAGAATTCGGTACGTTGTAGGAACAGAGTTGCCAATTCGCGAGGCGAAGCCGTTGTGGTGAAGTGGTGTTCTGTGGGCGAGGCGAAGCCGTTGTGATGAAGTGGTGTTCTGTAGGCGAGGCGAAGCCGTTGTGATGAAGTGGTGTTCTGTGGGCGAGGCGAAGCCGTTG
Source organism: uncultured Deferribacteraceae bacterium (assembly GCA_947313855.1). Classification (GTDB taxonomy): domain Bacteria; phylum Chrysiogenota; class Deferribacteres; order CAMZNJ01; family CAMZNJ01; genus CAMZNJ01. The sequence continues at coordinate 248 of CAMZNS010000047.1, forward strand.
TGATGAAGTGGTGTTCTGTGGGCGAGGCGAAGCCGTTGTGGTGAAGTGGTGTTCTGTGGGCGAGGCGAAGCCGTTGTGATGAAGTGGTGTTCTGTGGGCGAGGCGAAGCCGTTGTGATGAAGCGGAACGCTTCCGAAATGCCTAAGGTCGCACTTACATGCCACCCTCAACACGACTTTACTACGGACGCACAAAAATAGTGATGAAACGGAACGTTTCCGGAACGTTTCCGGAAACTGCTAGGAACAGTGTTGCGGCACCAACACCGTAGCACAACACCGTAGCATTAGCATCGGCATCGGTACCGCAACGAAAATGTGAAAAATGTGCGACAGTACTGCTACTTGCGAAGGCGATCGCGTAACAACTGAAGCTCCTGATTCAGCTCAGATGGCAGATGAGCACCAAACTGCTTGTAGTACTCCTCGATAGCGTCAGCCTCTTGCAACCACAACGCCTTGTCAACATCGAGCAGTTTTTCCATCTGTTCGTCAGAGATATCCAGCCCGGCGGTGTTGAGTTCGCCTTTGGGCGGTACAAGACCGATGGGAGTTGCTTCGCCTTTTGCGGAGCCATCGACTCTGTTGAATACCCATTCGAGTACGCGACTGTTGTCCCCAAACCCTGGCCACATGAATTTGCCATTTTCGTCACGACGGAACCAGTTCACGTAGAATACTTTGGGCAGGTTGGTGTTGTGTTTTTTGCCGAGTTCGATCCAGTGTTTGAAGTAGTCGCCCATGTTGTAGCCACAGAATGGTAGCATTGCGAATGGATCGCGTCTTACTTCGCCTAGTTTGCCTAGAGCGGCGGCGGTTTTTTCGGACGATACAGCTGAGCCCATGAAAACGCCGTGGTTCCAGGAGAGTGCTTCGTGTACTAAAGGCACAATGTCGCCCCGTCGTCCGCCGAAGAGTATTGCGGAGATGTGTACGCCGTCGGGTGATTCCCAGTTTTCGTCGATTGATGGGCATTGTGATGCTGGTGTTGCGAATCGTGAGTTGGCGTGAGCAGCGACTTTGCCGCTATTTGGGTCGTAGGTATTATTTTGCCAGTCGATCATATTTTTGGGAGCTTCTTCCCCCATCCCTTCCCACCAGATTTTGCCTTCGTCGGAGTAGCCGACATTGGTGAAGATAACGTTTTCTTTGATTGAGTTCATTGCGTTTGGGTTTGAGTTGTATGACGTTCCGGGTGCAACGCCGAAGAAGCCTGCTTCGGGGTTAATGGCACGGAGTTCCCCTTTGTCGTTGAATCTCATCCATGCGATGTCGTCGCCTACGGTTTCGACTTTCCATCCGGGTATTGTTGGTGTTAGCATTGCGAGGTTTGTTTTGCCACAGGCTGATGGGAAAGCGGCTGCGATGTATTTTTTGACACCTTGTGGGTTTGTGATTCCGAGGATGAGCATGTGTTCGGCGAGCCAACCGTCTCGTTTTGCGATTGCGGATGCGATACGTAGAGCGAAGCATTTTTTACCGAGCAGAGCGTTACCGCCGTATCCGGAGCCGTACGACCAGATTTCGTTTGTTTCGGGGAAGTGTGTGATGTATTTGTTGTCCACATTGGGTTCGCAAGGCCACGGCACGTCTTTTTCGCCGTCGGCGAGTGGTGCACCAACAGAGTGGTAGCATTTGACGAAGTTGTTGCTTGTTCCGAGTACGTCGAGTACGTCTGTGCCCATTCGCGTCATGATTTTCATGGAGCAGACAACGTATGGTGAGTCGGAGAATTGTATACCGATTTCGGAGAGAGGTGAGCCGACGGGTCCCATTGAGAAGGGTATTATGTAGAGGGTTCGTCCTGTCATGCATCCGTCGAATTTGCCTTTGAGTTCGGCCATCATTTTGTTTGGATCGGCCCAGTTGTTTGTTGGTCCAGCGTCGTCTTGATTTGTTGTGCAGATGAAGGTACGGTCTTCGGCTCTAGCGACGTCGCTGGGGTCGCTTTGGCAGTAGTAGCTGTTAGGTCTGTCGGATACGGGTCTGAAGGTTCCGGATGCGACCATTTCTTGTGCGAGTTGGTTGTATTCTTTTTGGGAGCCGTCACAGATGTGTATATTTTTTGGTTTTGTGAGTTTTGCGAAGCTGTCGATAATTTCGCGTAGGTGCGTGTTTTGTAGAGAGTTGTGGTCGATGGTGGAGTGTCTCTCTTTGAGTGTTGAGTTCGGCATTACGAATATCCTCCTAGCATCCAAGGGTGTTGCGGGTTAAGTTTGGTTGAGTTACGATCCCTTTGATTGCTAAATTTATGTTTTGCTAGTCAGTTTTGCCTGCCTAGTTTTTATTTTTTGTGGTTGTGTGTGTGGTGGTTATATAAATAGTTTTTAGGTGTTAAATGGTTTATTTGATACCGCACGTTTACCCTTAGTTTATTTTAGTACAAGGGGTCAACAAAAGCAAACATTTTACTCTTCATAACAGAATTATAACATTGGGGAGGCTTTGTTTTGGATACCTCGGAGAACCTAAGGTGCCCCCCCCCACTGTTGAGGAGCAAAAAGTGGTTGCTTAAATTATTGTTTAGGAGTATTAAAATATTGAAAAAAGGGCTGTTTCAGCTTATACTTATGGGGAACCTCTGCTGTGGACAGAAATATGCCCACAAATGACGCAAGTAATCGGTCGGAAAATAACAACTGTAAGGAGTTTTTATGTACATCCCTGAGTATATGAACAACGTGAAGAAAACCAAAGTCGTATGCACCATAGGACCATCCTCTCGCACCGAAGAGATTATCGGCAAACTGTTCGACAACGGACTAAACGTGGCTCGCCTCAATTTCTCCCACGGATCATTCGAAGAACATGGTGAAAATATTCGCATGCTCAAAAAAGTTGCTGCCGAAAAAGGGAAGCAAATAGCCATCCTACAAGACCTGCAAGGTCCTAAAATACGCGTAGGCATCCTCCCCAAAGAGGGGATAAAAATGCGTAAAGGGGAACACTACATCTTCGCATCCCTCGACCACACTGACGAAGAGGGGGTCATCCCCGTGCAGTACGCCGATCTACACAAAGACCTCAAGGTTGGCGAAATAGTACTGTTTGCCGATGGCTCCATCGCTGTGGAAATTACCGCCATCAAGGGTGAATACGTACACGCAAAATGTATCGTTTCCGGTGTTCTGTTCTCCAAAAAAGGGATGAATATGCCCAACTCCGACCTCAAAATCGAAGCCATCACTGAGCAAGATTTAGAACATCTTCAGTTCGGACTTGATCAGAAAGTCGAACTTGTAGCCTTCTCGTTCGTTCGCAAAGGTACCGACTTCGCTCCAGCCAAAAAAATTATTGCAGCACACAATCACAAACCATGGCTCATAGCGAAAATCGAAAAACCCCAAGCAGTTGAAAACATAGATGAAATACTGAAAGAGGTTGACGGTATCATGGTCGCACGTGGGGATCTTGGTGTGGAAATACCACTGGAGCAGGTGCCAATCGTTCAGAAGCACCTCATCGATAAGGCGATTCGTGCGGGTAAATTCGTCATCACCGCAACCCAAATGCTGAAATCCATGGTTGACTCGCCATTCCCCAGTCGTGCAGAAATGACCGACATCGCCAACGCCATTTTCGACGGTACTGATGCTGTTATGCTCTCCGACGAAACAGCTGCCGGCGAGTATCCCGTTGAGGCGTGCGGCTTCCTCAACAAGGTTTCTCTCGCAACGGAAACCAACTTGCCATACTGTCTCGACAAATATGATACAAATTCGTCTGAGCGTGATTTAGCTGTTGTTCGGGCGGCGATAAGCATTGCGAAAACAATGCCCATCAAAGCGATTCTCATCTACACTGCAAGTGGTTATACGGCACAACTTCTTTCTCGCTTTCGCCCACAAATGCCCATCATCGCCCTTGCACCAAGTGAAGCAGTATGCACTCGTTTGAATATGCTTTGGAACGTTCAGCCTCATATGAGCGAGACTTTTACAGATGTTGATGCAATGACAGCGAACGGTATTGCGATGATCAAGAAGCTTGGTTTGGCAGTATCAGGTGATTCGATTATTGTTATTGCTGGGACGCCTCTTGGCAAGTCAGGTCTTACGAACTTTGTACGCGTGGAGGGTGTTTAGGTCGTGTTAGGCTCGGCTAGTCCTTCGCTAAGTCCACCAGTATAGACGTCTAGGTCGTGTTAGGTTATGTTGTTGGGTTGTCCTTCGCTGGTGTGCCCTTTGAGTTAGGTGATTTTACTGGGTGTGGTTCATGTTTTTGGGTCACACCTTTTTTTGTGGTGGCGGAAGCCTGTATGATGGTACGAGTTTTGAGGGGTGTGTGGTTTTTGCTCTGTGGGCGAGGCGAAGCCGTTGTGATGAAACGGAACGTTTCCCGTGCGTTTCCCCTCACGCGACACTTCGTCGGACGCATAAAAATAGTGATGAAACGGAACGTTTCCGGGACGTTTCCCGTGCGTCTGTCATTTCTTCGAAATGCCTAAGGTCGCACTTACAAGCCACCCTCAACACAACTCTATACACACACATCAACTACACACACACATCAACAGGTGGTGCGTCTGTGTTCTGTGGGCGAGGCGAAGCCGTTGTGATGAAACGGAACGTTTCCGGAACGTTTCCGGGACGTTTCCCGTGCGTCTGTCATTTCTTCGAAATGCCTAAGGTCGCACTTACAAGCCACCCTCAACACGACTCTACACGCACACACACATCAACAGGTGGTGCGTCTGTGCTCTGTGGGCGAGGCGAAGCCGTTGTGATGAAACGGGACGTTTCTACTTAGGAACCTCTAGCTCAACAATGGACTTATCCTGCTGCCAACCACTGAGCTGTGGGGTGTACATGAAGAGGTAACCAAGAGCAAAAATACCCATGGCAATGTAGACGAGAAGGTAGAGCTTGGGAGTCTTACCGTGACCCTCCATCTCCTCCGCACTTTCAGTAAAATTTTCTTTGTGATACATGAGTTGCCTCCGTTGTTCTTTATACATCGAATCTATTGAGCATCTTGCTACAGGTGCCTACAGGCTTGCGTCGTGCGTTGTGTCTTCAGTGCCCACAGGCAGACACACATGTTGCATGCTCTGCCTACAGGCTTGCGTCGTGCTCAGTGCCGACTGCGACTACTGCGTGCCATCATCCACAGTAGTGCGACCTAGGGTGAGTAAGTAAGCGACGATGGCATCCATTTCTGTTTTTTGCGTGAGCCCAATGATTTCGGCTTCGGTGAATTTGAATCGATTGGCTCTCATATTTTTACGCACTTGGTTAGGGTTGAGTTTTTTGTTGTTGAGGAATGCGTATTTGGGCATGTTGCTGCTAGGGAAGAAGTCGCTTGGCATTGAGAGCATTTCGGTGAGTAGGTCTTCGGCACCGTTATAGTTGTACCATAGCCCGACTCTTGCTAGGTCTGGACCTGTTCGTCTTGAGCCCCAGAGGAAGGGTCTGTCGTATTGTGATTCGTGTAGTTGCGAGACAACTTCGGCGTATGGTTTGGTGGTTGAGCCGCGACTGTAGACGTACCGTGTTACTTCGGATTGTAGCGGTCTGACGGTTTGTGTATGACAGCTGACGCACCCTTCTTTTTGGTAGACGTCTTTGCCTGCGAGTTGTAGGGCTGTGTACATTGGTGTCAGGTCTGATTTGCTATTGATTGTGGGTGTGAGCATGGGTGCTGCAACGGTAATAACTGTACCTACAAGTATAACGACAAGTATTAGCACAGTCATTAGGTACGGATTTCTGTAGGTATTTTCTGGTATGATTCTCATTATTTTGCCCCCGCAGTGGATTTTTTGAGGGACATCCCCTCAGCGATTGTCATGATTATGTTGAACACAAACACAAGTATGCCGACGATGTAGATTGCACCACCGATTGTGGATACGATGTGGTATGGGTATGTTGCGACTAGTGCGTCGCCGAATAGGTATTGCAGTGAGCCGTCGGGGTTCATGGCTTTCCACATGAAGCCTTGTATGAAGCCTGATACCCATAGTGATACGGTGAAGATTAGTTGTCCAACGAGTACGAGCCAGAAGTGTATGTTGGCTAGTTTGATGCTGAAGATGTGTGGTAGTCCGTACATTTTGGGTACGAAGTAGTAGGCTGATGCGGAGAGTATCATTGTTACCCATCCCATAGTGCCCATGTGTACGTGTCCGACAATGTAGTCGGTGTAGTGGACGAGTTGTGAGAGTGAGCGTAGTGCTTGTGTTGGTCCTTGAATGGTTTGGAGTCCGTAGAAGGTTATTCCGAGGAGGAAGAATTTTGTTAGGTAGTGTGATGATACCCTGCTCCACTGTCCGAGTAGTGTCATGAAGATGTTGACCGCTGAGCCCCAGCTAGGGATGATGAGTAGCATGGACATTGCGATGCCGAGTGTTTGTATCCAGACAGGCAGTGGTGTGTAGACAAGGTGGTGAGCACCTGTCCAGAGGTACATGAAGATGATGCCCCAGAAAGCGATGATGGAGAGTCGGTGTGAGTAGATGGGGACTCCGAGGGCTTTGGGTAGGAAGTAGTAGAGGGCTGCGAGTATGGGAGTGGTGAAGAGGAAGCCGACGGCATTGTGTCCGAACCACCATTGTACGTTGGCGGAGTTGGCACCGGCGAATAGGTGGTACGATTTGAATAGTCCTGTTGGTATTGAGAGGTTGTTGACGATGTAGAGCATTGCGACGGAGAGTAGTGTTGCCATGATGAACCATAGGGAGACGTACATGTATTTCTCGTCCCTTTTGATGATGGTTAGGAGGATGTTGATGGTGAACATTACCCACATTATTACGATGAGGAGGTCGATTGGCCATTCGAATTCGGCGTATTCGTTTGATTGTGTGAGTCCCATGGCAAGGGTTACGGTTCCGAGTACCATGATGATGTTGAATAGGTAGAGTTGTGCTCGGGCCATTTTGGGGAAGAAGAGTTGTCGTTTGGTGAGTCGTGTTACCATGAAGAAGAAGACTGCCTGTTCCATTCCGATGCCTAGTCCGTATGCGAGTATGTTGGTGTGCATTGGTCGCAGTCTACCGAATTGGAAAACACTTCCGAGGTTGAGTTGTGGCAGTATGTATTGCAGCGACATGGAGAGTCCTATGACTAGTCCAACGGCTCCCCACACGAGGGCGGACAGGGTAAAACCGAGTACCGTAGCGTCGTCGTAAGCGTACTTGCCTTTTGAGTTGATTAGCATGCGTTTGAGTCCTCCTTCTTTGTGTGCTAAAGTTGTGTAAAGTTGTGTAAAGTTGTGTAAATTGTGTGCTAAAGTTGTGTATTAGAGCTGTGTGGTGTTGCAAAAATTGCTAAACCAACGAAAATATTAGCCTGAGCTTAACAGATTACGACGCCTTAATCAACAATAATTTTCACATAAAAAACATCTTTTTGCACAATAAATAACAGGCTTTCAGTATTATTTAGGGTGAAGGAGGTTGTCTTTTGGGTTACGCTATTGCGTCAGGGGTTAATCTATTTTTTAAAAAAACGTAGAAAATGTTTGCTGAAAGACAAACTCTTTGTTAATATTTCATTGTTGACGCTTTAGTAAAGCTGTTGATGCCCCTGTTTGCGGGGGAGTTGTGGATCAAATTAGGTATGATATGTGCCGAGTGGAATGATGTCGCGGAGTGCCAAAAACTCTGCAAGGTGCAGTCAAAGGAGCGAATGATGAATATTTCGTGGACTAAACAAAACTACTTCAGGGTTGGGGGCGAGAAAAAGTTCCCTATGGTAGCCATACTACTAGGGGCGGTGCTTTCCCTTGTTATGTTGAGTGCTCCGTTGAGCAACGCATTTGCTGTTGGTACAGCACCAGACGGCTCGAAAGTGATGGTGTTAGAGAAGTTTAAGTACAAGGATTATCAGGCATACATCGCTGAGAACAGCAAGGATACCCTACTTGTTATCGGGTTTTTTGCGTCATGGTGTCCGTACTGTGCCGAAGAGTTCCCCGTGTTTGCTCAGGAGAATGTTAAGCTCAACAAAAACGGTCAATGTGTAAGCTTCTTGGGTGCAAACATGCAGGATTCGTACAAGCCAGCGTTAGGTTTCATCACCAAGGCGGGCACAAATTTCGACACTGTGATGTTGGATAAGCAAACGGTTGCCAAGCTATTCATACGCGGGGTGCCCACAACTCTGTTTTACAGGGACGGGAAGCTTGTGGATATGATTGCGGGTACGGTGGATCTGAAGTCGTTGAAGCAGCATGTTAAGGCATACGGTGGTCCTAACTGCTAGCGTCTAGAGCCTAGAATTTTTCAGGGTGAAATCTGTTTTAGCCCCATGTAGCCTGTTTCGATAGGTTTCGTGGGGCTTTTTTGTTGCCATGCTGGTTGCCATGTTCCCACGTTGGTGTGCTGGTGTGCTGGCGTGTTGTTCATAATTACGAGTGGTGTGTAGTGCCTGTTGCTAAAGTGGTTTAGATGTTGTATACTCATCTAGTTAATAAATATGTTATGTAGTGTGCAGATGTATCACCTTTTTGTGGAGTTCTGTAATTGCAACTGCATACTCTGGGGAGCTTAATGATGAGTACGGTTTATATTGTGGGGCACAAAAATCCGGATACAGATGCTATCTGTTCGGCATACGCTTACGCTGAGTTGAAGAACGAGCTTGCGACACGCAGTGGGGGTGGTTCCCGCGGTGAAGTTGGCGGTGATACGCATACTTATGTTCCTATTCGTTGTGGTGAGATGACGTTGCAGACGCAGTATGTGTTTGACAAGTTCGGTGTTGACTACATTGAGAAGCGTATGGAGGTTTATCCACGTGTTGGTGATGCCATGACGCCGTTGTCGAAGTTGTCCACCCTGCTCCATGACGAGCCTGTGATCCGTTTTGGGGCGTTGAGTGCCACAGATACCAAGCGTTACTACCCTGTTGTTGATGCTGTGAACGGCAAGTATTTGGGTGTTGTTGGTTTGAAGGAGTTTGCGGAGTTGTTGTTGAGCACCTCACTTTTGGAGCGTAAGCACTCTTTGGCGTTCAGTTATTATGGTGATATTCTTAATGGTAAGTGTTTGCGTGAGGGTTCTGGTGGTAGTGCGTACAGCATACATATGTCTTTTTTGAATACGACGAAGGATCAGGCATCGTCGCGAGTTGTTGTTGTTGATTACAGCATTGCGTCTAGTCACTGGTTGGATCTTCATCATTATGGTGCTGTTGTGATATCGTCGTTTAATGATGCTCACCACAGCATTGATGTTTCGCCTTTTGAGGGTTGGTTGTTTACGACCCCTCTGTCTAAGGAGGACACGTTCAAGCGTTTGCTGATGACTATTCCGTCGGGTGAGGTTGCTGCACCGTTGGATTCTGTTTCGGTGACCGATTATCTTTATGCGGCGGAGAAGACGTTGCGAGATAAGCAGCTTCAGTCTATTGCGGTTGTTGGTAGTTCGTCCAATCTTGTTGGAATGTTGAGTCGTGCGGATGTTATGTCTAGCATGGAGGGTAGTATGGGTAGCGAGAAGATTATTCTTGTTGACCACAACGAGCCTACTCATGCCATTGAGGGTTCCCATTCGGCGGAGATTTTGGAGATAGTTGATCATCATAAGTTGAATACGTTTAAGACGGACATGCCTATCAAGGTTCATATGAAGCCTTTGGGTAGTACTTGTTCCATTGTTTATGGGCTTTACAAGGGTCACGGTATTGAGCCTAGTCGCGAGGTTGCTGGTTTGATGTTGTCTGCTATTTTGACGGACACCCTCGTGGGTAAGTCCCCCACCTGTACCCCTACTGATATTGCATACATGGAGGAGTTGGGTGCGATAGCTGGTGTTGATTATCGTCAGTACGGCATTGAGATATTCACTGAAACAGCTGGGTTGAAAACCAAGACAGCGTCGCAAATTATCCTTGACGATTACAAAATATTCCACGAGCATGGTGTTAAGATCGGTATCGGTCAGTGCGAGATTGTTGATATTAATGAGGTGTTCCCTGTTGAGGGGGATATTCTCACGGAGTTGCAGCGTATTGCTGAAGCGGACGAGCTCGATTGGGTGATGGTTCTTGTTACGGATATTCTTCGGGAGGAATCGTACCTGTATTCGTCCAACTTCCAGGTAGGCGAGACCCTCCTTGAGTACAAGCTTGAGGGTAGTCATAAGTATCACTGTCCGGGGATACTGTCGCGTAAGAAGCAGTTGACGCCCGAGGTTATGCGTGTTATTCGCTCCATCCACGCATAGTTTTTCATCGTTTGGAAGGGATCGTATTCGTATCAATCATGTTGTAGAAAAGTGGTAATTGGTCGTTATGGTGGAGGTTTATCGTGGCGTTTGAGGTATTGTCGAAAAAATATAGACCGCAGAAGTTTTCAGAGGTAGTTGGTCAGAGGTTTGTTGTCCGTGCCCTGCAAAACGCTGTCACGCTCAACCGTATTGGGAATGCATACATCTTTGCTGGTGCTCGCGGTACGGGCAAAACTAGTATGGCGAGGATATTCGCTAAAAGTGTGAACTGTACAAACCCTGTGCCAACATCGGACACCGACGAGCGTCTTGATCCGTGCAACGAGTGTGCTAGCTGTGTTAGTATTACCGACGGCTCCGCGTCAGATCTGTTCGAGTTGGATGCTGCTTCCAATCGCGGGATAGACGAGATACGCAAGCTTCGTGAGAGCGTTCGGTTTATGCCTGTTGAGAGCAAGTACAAGGTTTACATCGTCGATGAAGCCCACATGCTTACCGATCAAGCTTCCAACGCTATCCTGAAAACGTTGGAGGAGCCACCGAGTTACGTTATTTTCATCTTCGCCACCACCGAGTTGCATAAGATTGTGCCCACGGTTATTTCGCGTTGCCAGTCTTTCCGCTTTGAGAAGATAGACAACTCTAGCATGGGTGCTCACCTCAAAAAACTCATGGACATGGAGGGGATAGCCTACGATGATGGTGGTGTTTCGGCTGTTGTGAAGCATGCTGAGGGGTGCGTTCGCGATGCCTTGTCCATGGTGGATCAGGTGATAGCCCACGGTGGTGGTGTTGTGGCACAAAACCTTGCCGACAGTATGGGTGTTGTCAGCCATTCGTTTGCCAACGAGATGCTAAAGCATATTGTGCACAACAACGTGTCGGGGATAGCACAGGTACTGACGGATATGAATACTGCTGGGGCAGATTATGCCGATACCGTGGTCGGGTTGATTGAGAATGTTCGTGTCATGATGCTTCTAGGGCGGAACGCCAAGGGTGTTCTTGGTGGGGATGACGCCATGGACGAAGCGTACTACCAAGATCTGTTGGGGAGCTACCCTATTGAGATGGTGTTTGAGCTGTTTCAGGCTCTTTTGAAGGTGCACAACGATGTTAAGCGTTATTCTTTTGCGTCGTATGTGTTTGAGTTTGGTATGTACCGCTGTGCGAATCTGCCCGCCATGCCAGTAGGGGCGACTAAGGCTACGGGTGCTACGGGTGCTACGGATGCTACGGATGCTACGGGTGCGGGGTCGAAAGGGTCTCCGCGTAAGGGGAAAGCGTTTGGTGGTCCGCGGTTTGCACCAGCATCAGCAACGCCAGCATCAGCAACGCCAGCACCAGCAACGCCAGCACCAGCAACGCCAGCACCGGCAACGCCAGCACCAGCAACGCCAGCAACGCCAGCATCAGCAACGCCAGCACCAGCAACGCCAGCATCAGCAACGCCAGCACCAGCACCAGCGGTTGTGCCTGCAAGTAATGACCGTGCTTTATCTTCGTTCGATATTGACGACAATACTGCTGAGTCCTTGCCCATGGGTGAAACGCCTAAGCCGTATGTACACACACCGCTAGCAGCGTCGGCACCAGAGCCAGCAACGCCAGCAACGCCAGCAACGTCAGCGTCGGCACCAGAGCCAGCAACGCCAGCAACGTCGGCAACGCCCACGTCTGAGCAGTGGTTGAGTCGTATTGAGAAGCGGTTTGTTACCCTTCTTACAGAGAAGAGCGTTCCCCTTGGCGGTTATATTTCCGATTGTAAGCTTGTATCGTTCGAGGAGTCTACGGGTGTACTTTGTTTTACTACCACGGCAAAAATATCTTACAATCAGGTGGTTAAGGCTGAGGCGTTGGAGTTTTATCAGGAGAAGGCACGTGAGATTGTGAAGAAGGATACGGCAATGTTGGTTGTGTTCCTTTTGGATAAGAAGGGGAATCTGCTTAAGTCGTCCAATGAGTCTGTTGCGTTGCCGTCGTTCGCTGTGCAGTCTGCCAGCGACGAGCCTGCATCTGCCAACACAACACTGTCCGCCACGTCCGTGAATGGTAGCCTCCTTGAGGATCCTGCTTTGGCGGAGATATCGTCGGTTTTGGGTGTATCGTTTTCGGAGGGCGACATGTCCGTTGTTCCTGTGGAGGATCTTGCCCCTTCCCCCGATCCTCTCCCCGTGGGTGGCGATGTTGTTGATGTTGATGTTGACGATGTTGTGGAAGGTTTGGATGGTGAGTAGTTATGCCTAGGTTAAAAGTTTTCGACGACTGTATCAATGAGTTGTCTCGCCTCCCTGGTGTTGGACGCAAAACAGCGACACGTCTTGCCATGCATATTTTGCGTCAAGATAATACCTATGCGACTAGGTTGAGCAACAGTATCCAGGCTCTTAAGGATCGGACACGGTTTTGCGATCTTTGCGGTGGTCTTGCCGAGTCGTCACTTTGTGGTGTGTGTAGCGATCCGTATCGTCAGAAGCAGACCATTTGTATTGTTGCCGATGCTCAGGATATTCTGGCCATCGAGCAGACAGCACGTTTTCGCGGTGTTTATCATGCTTTGGGTGGTACATTGTCCCCCATGGATGGTATCGGTCCTGAAGAGTTGCGTATGGATGAGTTGTTGGATCGCATCAGGGTTTCCCTTGCGTCTTCTGAGCTGTCTGCGTCTTCTAGTGGTAAGGTTGAGGTTGAGATTATTATTGCTACCAACCATGATATTGAGGGGGATACAACCGCCCTGTATTTGCAACGAATACTGCGTGAGTTTGCCCATAACGAGGGTGCAACCATACACATTAGTCGCATTGCGTCGGGGTTGCCGGCGGGTTCTCACATTGAGTATGCCGACGAGCTTACCATATTTAAGGCGATGGAGGGTCGTCGTCGCGTGTAGCTGTAGGTGGGGGAGTCTGCCGTTAGCACACCGCACAC
>CAMZNS010000048.1 GCA_947313855.1 uncultured Deferribacteraceae bacterium
CAAATCGAAGTTGCCTGTTCTATCCTAAAGAATAACCTATTGTTTATAATAATATATTGAGGTGCATGTTATGAGATTGCGTTTGTGGAGTAAGAAGGGTGTTAGTGGCGGTGGCTGTTGTTCTAGCGGTAGCGGTAATAATGGTCACGGTCATGGTTACGCCAGTGCTTCGTCTTGTTGCTCTAGCAGCCACGACCACGACCACGACCACGACCACGACCACGACCACGACCACGACCATCGCGACCTTGTCTGCGGCATGACCATCGATCCGACTAGCACCGACTACCATTTCGACCACGAAGGCACGCAGTACCACTTCTGCCATCAGGGTTGCTTGGACAAGTTCAGGAAAGATCCTGCCATGTATATTTCGGGCAACACACCGCCAGAGGAGGAGATGCCTGAGGGGACAATCTACACATGCCCCATGGATCCGGAGATAGAGCAGGTTGGTCCAGGGATTTGTCCCATATGCGGGATGGCGTTGGAGCCTAAGGGGCTGCCTAGTGCTGTGGAAGACACAACCGAATTGGACGACATGACGCGTCGCTTTTGGATCAGTGCAATGTTATCTTTGCCCATACTGTTGTTGGTGATGCTTGATCACTTGCCCGGTCAGCCACTTGCATCGTATATTTCGCCTAAAGTATCCCTATGGATATCGTTTGCTTTGGCAACACCGGTGATGTTTTGGGGTGCATCCCCTTTGCTTCAGCGTGGATGGGCGTCCATCGTTAGTCGCAACTTTAACATGTTTACCCTCATCGCACTAGGCACAACGGTTGCCTATGGTTACAGTGTTGTTGGTGCCGTACTTCCCGGCATATTCCCCGACAACATGCGTATGGAAAACGGTTTGGTGAATGTTTACTTTGAGGCGGCAGCAAGTATTATCACGTTAGTGCTGTTAGGTCAGGTGCTGGAGCTCCGAGCACGGTCTCAGACTAGCAGTGCACTACGCTCCCTCATGAACCTAGCACCAAGTACGGCACGCATTGTTCGCGAGGATGGTAGCGAGGAGGATATTGCGGCAGAAGATATTCAGGTTGGCGATCGGCTACGTGTTCGCCCTGGGGAGAGCATCCCAACGGATGGCGTAATCTACGACGATCCTGCAACAGCGTCTGCTAGCATAACAATCGACGAATCCATGATTACAGGGGAAGCCATGCCTGTAAACAAGGTTGCTGGGGATAGTGTCACCGGTGCGACCATCAATCAAACAGGGTCGTTCATCATGGTTGCCGAAAGGGTGGGCACCGACACGCTCTTGTCAAAGATTGTGCATATGGTGGCGGAAGCTCAGCGATCACGTGCTCCCATACAAAAGCTCGCAGATGTTACGGCAGGGTATTTTGTGCCCACGGTTGTGGCGGCGGCAATTGTAACAGCAATCGTTTGGGGTATCTGGGGACCTGAACCACGACTAGCATTCGCAATCATCAACTCTGTTGCCGTACTAATTATCGCATGCCCCTGTGCCCTAGGATTGGCAACACCGATGTCCATCATGGTCGGAACAGGACGCGGTGCTCAACTAGGGATACTCGTCAAAAGTGCCGAAGCACTCGAAACAATGGAGAAAGTGGACGTACTAGTCGTAGACAAAACAGGAACACTCACCGAAGGCAAACCGAAACTAACAACGCTGGAAACATTCGGCAAACATGACAACAACTATGCCCTACAACTAGCAGCATCACTGGAGCAGGGGAGTGAACACCCCCTCGCCAAGGCGATAGTCGACGAAGCAAAGCTCAGGGAACTCACCCTCACAACGCTATCAGACTTCACATCCGTCACAGGAAAAGGTGTTTGGGGGGTTATCAAAGGGGAACAGGTTGCCCTGGGTAACATGCTCTTAATGGAGCAACTCAACATCAGCTTCAACGTCCACAGCCAAGAACAAACAGAAACCACAGCGGACGAACACAGAAACAAAGGCGAAACCGTAATGTTGCTAGCCATTGACGGTGAGATTGCAGGGATAATAGGCGTAGCCGATCCCATCAAAGAAACCACACCACAAGCACTGCAAAACCTCAAAAACACAGGGTTACGTATTGTTATGCTAACAGGCGACAATCGCAAAACAGCACAAGCAGTCGCAAACAAACTAGGGATAAGCGAAGTGGAAGCCGAAGTGTTACCCGATCGAAAAAGCGACGTTGTCAAAGCACTCCAAGAAGCAGGACACACAGTGGCATTCGCTGGCGACGGCGTAAACGATGCACCAGCATTAGCCCAAGCAGATGTTGGTATCGCAATGGGAACAGGTGCCGACATAGCAATGGAAAGTGCAGGCATAACACTTGTGAAGGGGGACCTGAACGGTATTTCGAAAGCACAGTCCTTGAGTCGAGCAACAATGAGGAACATACGACAAAACCTCTTCTTCGCGTTCGCCTACAACACAATCGGCATACCGGTCGCAGCAGGATTGCTTTACCCTGTGTCCGGTGTTCTGCTCAGTCCGATTATTGCCAGTGGAGCGATGACACTCAGCTCCGTGTCGGTTATTTCGAACGCACTGAGGCTCAGGCGGGTTCGGATACGCTAGTGTGCTGTAGGTCTAGCGGTCTAGCGGTCTAGTGGCGAAGACACACGATGGAGGGTAGCAAGGAGGGCAGACATACCTCGCTCAGTAATATGAGTACGCTTCAACTGCTTATCACGATACCGCTTGCCTTTGGCATCATGGGTAAGAGGCGGCAACATACCGTAGTTAAAGTTGGACGGCGAATAGCTAGACTGCAAACTAATCTGACCACTAACATAACGAGACAAAGCTCCCAAAGCGGTCTCAGCAGGGAACAGTACCGTGCCACCAACCAAGCCTGTACGGGATGTATGGTGTGTGTTGGTGGTTTCAGCCGTGCCAGCCGTGCCAGCCGTGCCAGCCGTATCGCTTTCGCCAGCGATGATGTTGGCGATGTGCATCCCCACGATCAGCCCCGTTGCCGCGGACTCCATGTACCCTTCGACCCCTGTTATCTGCCCCGCAAAAAATATGTTGGGGTTAGATCGCAGTTGCAGTGTTTCCGTTAAGTTTTGTGGTGCTTGGATGTACGTGTTGCGGTGTATGGAGCCGTATCGGAAGAAGTTTGCATTTTCGAGTCCGGGTAGCTTTTGTAGCACCCGTTTTTGTTCCCCTATCTTCATTTTTGTTTGGAAGCCCACGATATTGTAGGCTGTTGCGTCTTTATTCTCTTGTCGTAGTTGGATAACAGCGTGTGGTCGAGTTCCGTCGGGTGTTTCGAGTCCAACAGGTTTCATGGGTCCAAACAGCAGTGTTTGCTTCCCCCTTGCGGCCATGATTTCGATGGGCATGCATCCTTCGTAAACATTGTGTTGTTCGAAGTTTGCGAGTTCTGTTTTTTCCGCTGTCATGAGGTTGTTGTAGAATTCGTCGTACTGCTGTTCGGTGAGGGGGATGTTGATGTAGTCGGCACCCCCTTTGTCGTAGCGATTTTTTTTGTAGAGAGGTGCCATGTTAATGCTATCGGTTTCGATGATGGGTGATATTGCGTCGTAGAAGTATGGTTGCGAGCCGGTGAGGGTTGTGATTTCATCCATCATGCTGTTTTTGGTGAGTGGTCCTGTGGCAATGACGACGACGCTGTTGTTGTGTAGGAGTGTTTTGAGTGTGGTAACCTCTTCGCGAACTAGTGTAATATTCGGATCGGATTCGATTTTGTTTGTGATGTATTGTGCGAAGGTATGTCGGTCGACAGCGAGAGCGTTCCCTGCAGGTATTCGAGCATGTTGTGCCCCTTTGAGCACTTCCGATCCGAGCACGGCCATCTCCCCTTTTAGCATCCCTGATGATGTTGCGGGTGCTGTGCTTTTGAGTGAGTTTGAGCAGACGAGTTCGCCGAGTAGGTGTGTTTTGTGTGCTTCGGTGGTTGTTTTCGGTCTTTGTTCGAAGATTGTTGAAGGTATATTTTGCCTGCTTAAAAATAGTGCTACTTCGATGCCAGCGAGTCCGCCACCGATTATTGTTACGTTACGCATGCTATCTCCCCACTGAGTTTCGGTACGATTAGTTGTTGTAAGTTCAGCCGCACCATTATAACTAGTTTTACTTTTTTGTGAAAGTACTTTAATGGTCTTGCAAATCGGTTGAGGTTGTGTTATAACTAGTGGTATTGTTTTTATAGTGTGTGCCTGTGAAGGGCAGCCATGTTTTTTTGGAGATAAAAGATGTTGAAAATCTTACGCAGTGCCGTGTTCTTACCCCTAGTCGGAGTACTTGTTCTGAGTGCAACCACGCTCGAAACAGCGTTCGCATCAGGCAACCTAGAAAGCATAGTGCAGGCCATGGGCAAAGCGGGCACCCTTCAAGCTGATGTCCAACAGACAAATACCGTTGTCGGTGTGGGGAACGAAACATTCTCGGGGAAAGTATATATTCAGTATGGCGAAAAAGCGTACTGGGGGTACACAAAACCATCGGCTCAGATCTACCTCATCGAAGGGGATAGCGTAATATACTACGACGAACTGCTCGAACAGGTCTACATTACCAACAAACAACAGATAGGCGACGACCTACTACTAGGACTAATGAGCGATGTTAACTCGTTGGTGAAAGACTTCACAATAACACCGATAAAAAACACGACTGGAGCATTTTCACTAGTGCCAAAGAAAAAATCTAGCACAATAAAAAATGTGGAAGTCTACACCAAAAAAGAGACAATACAGCGAGTTAAAAGCTACGACTACAAAGGGAATGTCATCGAAATGGTGTTCACCAATGTTGTGGTAGGGGGAGCAATACCCAAAGATAAATTCAAGATCGAATACCCCGAAGATGTGCAGATAATACGCAGATAGGTAGGTACGCAGGTACGCAGGTACGCAGGTACGCAGGTACGCAGGTCGGTAGGCAGGTACGCAGGTCGGTAGGCAGGTACGCAGGTAGGCAGGCAGATATTAGTTGGCAACAAAAAATATCAAATAAGTTAATATTTTCACAAAAAAAGAATCACTTTTATGAACTTTTTGTGTAATAATGTATCTAACTACTGCTGAAGGTAGTTAACACAGTGCGTGGTAGCTAGGAGTGAGGCCTCTTCCCTCAAGCAACATTTTGTAAAAATTATCAGGGAGTGTTGCCCAAATCGGGATCAGATCCAAGTGAGGCACGAATATTGCTAGCCTTACGATTAATTTTAGTTTATAATATAATTTGTTATTTACCTCGCATGATATCTATTTTGAATTGAAACTATCCCTCGCAATAATAACTATTTTCGAGGGGGAAAGGTGTTTTTTATGGAATACGGTTACATACTGTTAACATTTTTAATTGTTCTTGCTTTGGGGGCAACCCTTCTCTCGATAGGTGCCTTGGTTCGCCCTAGTGTTCGCAACAAGTTCAAGCTCTCGCCATACGAATCGGGGATGCCCATCCTCGACGACGCACATGTTAGCTTCAACGTACGCTACTACCTCATCGCTGTTATGTTCGTTATTTTTGACATTGAAACAATCTTCCTCATCCCTTGGGCAGTCCACTTCGACGTTCTCGGGTTGTTTGGTCTCATCGAGATATTCATATTTATCACCATTCTAATTGTAGGTTATTTTTACGCATACCGAAAAGGTACTTTTGTTATAAAGGGGTAGCTGCCCGACGCTGTTTCAGCTAACGGATACTGTTGCCGAGGATTATTTTAGTCATGGGAATACTGAACAATAAATTTAACCCAAACTTTGTTACCACCAACGTGGACAAGATTATTGGTCTTTCGAGGAGCCATTCCATTTGGCCTTTGACCTTCGGACTGTCTTGCTGTGCCATCGAGATGATGAGTGCGGGAGCCTCGAAATACGACCTTGATCGCTTCGGCGTGCTGTTTCGTGCCTCCCCGCGACAGGCGGATCTGCTTATTGTTGCTGGTACTGTTAATCGCAAGATAGCCCCCATTGTTCGCCAAGTTTACGAGCAGATGCCTGAGCCGAAGTGGGTTATTGCCATGGGTGTTTGTGCAACTTCTGGCGGTGTTTACGATAGTTATGCCGTTGTGCAGGGTGTTGACGAGATTGTTCCTGTAGATGTTTACATTTCAGGTTGCCCACCACGTCCAGAAGCCTTGCTGGATGGGATTTTCGAGCTGAAAAAGATTATTGAAGCAACAAAAGTTCTGGTGAAATAAATAAATTGCCCAAAATTAGGGTGGAAAGTTCTGAGGTTTATGTGGAAAAGTTGTTAGAAAGTCTGCAAACACAGTTTGGTAAGGGTATTACTGCTTGCGACAACGGTGTCGCCATCGATATTATCGCCGTAACACCGGATCTATTCCCACAAGTTATTCGGCACCTTCATGATGTTGAAAAATACGACTATCTTGTGGATATTGTTGCATCACACTGGGTGGATGAAAACTCAGAACACAGTTACGAAGTAACTTACAACCTCTACTGCGTTGACAGCAAGACCCGCATCTTCCTGAAAGTGCAACTAACAACACCGAAACTTGCCTCAGTTTACCATATCTACAAATCGGCGGACTTCATGGAACGTGAACAGTACGATATGGTAGGCATTGTGTTTGAAGGACACCCAAACTTGAAACGAATATATATGCCCGACTACTTCGAAGGGCACCCACTGATGAAAACATATGGCGAAAAGGACAGGAGCTGGTTCAACCTTGGCGACGAAATGGGGCATGGCTTAACATTTACCAATTTGGGTGAAAAGTATGTTCCGCCAACACCGAAGGTTAAACCTGCACCAACACCGACGGAATCGTCAACGAAGTAACCAACAACAATGTAGGGCGAGATTAGCTCACCTGTTGCACCCATTGAAGGTGAGAGCAACATTAACAAGCTGTGATTTTATAACTCCAGCAAGGTAGGGTTCTTATGCACGAAGGTATCACAATTACGAACAAGCATACGTCCGAGGTACTCACCCTCAACGTTGGGCCACAGCACCCCTCCACCCACGGCGTGCTACACCTTGTTGTTGACTTCGATGGCGAAATACTCAAGCGGGTGGAGCCCGACTGCGGCTACCTTCACCGCGGTGTAGAAAAGATGGCGGAAAATCGCCACTACCAATCCTCACTCCCACACATCAGTCGTCTGGACTACCTATCCCCCTACACCAACGACTGGGGCTTCTCCATGGCTGTTGAAAAGATGCTGGGCTGGGAGATACCTCAACGTGCCGAATATATTCGCGTCATCCTCGGCGAACTCTCACGCATCGCTTCACACCTCGTATGGCTGGCAACACACGCCCTCGATATCGGTGCAATGACCATCTTCCTCTACTGCTTCCGCGAACGCGAACAGATACTCGACATACTCGACGAGATGTCTGGGCAACGCATGAACGCTTCATGGATATGTATCGGTGGCGTACGCAAGGATGTTACCCCCAAATTTGTTGGCATGGTCAAGGAGTTCTGTCGCACCTTCCCCGCACGGGTAAAAGAGTACGAACTACTACTCAACGCCAACCGTATCTGGCTGATGCGAACCCAAAACGTTGGCGTACTCACCCGTGAAGAGGCGATAAACTACGGCGTAAGTGGACCCATGATGCGTGCTAGTGGCGTTGACATGGACATGAGACGGGATAACCCATACAGCGTTTACGCCAACTTCACCTTCAAAGTGCCTGTTTACACCGAAGGGGATACGTATGCACGGTATCGTGTTCGCATGGAGGAGATGCTCGAGTCGAACTCCATCGTTGAGCAGGCCATTGCTGATCTCCCTCAAGGACGCACCCTTTATGCGAGGAATGTCAAGGACGACTCCCCCGAAACCTTTGCCGCACAAGACAAAAAATCCCTCGGAGCATTAATGGCAGGTCGTGGTATCCGGTTGCCGAAAGGTGAATCGTACACAGGGATTGAGGCACCAAAAGGTGAGCTAGGCTTTTACATCATACATGAAAAGGGTGAAAGCCCCTATCGTCTCAAGGTTCGTGCACCAAGCTTTATAAATCTGGCGGCACTGCCAAAGCTTTCTGAAGGGCACTCATTCGCCGATCTAATGGCTCTCATCGGCAGCATAGATCTTGTTTTGGGCGAGTGCGATAAATAAATTAGTAACAAAGTAGCAAAAGTGTTGTGTTTTCCTGGAAATGGGAATATATTTTATTAGGTGTTTTAATTATGTTTTTGGTTTTGGTGCAGATAATAACAATGATTCTTGCAGTAGTGATGGCTGTGGCTTACATGACATGGATGGAACGCAAAATTATTGGTGCGATCCAAAACCGTTATGGCGTTAAGCACACAGGTCCATTCGGTCTGCTCCAACCCTTTGCCGATGTGCTCAAGTTAATTACGAAGGAGTCGTTCTCTCCCGATCAGGTGAGCAAACCCCTCTTCAGAGCTGCCCCACTCATCGTCTTTGTGCCAGCCATACTCTCTTTTTCGGTTATACCTTTTAGTTACGGTTTGTGGGTGTCAGATATCTCTGTGAGCCTCCTGTTTGTATTGGCCATGGGTTCCCTTGCCACCTACGGTATAGTTTTTGCGGGGTGGTCGTCCAACTCCAAATACCCCATGATTAGCTCTTTACGCTCCACAGCACAGATGATTAGCTACGAGGTGCCCCTGTTTTTGTCCCTTATCGGTGTTATTATCCTCACCGGCTCCCTTAGCCTTAAGGAGATAGTTGAGTACCAAAACGAGCATATGTGGCTAGTTTTCCCACAGTTTTTGGGATTTGTTCTGTTTGCAGTTAGTGCTGTTGCTGAGACCAACCGTGCACCTTTCGACTTGGCTGAGGCGGAGACGGAGCTTGTTGGGGGGTTCTTCACTGAGTACCCGTCCATGGGTTTCGCACTGTTTTTCCTAGCCGAATATGCCAGCATGTTCCTCATGAGTGCTGTTGCTGTGACGGTATTCCTTGGCGGTTGGAGCGGTCCATTTATCAACCACTTCGACGGTAGTGCCAAGGTTGTCATCGGTCTTATGTATTTTGTGATAAAGGTGTACGTTTTGATGTTTATTTTCGTGTGGCTTCGGGCAACATTTCCGCGACTACGCTACGATCAGTTAATGTCTTTTGCGTGGCTATATTTAATTCCGCTAGGGTTGTTTAACATAATACTAACAGCGGTTTTGGCTTATATATTTTAGGGGAGTTTATGCGTACTAAAGAGATAATCAGAAAATACTTATTCACAGAGTTGCTTCAGGGTATGGCGTTCACCTTCAAAAATATCTTCGCCCCTAAGGTAACCACCCTTTACCCCTACGAATCGGTTCAAATGCCACGTCGTGCACGGGGTATTCACTACATGCGTGAAAAAGAGGAGGGGTTGACGGCGTGCACCGGTTGCAATACCTGTGTGAAAGCCTGTCCTGCCAACTGCATAGCCCTTACGAAGACCAAGTGCCCTACGGGTAAGGGTAGTATTGCCGAGGAGTATGTTATCGATCTGTCGAAGTGTATTTTTTGCGGCTACTGTGAGGATGTTTGCCCCTACGATGCCATTCATCTTGGGCACAGCCTTCACCTTGCGACGCAGGGTAGTCGTGAGAATATGCAGGCTGATCTGCCCTTTCTGACAGACAACTATTACACCTACTCAGATGAAGAAAAAAATGATGCATACGGTATAAATTATGGTTTAGTTAATAAATTTTCCGATAAAAGGCAGGTTCGCCTGCAAGAAGACTAGAGGAGGTATGGGATGTTTCATGTAATTTTCATGTATATATTTGGAGCGATAGCGGTTATGAGTGCTCTCTCAGTCGTGCTTCTCTCCAAGGTAGTTTACTCCATTGTCATGGTTTTGGTATTCTTTATCTCCATTTCGGCTATACTCATCGGTATGTATGCTGAATACCTGGCACTCATCACCCTCATGGTATACGCTGGTGCCATCATGGTGCTGTACCTTTTTGCCATGATCATGTTCCGACAGGATACAAGCAGGGTAATCAAAAGCATAACAGGCGTGAGCGTCCCCCTTATTCTTGTTCTCGCCGTTATCCTCACTATCATCTGGGGCACGATGATAACAGGTGTTATCCGCACAACCAACATAGATGGTGTAGCTGCAGGCAGTGCTCTTACGGTGTCCCACTTCTCCGAATCCCTATTCGGTGTGCTACTCATACCGTTTGAGATAGTGTCAGTTCTGCTTCTTGTAGCGATGATGGGGGCAATACTAATCTCCAATCGCATGGATAAAGGGGGGGCTCCAAGGGAAAGTCTAAGTCAAAGTCAAAGCCCCAGCCACAGCCACAAGAGATGAGCCAAGTGGTGATAGATATCAGTAATAAGCCTATAAACATTGCTTCGGGGTTGGGTGGGGACAATATTAGTAGCAAAATTGCCAAATAAGTGGTACAATGAAGTATTACATTGGGGCTCCAAGGTGTGTTGCCGGGGGCTCCAAGGTTGTGTTACATCTTGGAGTCGGCACATGGTGGCAAGGGGTTATGCTGTTGAAAAGTTAGGAGGGGTATTGCATGCTGGCGTTATCCGTAGAATTATACTTTATATTTTCGCTTATTATATTTTCCATAGGTCTATTCGGGTTCATGTTTAGGCGTTCATTAATAATGATGTTTATCAGTGCTGAAATTATGCTCATGGCTGTGAACGTGAACTTTGTAGCACTCTCCTTACGCTACTACGACGCGTACTGGCAGGTGGTTGCGGCGTTGACCATTGCTGTTGCCGCTGCTGAGGCTGCCATAGGTCTCGTCCTATTTATTTACATATTCAAGCTTCGGGGTGTGCCAACCTCTGATGCTCTAGACTCCTTACGGTAATCATAAAAGAAGGTTTTTTTACTATGATGATTAAATACGCTATTCTAGTGCTACTCTTTGCCCCCCTTGTGACTGCTATTGTCAACAGGGGTTGTGTTCGAGTGTCCAACATTGTTCACATTATTGCTATCTTCGGTATGGGTCTTTCGTTCTCCATTAGTGCCTTCCTGTTTTACAACACCATGGGGTTTGCTGGCGGGGGCGGTTCGGGTGGTCAGACCTACCTGTTCCACTACTACACGCTGGTATCTTTCGCTGATTTCAGCCTCAATTTTTCTGTCTATGTGGATCAGCTCACCACGGTCATGCTTCTGGTTGTAACTTTTGTGAGCCTTATGGTGCACATCTATTCTGTTGGCTACATGTCGTCTTACAAGGGTTTTGCTCGATACTACTCTTACATATCATTTTTCACCTTTGCCATGATGCTTCTCCTTCTTGCTGAGAATTTTCTGGTACTATTTGTGGGTTGGGAGCTTGTTGGTTTTTCGTCGTATCTTCTCATCGGGTTCTTCCGTGATAGGTACAGAGCGGGTTTGGCTGCTTCCAAGGCGTTTCTCATCAACCGCTTTGCCGATCTCGGTTTGTACATAGCCATAGTGCTTATGGTTGTGCTCACTGGTTCCTTGAGCTATTCCGACACGGTTTTAAACGCCTCAGCACTCAGCAAATTGTCGTCGATGCCTTTCCTTGGTGGTCTCTCTTACCTCGATCTCATTGCATTTTTGATACTTCTTTCCGCTGTGGGCAAATCGGCACAGTTCCCGTTGCACACATGGCTCCTTGATGCCATGGAGGGTCCTGCCCCCATATCGGCACTCATCCACGCTGCAACCATGGTAACAGCTGGCGTCTACATTATCGCACGATCTTATCCCATGTTTATGCTTAGTGATACTGTATCCATTGTTATTGTTGTGTTGGCTGTTGTTACGGCGTTTGTCGGTGCAACTTCGGCACTATTCTGTCGCGACATCAAACGGATACTGGCGTTCTCCACCATGTCTCAATTGGGCTACATGTTTATGGCATTGGGCACCGGTTACTACTCCATCGCCATCTTCCATCTGTTCACCCATGCGTTTTTCAAGGCACTACTATTTTTGTCGGCTGGTGTTGTGGCGAAGACCTTACACGATCAGCTAGATATCACTAAGATGGGTGGTCTCCTGAGGCGTATGCCCATAACGGGTGCAACATTTTTCATCGGTGCCCTTGCCATTGCGGGGATACCACCGTTGGCTGGGTTTTTCAGTAAAGATCTCATAGTTGTCACCCTTTTTGAGGGTGCCCCTGCGGTATTCGCTTGGGTGTCGTTGTTTACGGCGTTCCTCACCTCTGTCTACATGTTCCGTCTATTTTTCATGGTATTCATGGGCAAGCCTCGGGATGCAAAGCTCCACAGCATGGCGGAGGAGAGATCGAAAACCATGGGTCTTGTGTTAATTGTTCTTGCGTTTTTTAGTGCTGTTGTTGGTTTGTTGGGGTACAGTCCGACCTCCGGTTTCTTCTTTGTTGAGATGTTGCAGAATGTGTTCCCCCTTCACCACAACCTTCACCACGACGGTGGCTCTGTACTTGAAGGGACAGGCTGGGTTGCACCTGTAAGCATTGCTATTGTTGTTTTAGGTGGTTTGCTATCGGCTTACCTTTACCGTGGCGATTTATCTCGTGTGTCCATGTTGCGTAATCGGTTTTCGCCGTTCACGCATCTGTTTGTTCGTGAGTGGTATGTGGACACCCTTTTGCATAAGGTTATTGTGCCGTTGTTTTCGTATTTGTCTTTGGTGCTCCGTAGCATTGATGCTGGTATTCGCGGTTTTAGTATTTTTGCATCCATAACAACTCGTTTTTTCGGGTTTTTGTTCGGTTCTTTTCAGGGTCGAAGCATCTCTACCTACACGATTTGGTTTGTGTTAGGTAATATTGTACTACTGTTTTTTGTTGTATTTTGGAGTTAATGTGTCTTATAGCATCGTATTACCACTAGTTTTGTCCTTGCCAATACTTACTTTTGTCGTGTTGGTTTTAGTTAGAAATATTAATCATATGTTTACCATCGCCATCGCTTCGAATGTGGCTCTTCTTGGTGTATCGTTGTATGTTTTCTTCGATGTGATGCGTCATACATATTTCAATACTCAGCTAACATTTTTTTATATGGGTATCGATCTGTTGCCAAATTTAGTATTCGGTTTTACCGCTGATGGTATCTCCATATTTTTTGTGGCATCAGCGGCAATTTTGGGTATCCTATCTTTGTGGTATGCTGCGTTGACCATGTCGACGGGTAAAATGACATACTACTTCATTTTGGGTACGCAGTTTATGATACTTGCGTCCGTTGGTTTTGTTCTTAGTGCTGATCTCTTCTCCTTCTACATTTTTTGGGAGTTGACGATTATCCCCGTATTTTTCATGATAGGTATTTGGGGTGGTGCCAACAGGTTTTACCATGCCATGACTCTGTTTATCTACACAGCAGCTGGCACGGTATTGATGCTTGTGGGCATGGTACTGCTGTATGTAATCTACGGCACCAACGCCATTCCTGAGATATTATCAAGTGTCATAGGTCGAACAGCGGATGACTTTACTGGCAGATATATCCCTGCCCTTGCCCTCATGCTAATCACCATCGGGTTCCTCGTTAAGCTCCCCATACTTCCCCTACACGGCTGGCTCAAAGGGACTTACACCGAGTTGCCCACGCCTGCGGTCATACTTGTTGCTGGGTTTATCGGCAAGCTAGGCATTTATGGTTTGTATCGGATGAATAGCTACATGTTCAACGCCGATGAGATTATGTCTTCGGCGACACTGCTGATTATGGTGCTTGCTGTGGCAACAGTTATTTACGGTTCGGTTGTTGCGTTTGCTCAGCAAGAGTTCAAGAGTCTTATTGCGTACGGTTCATTCGCCCATATCGGCGTTATCACTTTGGGGGTTACTGCTCAGAGTGCTGTTGCGTTGGAGGGAGCCATCTATCAGGTTCTGACCCATGGACTTGCCGTTGCAGGGTTGTTTATCATTGCCGATCAGAGTGAAAAGCTCACAGGCTCAGCTTCTCTACGCTCCGCACGAGGCTTATTCATGAATTCGCCACGCTTCACCTTTTTCCTCGTGGTTTTCGCCATGGCATTCCTTGGTC
Source organism: uncultured Deferribacteraceae bacterium (assembly GCA_947313855.1). Classification (GTDB taxonomy): domain Bacteria; phylum Chrysiogenota; class Deferribacteres; order CAMZNJ01; family CAMZNJ01; genus CAMZNJ01. Next base: position 13,921 of record CAMZNS010000048.1, read on the forward strand.
TCCCCCCCATGGGCACGTTTACGTCTGAGTTAATCTTATTTATCGGTCTACTGGGTAGCGTAAATATTTATATTTTCCTCGGTGCACTAACAGCGGTATTCCTCAGTGCTGTTTACGCCATATTCTTGGTTCAGAACCTAATATTCTCACAGAAAGATGGTTCCCCGTCATGGAGCATACCACTCCTTGGTAGCACCAAGGCAGGATCTCTCCCCAACTATTACAACAAATTTGATTCCAGCGAAGACCTGTCTTTTGTGGAGCCAAATACCACCGATATCCCTACCAATGTTGTCATACTTTTAGGTGTGATGGGGGTATCTCTCCTTGCTTTAGGGCTCTACCCCGCCGCCTTGATGGAACTTATCAAGGTAAACTCTTTGACATTACGCTCCTTTCTATAAAACCTTTGGGTGTATGTATAAAATTATTTAAAATAAATATTTAAGAATGGAGGAGATAATGTTTTTTTGGTTAAATATCATTCATCCCCTAGTTTACATGTATTTCCCATACATTAGCATAGTGGTTGGCATTTTAGTGTTGGTTTTGTTCGCCAGCTTTTTCAGGGTACCACCCCTTGTCGTACTAATCGTGGGTCATGTATTCCCCATTATCTCATACCTATCTTACAGGGAGATTGTAGGGCTAGACCTTCCCTCTCAAGTAACCGCAATGATCCCCGATTTTGTGTACAGCTACCGTATCGTCCCCTTTTTGGCTGTGTTTACAGTAATCTACTACATATCCGCCACCCTAACACTCCTCCTATCACAGAAATACATACACAAACACAACGCCGAACTAATGGTCATGATGCTTGCAACATACGGTGCGTCCGTACTAGTCATAACCACGTCAAGCCTGATAACACTTTACCTTGCAGTTGAGATGCTCGCAATCCTGTCTTACATCATGATGGGTATGTACCGACCCAACGGACGCACCCTCGAAGCAATCCTCAAATACTTCCTCATGGGTCTAGTGGGCACAGCATTCATGCTCATGGGGCTCTCCATACTCATGTACGTGGCTCCCCTCCCCAACACCGAACTATTTCGCACACTTATCCCTATTTTGGAGTCGAAAGGGGTAGGCGAGATCGAAAACTATGCTCGAGTATTCACCATAGGTTTCGTCCTATTCATGACAGGTCTCCTGTTTAAAGTTGCCGTTGTACCGTTTCATGCATGGTCGGTGGACGTTTACCAAGCAGTACCCTCCAGTATGCTCATATTCGTTGGTATGCTCCCCAAACTCCCCATCATCATCTTCATCCTATTCATCATCCTCAACCTTAACCCACAATACATGACAACGTTAGGGTATGGGATACTCGCCTCGCAACTCACCATCGCACTCCTTTTTACGGTGGTGCTAAGTCTAGCTCTACCCCCAGTGATGGCTCTTGTACAAACTAGTGTCAAGCGGTTGCTAGGCTACTCCTCCATCTTCAACGTTGGCATCATTGTGATGATGATCATCACCGGTGCAACCGACATGAACATACTCTCGTACATATTTGCCTACACAGTAGCACTAATCGGCGCATTCATCATACTCGATCGCCTAGAAGACAACAACTTAGACGTAACCTTCGATGCTCTCAGTGGACTCTTCTACCGCTCAAAATTCTACGCAATAGCCATGACAACCTTCCTGTTCTCCATGTTAGGCATGCCACTAACCATGGGGTTTTGGGTCAAAGTTACCGCACTGAAAAATATTGTTGCTCCGGATGGCACCGTGCTGACGCTGCTGATTGTGGCGTTTTTGTTGGGCACAATCGTGCTCATTACCGCCTACGTCCGCACAGTGGGCACCATGTTCTTTCACGGCACAGGTGTGATTGTGTCTTACAAGGGGGCGGACAGTAGCCGATATGAGCAAGGGATGCAGGTGTTGTCTCCCATAGCGGAGAATGCCGGTGAGAATGCCGGTGAGAATGACAACGCAGACTACAATACCATACACCTTGCCGGCGAACCCATGGCGGCTAAGGTGGCAGTGGTGGGGATAGGTGTCTACATCCTCGTAGGGGCAGTGTACCCCAACGCGATTACCCTGTTCCAGTTCCTCGTTTAGCGGTACGTTGGTGTGCTAGCGGTACGTTGGTGTGCTAGCGGTACGTTGGTGTGCTAGCGGTGTGTTCGGGCGTGCTCGCGGTGTGCTCGCGGTGTGTTCGGGTGTGCTCGCGGTGTGCTCGCGGTGTGCTCGCGGTGTGCTCGCGGTACGTTGGTGTGCTCGCGGTACGTTGGTGTGCTCGCGGTACGTTGGTGTGCTCGCGGTACGTTGGTGTGCTAGCGGTACGTTGGTGTGCTCGCGGTACGTTGGTGTGCTCGCGGTACGTTGGTGTGCTCGCGGTGTGCTCGCGGTGTTTTTGCAAAAATACTTTGATGATTTTGTAAAAACTACTTGACAACGGTATTGTTTTGGTTAATAATGGTCTTCTGTGGCGGGGCCATTAGCTCAGCTTGGTAGAGCAACTGACTTTTAATCAGTAGGTCGCTGGTTCGAGCCCAGCATGGCTCATATGTCCCCATCGTCTAGTCAGGTCTAGGACACCGGCCTTTCACGCCGATAACAGGGGTTCGAATCCCCTTGGGGGCATTTTGATATGCCGCAGTGTCAAAGAATAGGTTTTTGCATACCTGTGCATTTGTTTTTTTGCAGATGCAATGCAAGAGTCGTTTTAGTGGTTAGTCGCCTTTGGTCTCAGTTTTTGGGATTGGGGGCGGTTTTCCATAGTTTTGGTTACGTTGTCTTGGTTGTTGATTGTACAATTTATGTTCAAGAAATTACTTGACTTTGTGCCAATAAAGTGTTAGTATTGACAACAGGTAATAAGAAATATGTCTCCTGCTTTGATTAGTGGTGGTATTAGTACTTTTACTTTGTTAGTTGTTGGTACGTTACTTTTTGGGTGGTTAGCTCAGCTGGGAGAGCATCGGCCTTACAAGCCGAGGGTCGCAGGTTCGATCCCTGCACCACCCACTTACTATTTTCGGGGGCGTAGTTCAGCTGGTTAGAATACCTGCCTGTCACGCAGGTGGTCGCGAGTTCGAATCTCGTCGTCCCCGTCCATTTTCTCGCCGCCGTCCAGCCGCCATCATTGAGTTTCCGTTGAGTCTCCGTCCATCAATGCTCACCAACTCACCAACTCACCAACTAGTTAGTGTTAGTTATTTCTGTAGCCATTACCATTATCGGCAGTCATCGTCCATCATTTAGCCCGCTACTTGTTTTCAGTGTAGCCAGCTAGCCTGCCGCCGGTTACCAGATGTTAGTAGCCTATTGGCAGTTATTGCGACGCTGTTTCGTTCTGATGCTTATCGCGTTTGTGTTTGCTCAGCTAACATCATACTACTAAAGCTGTGCTTTACCCCTTATTTTTGACTATGAAACCCTACAGGATTTGCCCATGCTAGTAGTGGCTATGCTAATAGTGGCTATGCTAATAGATTCATCGCAAAGAGGCTTCAACGGGAAGAGCATGACCTCTGCAACACACATCAGTTGGCACAAATAAGACTATTCACTAAATATATTTGGAGGTTTTTATG
>CAMZNS010000049.1 GCA_947313855.1 uncultured Deferribacteraceae bacterium
CGTGAAACGTGTGACCCCGTGACCGACAACAAACAAGGCTACGACGAAGCGATGAAGATGTCCAACTTCTGGCACAAATCCTCGTAATCTGAATAGGTGTCAAAAACGCGGACAGTGTCACCGTTGCGGTCGGTGTAGCACAGTGTGGGGTAAAGACCAACACCCATACTACGCTTCACCTGCACACCTCGATTGAAATCGTTCAGTGAATTGTCGGAGTTGTGGTACGACACGAATAGATCGAAATCCAACGTATTGCGTGCATCGGCGTTCGCCGACATGAAGCGTTTGAATATTTCAAGGTTGTCGTTTGGGTTGAGTGCAACAAGTGAGTGGTAAAAGAAGCAGTTGCTAACGTGCTGTGAGTAAGCGTACTCTAGCTGTGGTGCTTGATGCTTGACGCTGTAAATGCTTCGCCCTGCCCATTGACTGGAGAGGAGCGGGTTTTTCTCACGGATAAACGTTTTGTAAACCTCGGGCACAGTGGCACACGTGCGATTGTAGAGTGATGCTTCGAGTTTGTCCACAACGGGGAAAACATTGCTGGCAACGCCATCGAGGGAGTCGTACAGCTCCCCATGGTGCATCTCAAAATTAATGCGATCCTTGTAGGCGTCTATCCCTTTGATAATATTGCTGTAGGTGGCGTTGGAGTAACCGCAGTGGGTATCGTGGAAGTAGTGAAGGGTTGGCAATTGGCTGGCTTGACTCATAACGTTGGTCTCCTATTTATGAGCTCGCAGGGGCTAGGCAGTGTGGCTACTTAGCATTGATAAGCTCGCGATAGATGCTGTATGTATTGTTGTTGTAGGTGTACGTTTCTGTCTCGAGTATGACGGTTCGCAAACTGTCGTTGAAAAAGGACTCAAGTGAGTACTTAAACTGAGGCGAATCGCACTCTAGTTGGATTAATTTTGTTCTGTAATTGGTGTTGTCGATGCGTGTTGTCTGATCCGACACAACCTCTCGACGACACAAACTATTATCGATGGAGACGTTGATAACATTGATAACAGTGCCAATCTCCATGTTGGCGGGGTACTGGGCGAGGAGACCTAGGGGCATAATCTCTTTGTCGTTGTAGAATGCGTATCGGTTGGAGCTTGGTATGTAGTATCCGCAGAGGTAGCGGTTGTTGTTGTCGATGGAGATAAGGCGACGAGTGTTGTGCAGGGTTTCACCCTCGAAGCTTTGCAGGGAGATGAACTCCTGAACACACTGAACACCGTAACGATTGGTAATGTAGTCGCCGTAGCTAATGGACAGTATGTTTTCGGAGATAATTTCATTGTTGTAGGTGAATTTTTCGTAGTAGGAGTAGTGTTTGGAAAGGTCGTAGGAGTCGTTCCTCATTTGGGTGTAAAGGAATGTCGATGCCAATGCGATGATAGCGAAGACAATAGTTAAGATGGTAAGTTTATTCATGAGGGGTGTCGACTCCAATGGTTGTGGTTTTAAAGTGTATCTTTAAAAGATATTTCCAACTAGTTACTAATATAACATAAAAAACAGGAAAAAACATTCATTTTTTCACGATATGGAGGGGGGCACCTAGGCGGGTAGCTTGCGGGGGCGTGGTTAGCTTGTGCGGTGCGGTCGGAAATAACTTGCATTTTTCGAAATTTTTGCTTGACTAACCCCGAATTACTTGCTATTATCTGCCTTGGTACTTTTAGAAAGGCGATTAGCAAATATTGCTCTCGCATGCAAATTAATCTGTACCGTTTGTAAATTTGTTCCCCGGTAGCTCAATTGGCAGAGTAGGTGACTGTTAATCACTTGGTTGGCGGTTCAAGTCCGTCTCGGGGAGCTTTTTCTCTCAAGTCGCCACGTTGCCACGCATTAGAGTGTCGCCAAGTTGCCACGCATTAGAGTGTCGCCAAGTTGCCACGCATTAGAGTGTCGCCAAGTTGCCACGCATTAGGGTGTCGCCAAGTTGCCACGCCGAAGCAGGTTGCCACGCATTAGAGTGTCGCCACGTTGCCACGCCGAAGCAGGTTGCCACGCATTAGAGTGTCGCCACGTTGCCACGCCGAAGCAGGTTGCCACGTATTAGAGTGTCGCCACGTTGCCACGTATTAGAGTGTCGCCAAGTTGCAAAAGTCACCAAGTCACCACGCCACAACACAACAACACTCCCCCCTCTTCACACCACACAATCCCCCGCACACCAACACAAGCCCACAGACACAGAAATTTATTCCTTATTGACTAACACGCCAACATTCGTGTATCATGCTAGGTAATATACGCCGTCTGAGTATTTGGCGATGTAAATAGATAGTAACAATAACAATAACAGTCAGGTGAGAAAACTAACATGTCCATGGATTTAAAAGTATTGCAAAACGATATTAACAAAATAAACGTAGACCTATTGGAAAAACTAGACAAGCGTTCGGCACTTATCAAAAAATTCAACGCCGACAACGCTCGCCAACAACGCAACAATAGACTAAACAAAAAAGATGAAAACGACAACAACAGCAACGACAACAACGACGGCAATTCACAAAAAACAACGCCAAACACAAAACAACACACCAGTGTGCCCGTTGTCTTCGACGCAACACTCACCTCAGCTGTGGAAAAATACTCAGGCTCATACACGGCAGCACAGATGAAAACCATCGTCGATGCCATCGACAAAGCTACGGAAACACTCATAAACAAAGGCGTTGTCGTGGGCTTCCTAAACAAACACAAGGATAACCACAAATCCATATCACAAAAAGCATTCAATTACACCGTTGAAGCAGACTTCTCCCAAGATAGTGACGAACTCATGGACAAATTGGAAAACGGCGACATCGATTACGCCGTAATGCCAACAGTCTCTAGCGGTGCCTACTACCACGCAACCGTTGTAGAATACCTTGTCGAACCACACTTCACCATACTCAAAGAGGTCAACATCTACGACAGAAATGCAGGACACAGCGGGTTTTTAGTTCTCGGATCACGACCAGCAGACGCACAACAAACACTGATCACCTCCGATGGCAAAAAATCGCAAGGCAACAACAGACGCAGAGGACAGCGTGGACGTGGTCGTAACGGTGGAACCATCAGCCCCACAGCTCCAAACCCATACAAAAGTCTTATTCTGGCGTTTACCATTGTCGCACCACAAACCATTGAACGGACAATAGCACTCCTAGAAGGTGCCGGTATTACCATGGAGGAGCTCCACTCCATAAACCTCTCGTCTGGAAACTACTTCTACATAAAATGCAAACCGAGTCGGGAAGTGACAAATATTAGCTTTGTGGAAAACAACCTAAGAGCGATTACAACGTCGCTACATATTTACGCGATTTAGCTGACGGGTGCTGACGGGTGTTGGCAGGTGTTGACGGGTGTTGACGGGTGTTGGCAGGTGTTGACGGGTGTTGACGGGTGTTGACGGGTGTTGGCGAGTGTTGGCAGGTGTTGGCGGGTGCTGGCGGGTGTTGACGGGTGCTGGCGGGGGTTGGCGGGGGTGGGGAGGGGTGGCGGGGGGGTGGGGGGTGTGGTCGGATGTTGGTGTGTGTGCGTAGGTGTGGTCTGGTGCTGACGGGTGTTGACGGGTGTTGGCAGGTGTTGACGGGTGTTGACGGGTGTTGGCAGGTGTTGACGGGTGTTGACGGGTGTTGACGGGTGTTGGCGAGTGTTGGCAGGTGCTGACGGGTGCTGACGGGTGCTGACGGGTGCTGCAGGTGTTGGCAGGTGCTGGCGAGTGTTGGCGAGTGTTATGTTTTTTTGGGGTGTTTTAGGTGTTGGGATTTCAGGCTGGGAGCAAGCGTACACAATCTTTACGCGGCATTATTATGCCCGCACCCGACAAATCCATAACCCATCGTGCCCTTATTATTTCTAGCATGAGTGTTGGCTCCTCCTTCATTGTCAACCCCCTTGTATCCAAGGACACGACCGCCACCATGAATGCCCTTCGTGCCCTTGGTGTGCAGATTAGCCAAAACCAAATGGGTACGACTGTTGTGTCGTCTGGGTATCAGCATTTCACTGAGCCCCGTGGCGTTGTTGACTGTTGCAACTCCGGCACCACGGCACGACTTCTTGCTGGTGTTTTGGCACCGAGTGCGTTCACTACGGTGTTGACTGGTGATGATTCCCTACGTGGCAGACCGATGGGTCGTGTTGTTACCCCTTTACGTGCACTAGGTGCGAATATTTTCGGCAGGACTGATGCCACTCTCCTGCCCATGTGTATTGCTCCCCATCCTGTTCACGCCCCACACGCACACCACACCCCACACGCACGCACCCCACACGCACACCACACCCCACACGCACATGTTTCCGGTGCGACCACTATTTTACGTGGTGAAGTTCCGTCGGCTCAGGTTAAGTCGGCGATTCTGCTGGCGGGTATTCAGCTTGAAGGTAAGACGGTTTACGAGGAGCCTGTGGGGCATGGTAGTCGCGATCATACTGAGCGTATGCTCCCCATTTACGGTGCTGACGTTGCCATTTTGAGTGCTGGTTCGTCTGGCGGTGCTGGTTCGTCTGGCGGTGCTGGTTCGGCTAATGGTGCTGGTTCGTCTGGCGGTGCTGGTTCGGCTAATGGTGCTGGTTCGTCTGGCGGTGCTGGTTCGTCTGGCGGTGCTGGTTCGTCTGGTACTGGTGCTGGTGCTGGTGCTAGTGCTAGTGCTGGTGCTGACTTGCGTGTCATTACTGTTTCCGGCGGCACCCCCCTTGTTGGCACCGGCGTCCATATCCCTGGGGACATATCGTCGGCGTCGTTTTTTATCGGTGCAGTATTTTTGTGGCCAGGGTCTTCTATCAAGGTTCAGGGTGTTGGTTTGAATCCTACGCGTATCGGTTTTCTTGATGTTTTGGTTCGTATGGGTGCGGATTTGAGTTATGAGATTGTTGGCGACTCCCTTGAGCCGTCTGGTTTTATCGATGTTGAGCATTGTGAGCTTTCGGGTGTGGATGTTTCCCCATTGGAGGTTGCTTCCATGGTGGATGAGATACCCCTTTTGATGATGCTTTCTGTTGTTGCGAGTTCTCCGATAACCATTCGCGGTATTGGTGAGTTACGTCTCAAGGAGAGCGATCGTATTAAGGCGATGACGTCTAATTTGGCAAAGGTTGGTGTTGAGTCGGAGTTTTTCTACGAGGTTGCTGATTCGTCTGGTTCGGTATGTGAGTCCGTTGTTCTGCATCCCCGTCGCTCTGGTGGTGATTCTGTGGATCTACCCTCTTCGACCACCATCGTTCTTGAGTCTTACCATGATCACCGCATCGCCATGGTGAATATTCTTCTTGCGAAATACTTTCACAACAACATTGCTGTGGACGATATCACCCCCTTGGATGTTTCGTTCCCCGGTTTTTTGCAGAAGCTTTCGACGCTAGAGTGTTCATGAAGTTACAAAACAGTAGAGTAGGTACAACTAGGAGGACAGGATGGTAGTGGCAGTTGATGGACCTGTTGGCAGTGGTAAAAGTAGCATATGCAAACTTGTTGCAAAAGAGCTTGGTTTTGTGTATTTAGATTCGGGTGCGATGTATCGGGCTTCGGCGTACATTTTACAGCATCTCAATCTACATATCGACAACCTTTCGAGTGCTCTAGAAAAAACAGTGTTTACATTTTCGGATAACGGTGGTAGACTTAGTGTGTTTATTGATGGCAAGCGGGTGGATGTTACGAATCGTATTCGTACCCCCGAAATATCCGAGATAACATCGTCATTAGTAGCGAAAAACAGTGCCGTACGGGAGATTCTTGTTGCCAAACAACAGGAGGTCGCACGCATGAGCGAAACAGAAGGGGTGTCCCTCATCGCCGATGGGCGAGACATGGGCACAAAAGTCTTCCCCGACGCTCAATGCAAGATCTACCTTGATGCATCACCTGAAGTTCGTGCTCAACGCCGACTCAAAGACTATCAGCGTCAAGGACTGAACATAACCTTCGAACAGGTGCTGACAGATCTTGTATCCCGAGACCATGGTGACACTACTCGCGTAGATTCACCACTCGTGGTTGCTAACGGAGCTGTGGTTCTTGACACATCAGATATGACGCTAGAGGAGTCGATCCAAACAATGGTCGACATTATCACCTCTAAATAGGCTTGGTTTAGTAGTATGAAAATTGTAATGGCAGAACACGCTGGGTTTTGTTTCGGAGTACAAGGTGCTGTCGAAAAAGTCTTCAACCACAGCAAAAAAGGTGAAAAGCTTACCGTCTTAGGACAGCTAATTCACAATCGACACGTAAGTCGTGATCTCGCCAACGCCGGTGTGGGCACCATATCCAACACACACGAAGCAACTATCGACGAAACCGTTGTTATCCGTACCCATGGTGCCACAAAAGAAACATACAACGAACTAAACAACAGAAATATTAATACTATCGACGCAACCTGCCCCTACGTTACCAAAGTGCAAGTTGTTGCCAAAAAATTTGACCAAGACGGTTTTAATGTAGTACTATTCGGCGAACGAGGACACCCCGAAGTTACAAGCATCGTTTCATACCTAGGGAATACACACTACGTTGTCGAAACTGTGGAAGAGGCAAAAGAACTCCCACACATGGAACGATACGCACTTGTATCACAAACAACACAAAGCAAGGTAATGTTCCCCGAAGTCGCCGACGTTGTTCGTAACAAATGTAACCACTTTACCCTCAGCAATACCATTTGCAACGCCACCGAATTACGACAAAATAGTGCCGTTGAACTTGCCAAAGAAGCCGATACCATGGTTGTTATCGGTGGGCGAAACAGCGGGAATACACAACGATTAGTAAAAACCTGTGAAAAATACTGCAACCGCGTTTTTCACATAGAATCTGTTGAAGATTTGACCAAAGATTTATTTATAAGCAGTGAGTTTACGGGAGTGACTGCGGGAGCATCAACCCCGGACTATATAATTAGTGAGGTGATGACCTTTTTAGAAGGTATGTGAACTATGGAGAATAATTTAGAAAATTTCGATCAACTACTGGAGCAAAGTCTTAAGTCATTCAAAATCGGAGACGCCGTTGAGGGTATTGTTACCCAAATCAACGGAACCGAAGTGATACTTGACATAGGATACAAATCTGAGGCTGTCATCGACATCTCTGAACTGGAAGACGAACCCAAACTAGGCGACACAATCGAAGCCAACATACAAGGCTTTAGCAACGTATACGTCGACCTTACACGCACGCCAATGATCAAAACTCAGGCACTCGGAAGCATTGAAAAAGCATTCGAAGAAAAAACACCTGTGGACATCGTCGTGAGACAAGAGGTAAACCAAGGATTCCTCGTTAACGTGGGACCACTACAAGGGTTTATGCCCGGATCACAGTCGCCACGAGGCAAAGATCCTATCCTAGGCAAAGCCTACAAAGCCCTAATCATCGACTTCAACAAGTCCAATGGTAGATTTACCGTCTCCGTAAGACAGTTCAACGCAATCAATCGTGCCAAAGAACTCGCCACATTCTTCGAAACACTAGAAATAGACGCCGTTGTAAAAGGTACTGTCCGATCAATTATGCCATACGGTGCCTTCCTAAACCTCGGTGCAACAGACGCTCTCATTCATATCACAAATATGAGCTGGGGACACGTCGCTAGTGTGGACTCCGTATGCAAAGTCGGCGACGAACTCGAATGCAAAGTCATCGGCTTCGATCCCGAAACCAAAAAAATCGACGTAAGCCTCAAACACATGACCACCGATCCGTGGGTCTCTGCTGTGGATGTCTTCCCCGTAGGAACAAAACAAACCGTAACCGTTGTCGCTTCCGGACGCACAGGATATATTTGCGAAATCGCCGAAGGGATTACAGGATTCCTAAAACACGACGAAATGGACTGGGTCAAGAGAGGTGCAAACAAAGTGAAAGTGGGCGACACCGCCGAATGCCTCATCTACGACGTGGATAAAAATAGGCGTATGTTCTACCTATCACTAAAACGACTACTCGATAACCCTTGGAACACAATGGCAGACGAACTCGCTGAAGGAACAGTCTTCGACGGCGAAATTACCAACATCACCACTTTCGGACTCTTCATCGCAACACCACTACGCATCGAAGGACTTGTCCACATTAGCGATATATCCTGGACAGAAAAAATCGAAGACCTTAACGCTCTCTACAAAATTGGCGACAAAACAAAGGTGAAAGTTTTACGCGTGGACACCAAAGCTGAACAGATCCGACTCGGTATCAAACAGCTGGAAGACAACCCATGGAAAACTGTTGATACATCCAAACACAAACGTGAAATGATTGACGTAACTGTTATCGAAAAAACGAAAAACGGCGTAACTGTTGACATCAAAGGCACGGAACTCAAAGGCTCCATTCCCACCATCGACCTTACCACACCACTTGACAATGTTGAGGTAGGTGCTGAGTTGGCGGCAATTGTTGTGTCCTACGATCAGCGTCGTGGCGAAATACTACTGTCCACCAAGATGGTTGAAAAAATCGAGTCGGGCAAGGATGTCAAAACATACCTTCGCACACAGGCAAAAGAGGAGTCCAGCTCCGACTTTGGCAACATATTCAAAGACATACTCAAATAAGTTACCCTTACGAAAGACTGTGCCTTCAGGGGGGGAGTAGCCACGCAAATATGGCACTCTCCCCTTTCTTCGATCAGCAGTTAAAGGGCACACGGGCACACGGCACACGGCACACGGCACACGGCACACGGGCACACGGGCACACGGGCACACGTCGTGCTGACATTGCTGTGGGGGAGTAGCCACGCAAATACGGCACTCTCCCCCACCTTGCAACAAAACTTTGATGCTTTTATATACAATATTTGAACTAATACAATAAAAAAATTCTCTCTTACTTGTGAGTACCAATATTTTCTAGATACCACACTACCGGCAGAAATAATATTTTGTAAATTAAGGAGCGTCATTTATGAACGTATCGAACGATAAAAAAACCTCTATGATTATGATTGCATCGTGGGCGTTTGCTATTCTATTCCTATTCATATTACTGAAAATTGTAATAGCCCTCACAGCAACCAACAGCTCCGATTCCCCCACAAACCTAATTGCAGGTGTATTCTCCAGTGGCGACTCCGCTGTGCAGAATTATGAAACCAACGGCTCACCATCGATTGTTTTACTGACGCTTGAAGGTGTGATTACGGCCAAGACAGCGAAGCAGATTGTCAACGCCTACGACAACCTTAGCGAAGACGATGATGTTGTTGGCGTGATTCTAAACGTGAACTCCCCTGGTGGCGGTGTTTCCGCTAGCGAACGCATACGCATCGCAGGTGAGAAGTTTGCCAAAGAGAAGCCCCTTTACGCTTCTGTTTACGAAATAGGTGCTTCCGGTGGTTATATGTCGTCCCTGCCAGCGTCAAAGATATACGCTTACCCCACATCTTTAGTTGGTAGTGTTGGCGTTATCTCCGAATCCTTGGAAGCAACCGAGCTCCTTGAACGACTAGGACTCAACTACACCATCGTAAAAACAGGTCAGTTTAAGGCCACAGGGAATATCGCCCACAAATTGACACAGGCGGAGTTGGACAACTCGCAAGAGCTTATCGATTCCCTTTTTGCCGAATTTGTGAAGAATGTTGCCATCGCTCGCAACATGACCACTGAAGAGGTTCTCGCCCTCGCTGAAGGTCAGGTATTCACAGGCACACAAGGTATTGAAAACGGACTGATTGACGAACTAGGCGACTACGATGATGCCTTTGAAGCCATGAAAATGAGCCTCAACCTCACTGACGAGGAGAGGGAGGATGTGTCACTAGTTGAATACACAATACCCACCCCCGGACTAGGTCGCTCACTGTTAGGCGCCGCTTCATCTGTTGCGGGCATTGCAGAGGAGTTTGGTAGTGCGTTGACATCGTCGGCTTCGGGCTCAGCACCAGAGTTTCTTGCACCCTAGGTTGACAGGTTGCTTAATTAGCAGACTTGAACGTACCTGAACAGACTTGAACGTACCTACAAATACATACTACACAGTTAACAGCGTCGTACGGCAACACCTAGCACCATTTGTGTTTAGGGTTGCTGTGCGACGTTTTTCGTTGCCCGTTGCCCGTTGTTACTTTTGCTACTTTTGTTACTTTCTGTACAAAAGCAGAGTTAATTATGTTACAATGTTTATTAACTGTATTAAGAAGTAGAAAGTAGGGGCACCACATGTTTTCAAGGGTAAATACTGCCGCACTAATAGGGATCCAAGGTGTGGGAGTTAATGTTGAGGTAGATATTTCGTCACAGGGTCTGCCGGGGTTCTCCATTGTTGGGCTAGGGGACAGCTCTGTACGCGAAAGCCGAGACAGACTCCGATCAGCACTCAAAAATATGGCTCAATCACAACTATTCCAACGACCCATAACCATCAACCTCTCCCCAAGTAATTTTGCCAAAAGTGGTACCCATTACGACCTAGCAATGGCGGTGGGTCTAGTGTGTGCTAGCGACGACGAACTCGCAACCTCACCCCTCTTGCTGAGCAGTTTTATCCTCGGCGAGCTCGCACTCGACGGCACCCTAACTCCTGTGAGTGGCATCCTCCCCCTTGCCATCTATGCCAAAAATGAGGGGTTCAAACAGATACTCCTGCCGCAAGGCAATGTTGACGAGGCGTCCTTAGCTGGTATCGACTGTTATGGTTTCAAAACACTGCACGATGTTATAATGTTTTTTCGCGAAGGTAGCGGCAACACTAAGGGGGCAAATAACACTAGCAGTGCAAGCATCGATTGCACATTCATACCCGGTCGTACCCATGACTCCACCCTGTCTGTTGCTTCCGAAGACACCAACTCGACGCAAGGGAACACAGGACGCTTGGAGAACGACTTTATCGACGTGAAGGGTCAGGATATGGGCAAACGTGGTGCCCTAATAGCCGCCGCAGGTATGCATAATATTCTGCTCATCGGCCCCCCCGGTAGCGGCAAAACCATGATAGCGAACCGCATACCCCATATCATGCCCAATATGACGATGGCGGAAGCCCTTGAAACAACAAGCATCTACTCCCTAGCAGGGTGGGAGCGTATGGCAAGCTCAGGCACCGTTCGCAATGGTGATGGGATTATTACCCGTCGTCCATTCATCGCTCCACATCACACGTCAAGTTCGGTGGCAATTGTTGGTGGTGGGAGCAACGCCATGCCGGGGAGCGTTTCGTTTGCACACAATGGCGTCCTGTTTTTAGACGAGTTTTTGGAGTTCGGTCGTACCGTAATCGAAGTTCTTCGTCAACCCATGGAGTCGCGGAAAATACTTATTTCACGAAGCAAAAGGGTGGTGGAGTACCCCGCCAGCTTCATGCTAGTGGCTGCCAGCAACCCCTGCCCATGCGGACACTACCAAGATGCACAAAAAGAATGCCTCTGCCCACCATCAGCCGTACTAAGGTATCGAAGCAAACTATCGGGACCCATTTTAGACAGGATAGATCTACATGTAAAAGTGCACTCAGTATCCGTAACAGAACTCATGGGGGAACATGGCAATCGCGACAATAATGACAAAAAAAAGGTGCAAGACAATGGCGACAAATCCCTGACCTCCATCTCCATGAGACAACAGGTGAACAGTGCATACAACATGCAACGAAAACGATTCGCCAAAACAAACATCACACATAACGCACAAATGTCGCCCGCAATGACAAAAGAAATATGCATACTCAGCGAAGAGGTACACAATATTCTGCACAAAGCTGTGGACAAATACGGTCTAACAGCACGAGGATACGACAAAATATTGCGGATATCACGAACAATTGCCGACCTTGATCAGTGCGAAAATATACAATCTATGCACCTACTGGAGGCACTACAGTACAGGTTGACAGATTAGTAGTTTATCGAAGGCGGGACAGGTATGGCGAATGCAGACAGTAGGGTTGGCAACAAAGACAAGCACAAGAACAAACAAAATCAAGACAACAACAACATTATGCCTTGGTCGGAATCGGAATCTGAAACGAAACACGCACCTGAAACGAAACCACACCACCTTGGACACCGTCAACGCCTGAAAGACAGATTCCTACTAAACAGCGAAAGCCTAGCCAACTACGAAATACTCGAACTACTACTCGGCTACGTAATACGGGGCAGAGACATAAAACGGGAAGCAAAAGAACTAGCCAAAGCATTCCCTGACCTGTCGCTTATTCTGAAAGGGGAATTCTCCGAAATACGTGGACTAGGTGCCGAAGCCGAAATACTAATGAAGGTCATAAAAGAATTTGTAGATCGAATAGATAGACAAAAAGGACTGAAAACAGTCTACATCCGAAGTGCCATCGACTCATACACCTACGTCAAGGGTTTCGTATCATTCCAAAAGCGTGAAATATTCATTGTCCTATTCATGACCAGCGACAACGAACTACTCGGGCACAAAATCATGAACATGGGCACAGCAGACAGGGTCGCTATCTACCCCCGTGAGGTTATTGCCGAAGCGATAAAGTTTGGTGCAAGTCGCGTAATCGTAGTCCATAACCATTTGGGTACAAGCACAAAACCCTCGCCACAAGACAAAAAACTAACCTCAAAACTCAGCGATGCCTGCAATATTTTAGAGATACTCCTTATCGACCACATAATAATTGCACAAGGAAGATACTACTCATTTCGCGAGGGGGGCATGATTTAAACGCCCAAAAACAAAGGGCATAGCCCATAGAGTTCGTATGTATATTTATATCTATTGATTTTTCCCTTTTTTCTTGCTATACTTATGTTTTAATTCTACTTGAAAAAAGAAGCATTGTGCTTTACAATATTTGATATGGGGAAGGGAAGCTATATTGCACCGCTGTTCTTGTCCATAACTAATACCCGAAATTATATATTTTATTACGATCTGGAGATGGGCTTATGAGGAAAAGTGAAGACTACGGTTTTGATAGGCTTGACGTCAAAGACGTGCAAGACGGAAACTATTCCAAAGCACTGAGCAACGCTCTGAACTTACTAGAAATATTTCGCACAGATGAAGAACTCAACGAATTCGGCGTAACAGAACTATCCGAAATGCTCGGACTTCACAAAAATAACATCTTCCGAATCCTCTCCACACTCAGAGACAACGGCTTCATCGAACAAAACAAAGACACCGAAAACTACTCACTAGGGGTGAAAATACTCAATATCGGGCAGATCTACATCCACAACCTCAACATACTCAAATCAGCAAAAAAATACGCCCGCGAAGTTGTAACACTTACCGACGAATCCGTCTACATCGGCGTACTCAACCGATCACAAATCGTCTACCTCGACGTTACCATGACTTCAAACCCCATTCGTGTTGTCTCTCGACTCGGCAAAACACCACCATCATACGCCACATCCACAGGAAAAATACTCCTCTCAGAACTCAGCAACGACGAAGTCCATCGAATGTTCCACAAAGTGAAATTCACACCATACACCGACAACACAATTACATCCATTGATGAACTCATAAACGAACTGGAAATCATACGCGAACAAGGGTATGCCATCGACAACGAAGAGCTGGAAGAGGGTGTGTACTGCATCGCCGTGCCAATCAAAGACTACCACAGTCGTAGTGTGGCATCGTTCACAATCATCGCACCGTCATTTCGCGTTAACGACGACTCGTTAGCTAGCGTACTGCCACTAATGCAGGATAGGGCACACCAAATATCCAAGGCTTTAGGGTATTCCGGATCATAACTTCAGCTGTGGCACCGTTGTGGACAAACCCTTGGCAAATACCTAGTCAAGCTCATTGCAGGTAGCTTTTTACCCTACCACGTCGCTTTACTCGACCCTTACGAGTGCGTACAAAAGTCGTTGCAATTTCCCGCCTATTTTTATAAAATAAATTGCTGAGTCCAAGCCTTACTCCAAGTCTGGACTTGGGCTAATCTATAACTAAATAAACTTTAACATTAGGAGGATTATATCTATGTCTAAATTAACGCCTTTGTACGATAGGGTACTGGTAAAGCGTTTCGAAGTACAAGAAAAAACCGCATCTGGGATCTACATCCCTGATAGTGCCAAGGAAAAACCATCTGAAGGGGAAGTTCTAGCTGTTGGATCCGGCAAAGTCAGCGACTCGGGCAACACTGTTGCACCCACTGTTAAGGTTGGCGATCGTGTACTATTCTCAAAATATGCAGGCACCGAAGTATCATTCGGAGACGACGAACTCGTTATCATGCGTGAAGACGATATTTTTGGCATCCTTTCTAAGTAAAATACCTTTAAATACAAAATATATAAACATGGAGCACTAATATGGCAAAAAAAATTACCTTTTCCGAAGAGGCTAGACAGTCAATCCTAGCAGGAGTCGACAAACTCGCCGACGCTGTCAAGGTCACACTTGGACCCAAAGGACGTAATGTGGTCATCGAACGCAAATTCGGCTCACCAATAATCACCAAAGACGGCGTAACCGTCGCCAAAGAGATAGAACTCGAAAACCCACTCGAAAACATGGGGGCACAACTCGTACGAGAAGTAGCATCCAAAACCAACGACGTAGCCGGAGACGGAACTACAACAGCAACAATACTCGCACAAGCAATCTACCGCGAAGGGGTCAAAAATGTTGTCGCAGGAACAAACCCCATGGACCTCAAAAGGGGGATAGACAAAGCCGTTGCAGTACTCTCCGAACAGCTACAAAAAAATAGCAAACCCATCTCAAACGACAAAAAAGAGATAGCACAAGTGGGAACAATCTCAGCCAACTCCGATACCGAAATAGGAGACATTATCGCCGATGCCATGGAAAAAGTCGGCAACGACGGCGTTATCACCATCGAAGAAAACAAATCTATCGACACCATGCTAGATGTCGTTGAAGGGATGCAGTTCGATCGCGGATACCTCTCACCATACTTCATCACCGACTCAGATGCCATGGAAGCCGTACTGGATAACCCATACATTATCCTCACCGAAGGCAAAATAAGCTCCATGAAAGATATTCTGCCTGTCATCGAACAGATAGCGAAACAAAGTGCATCTTTCCTCATCATCGCCGAAGATGTTGAAGGGGAAGCGTTGGCAACCTTGGTCGTGAACAGATTACGCGGTACTCTCAACTGTGTCGCCGTGAAAGCACCCGGATTTGGCGATAGACGCAAAGAGATGCTCAAAGATATTGCCACACTCACAGGCGGATCCGTCGTATCGGAAGACCTTGGAACAAAACTCGACTCCCTCACACTAGAAAACTTGGGACGTGCCAAAAAAGTTGTCATCGACAAAGACAACACAGTCATTGTCGAAGGTGCCGGGAACCAAGCCGATATCAAAGCTCGTGTTGCACAAATTCGCTCGCAAATCGAAGAAACATCTAGCGACTACGACAAAGAAAAACTACAGGAACGTCTTGCCAAACTTGTTGGTGGTGTTGCTGTCATCAAAGTCGGTGCCGCTACCGAATCCGAAATGAAAGAGAAAAAAGACAGGGTGGAAGATGCACTAAACGCAACACGTGCTGCTGTGGAAGAGGGTATTGTTGCCGGCGGTGGTATTGCGTTAGTTCGTGCTGCCTCAGCACTAGACTCACTCTCCAACCTGCCACAAGAACAACAAATCGGCGTGAAAATTATACGCAAAGCCATCGAAGCACCGATGCGTTATATCGCTGAAAATGCCGGCATCGAAGGCTCCATCGTGGTTCACAACGTGAAAAACAACACATCGCTCAACTACGGCTTCAATGCTGCCACTGGGGAGTATGTTGATATGATCGAAGATGGCGTTATCGATCCGACGAAAGTAACGCGTAGTGCACTGATTAACGCTGCTTCTGTTGCTGGCTTGATGCTCACCACGGAAGCACTGATTACGGATATCCCCGAAGAGAACCCACCTGCAATGCCTGGTGGCGATCCCATGGGTGGCATGGGTGGTATGGGCGGTATGATGTAGTGATGTAGTTCTTGGCACTAGTGTTTAGCACTAGTGTTTAGCGGCACCCTGCTAACGGCTCTGCTGTTGGTGTGGCGATGCACGGGACACGCACTGCACGAAAAATACCTACCCAGACCCTTCTAGCCTGCGTATGACTCTGTAACAATACTTGCAGAGTCATACGCAAAACTCTTTAGCTAGTTTCTCACTGGGATTTATTGTTGATGTTGTTGCATAATTATACATGTGTTATAAACACGAGGGGGTTGCAGTGGGAGTTCGTTTCTGGAGAAGAGTGAAAATTGCACCGGGTGTAACACTAAACTTGAGCAAGAAAAGTGCATCGATGTCATTCGGTCCGCGAGGAGCAAAGTTTACCGTAGGACCCCATGGGAAGAGAACAACCATAGGGGCAACAGGTACGGGGCTGTTTTACACCAAGGTGCATTCCAAAAAGAAGGGTACCCAAAGACCATCCTCATCGCAATCGCAATCGCAATCAACACAGCCTGACACACTAAATCTAGGGTTTTTACAAAAACTTAGCACTTCAGAAGAGGAAAAAGCCCTAGTTGATGGATTGCGTGAGATATATTGTGCCAATGAAGATGCTGCCCTAAAGCACCTCGAGCAAGCAACTAACCTAGCAGATGCAACATACCTTGCGGCTGTCATCTCCCTAAATAACAATCAGCTGGACAACTCTGAAAAGTACTTTCTGATGGCCGAACAAAAACACCAACAGCTTGGCACCTATTTCAATAAATACGAAGTGAGTGCCATCATGAGCCTACCAATCACAAACGAAGTGTACGTCAAGGTTGACCCAAACCTAAGGGGTGTACTACTCGGTCTAGCGGAGGTCTATCAGGCTCAAGGTGCGTGGCAAGATGCTGTCCGCTGTCTTCAAAGATTGCGAAAATCTGACCCCGACGATGTTGCAGTAAAATTATCTCTCGCTGAGCTACTGATGGAAGCACACCCTGATAGCAAAAGTGTCAGCCAAACCGTTGTGGAGATCGCCACAGGGATAGAGAACGAAACAGAGGCAGACGCAGCACTGATGCTTTACAAGGGGAAAGCACTAAGGCAACTAGGGCTAGCCACAGCAGCACGGGACACACTAACAGCAGCGTTGCGTCGCAAAAAAGGTCGATCCAACGAACTGTTACGATATCTAAGGTACGAGCGTGTGCTGGTTTACGACGATTTAGGTCAGAAAACTCGTGTCCGATCTGAGCTTGAAAAGCTTTACGCCGAAGATCCAAGCTTCGAGGACGTAGCCGAAAAACTAGGACTGTAGAACCCTACTCTGCCATCACGGAGGCGTGCGACAACTTACCCTTTCCTCGACACTCTAAGAAACAGTGTTATATTTTATATGTGGTGTTGCAAAACACTGCTAGGATGGTATGTTATGATAGGAGAGGTGCGGCAATGAAAACTGTGGAGCTGTATTACTACTCTGGTGCGGGTAACACAAAATTTGTAGCACAAAAAACAAGCTCTCAACTTAAGAAGCTCGGGCATGACGTGAGATTGATCAGAGTGAGTCAGACGAGTGTTTCAACTGCTTTTCAGGATGCAGACATCTATATCATCGGGTTCCCGATATACGGTCTAACGTCCCCCCAGTTAGTAAAAGATTTGATCCATCAGATAGACGGTAAGGGTAAGCCTGTGGGATTTTTTTGCACAAAGGCACTTATCTCGGGCAACTCGATCCAAGAGCTAGGTCAACCAAATGGCATAAATACTGTTGCCAAGATGGAGCTGTATATGCCGGCGACGGATATGCTGGCTTTTCTGGCTTATCCTCAGTCGTTTACGGAAAAAATTATAAAATTCTTTCACTCTAGAAGGATCGATAACAGGGTAGAAAAATTTGTTTCTCAAGTATTGAGGTCGAACCCGATAACTGTTAGGGGTAAGTGGTATGTTCCCCTATCTTTTCTCATACCACGAAAAGCAGTAGAAGCGTTTCACGGTATGTATTCGAAGCTTATCCCGCAGTTTTACTCTCAGGTGGATATTTGCACCAAGTGCATGAAGTGTGTTCGTGAGTGCCCTAGGGACAATATCTGGATGGACACGCAAGGTCATATTCAGTTTGGGACAAGCTGTGACGTTTGCCTTCACTGCGTTCATCACTGCCCACCTCATTCGATTCAAGTAGGTAGGTCTACCCTGGGTAAAACTAGATACCGACGACCTAGCATCAAGTAAAATAAGCTTTCAGGTGGGGGAGCCTTAGTATAACGATTCCCCTTGCGTGTTATTCGTATCATTCGTGCCATTCGTAGGGCTCTTCAGTTTACTGAACTCAGTCATCCTACCTTGCTATAACCGACTTTAACAGCTTGCTCCATGGCTGCGAGCTCGTCGTCGGTAAGGAAGTCAAGAAGTGAACCCCTTTTTCTGACTGAAAGGTTTCCATTGTTCTGCAGGCACAGCTGGATGAATAAATCGATCAGACGGTCAGGCATATCGATAATATCCTGTATCTCCTTCTTGGTTTTGTCGTAGTTGACCAGAAAGCTGAGCCCTTCCACAAGTTCTTCTT